>DAIOTP010000111.1:0-10551 GCA_036751905.1 Cryomorphaceae bacterium
CGAGATAGCAAAAGCGCCAGCCCCGCATTTGTGCCCTGTAGCTGAGGTCAAGGTCTTCGGTAAGGGTATCGGCGCTCCATCCGCCTGCATCCTCGATGCAAGTGCGTCGCCACACCCCTGCCGTTCCATTAAAATTGATGTAATGGTGGCCGAGGTTGCGCCCGCCTTGCTCGACTGTGAAGTGCGCATCGAGTGCAAAAGCCTGTACTGAAGTGAGCAGGCTGTAATCGCGGTTGAGGTGGGCCCAGCGGGTTTGCACCATACCGGTATTTGCTTCTGCAAAAAGGGGCATGGTGCGTTTGAGAAATTGTGGATCGGGTACGAAGTCGGCATCGAAAATGGCCACGAATGGTGCCATGCTCAACCCAAGGCCGTAATCGAGCGCACCTGCTTTGAAGCCACTTCGGTTGGGGCGCTTCACCTGGCTGATGTTGATGTCAAGGGCTCTCCATTCAGCTATTTTTGCGGAAGCGATCCCAAAACTCTCATCGTTGCTGTCGTCGAGCAGTTGAATCTCGAGATTCTCGCGTGGATAGTCGAGGGCAGCGGCTGCATCGATCAGGCGCTCCACCACGTAGCGCTCGTTGTACACAGGGAGCTGCACCAACACATTGGGCCATTGGTCAGGATCGGGATGATGCTTTTCGGCGGCGGGCTTCCCGGCATTATTGCGGTAGCGAATCAGTAAACTCAGCTGCACAAGGCTGTAGGCAAAGATGAAAAGCATCCCAATGCCATACAACCCGACGAGCAGCCATTCCCAGCTATGCATAGCGCAAAATTGTATAAATGATTTTATACCCCGCCATGACGGAGCCTTTGATTGTACCCGATACTTTCGAGACGCCTTTGCGGCAGCGGTAGTGTACAGGCACTTCGGCCCAGCTTATTTTCGTTTTTAAGGCCTTAACCTGCATCTCCACAGTCCAGCCAAAGTTGCGGTCCTGCATCCCGATTTCTTCCAGAGCCCGCCAGGTAATGGCCCTAAACGGACCCAGATCAGTAAACCGCCCTCCAAACAGGACACGCATCATCCACGTTGCCAACCAGTTTCCAAAAATCTGTTGGGGCATCATGCTGCCTTTTTCGCGTAAGCGGGCCACACGCGCACCGATCACCAATTCTGCTTTTCCCGAAAAAATAGGCTCCAGCAGCAGAGGCAGCTCCTCGGGGTGGTCACTGTAGTCGGCATCGAGAAAAACCACAATATCGGGCAAGGGATTTTGCTTCCGCAAAAAATTGAGCCCGTGCAGGCACGCGGCTCCGTAGCCCTGCTCAGATTCGTGAACCACTACGGCCCCTGCCTCGGCAGCTGTGCGCGCTGTAAGGTCGGTGCTGTTGTTGTCGCACACCACAATATGACGCACGCGGCCTTGGGGAATATCATGTATGACGAGACCCACCGACTGCTGCTCGTTCCAGGCAGGAATGACCACGTCAATAATCCAATTATGGCCAACGCGACTTAGCAATTTTGTGGAAACATGGTGCAAAGAAACGTGAATTGCTCAGGCCAGCAATGAAATACTGCTCAGCAATACACTTATGGCGCTTTGGTAATGATCAAACGCAATTACTGTCTGTTGGCGTGCATCATGCATCTCCAAACGAGATTCCCAATCCTCTTGCAGCGCGCACGAGGGTGCCTTGTGGATTTACGAAATTGTAAGCGCTGATGGCCTCTTTGATGGGTACAGCGCAATAGTCGTTGTCGCGGAGCACTACAAGGTGGCCCCACCGCCCTTCAAGCACAAGCTCCATGGCCTTTACGCCAAATACTGACGCGATAACGCGGTCATACGCAGTTGGGGTGCCACCCCGCTGAATGTGCCCGAGCACAGTTTCTCTCACATCGGCCTGCAGCCCGGCATCTTTGAGCTGTTGCGAAAGGGTATAGGCCACGCCTCCCAGGCGCACAGCATTTCGGCCGGGCTCTCCAGCGGACGAAGTAATGCTGCCATTTTTGGAGGAAGCTCCTTCGGCTACCACAATATTTACAAATCCACGGCCCAGCGCGTACCGGTCATTAATGCGGGACAAAATTTGATCCACATCGTAGGGGACTTCGGGAATGAGGCATACCTCAGCGCCTCCCGCTATGGCGGTATACAATGCAATCCATCCGGCATCGCGCCCCATTACTTCCATGATCATCACACGGTGGTGGCTGCTGGCGGTTGTTACGAGCCTGTCAAAGGCGTCTGTAGCAGTTTGCACAGCAGTTTGAAAGCCAAAGGTAAAGTCGGTCGAGCCCAAATCGTTGTCGATGGTTTTGGGAACACCGATAACAGGCATCCCCGCCTCGTGCAAGGCCTGCGAAATGGCCTGAGATCCATCACCTCCTATGTTGACTACCGCGTCAAAGCCGGCGCCTTTCATGCGCTCTATAAGCCATGGAACGCGGTTTTCCTCCCGGGTGCTGCCATCGGGTTGCACTGTGGGCAGGCTCATGGGATTGCCTTTGTTGGTAGTTTTGATGATGGTCCCGCCACGCACATGTATGCCCGCAGTAGCCTCTTCGTTGAGCTGGATAAGCCGCATGGGTGTCTCCATGATTCCATGAAAGGCTTCCATACTTCCCCACACCTCCCAATCATCGGTTTGGGCAGCACGCTTCACAATACCACGTATTACGGCATTGAGCCCGGGGCAGTCACCACCTCCGGTAGCAACAAGTAATTTCTTTCTGGTCATCCGACTATTTTTTTTTGCCGAATCTACAAAAGGAGCGCCAATGAAGCATGCAAATCTCAGGAGCATTTTGGCAAGCTTTGTGGTGTAGCCAATTGGGTTGATTACATTTGCACCCATTTATACTACTTTCCTGCTATGCGCCCTGCCCTCCCACATGTTACTGTGCACCTCCAGTTTTGGTTTTTAATGCTGAGCGCATTGGCCTTGGTGGCTTGCAAAAACAAGAGCGCTGTGGGCGATTCCACTCCAGAAAGCGCAGCACTCCCCTCCCCTGACACTGTGGCAGTAGCCCAAACTCCTGAATTGCCAAAGGATACACTCATACTGTCATTTGAACGCACTGCGTGCTTCGGGAAGTGCCCAGCATTCAAGGTGCATATTTATGAAAGTGGCTACGCCACATGGCATGGTGTAAACTTTGTGGAGCGCATGGGTCATTTCGAATCGAGGCTCGATGCTAATGAGATAGATGCGCTCTTGACAGAGGCTGTCCGTGTGGGCTTTTTTGACTTCGATCCGGTATATGATTTCGCCAGCATACAAGACCTTCCCGCCGCCATGCTGTATATGAGGCAGGGGGAGCAGGAGCATATGGTAAGGGCTCGGTTTGAAGTGCCAAAAAAGGTACAGCAATTCATCAGCTGGATTGATCAGCGGCTTGAATCATTTCGATGGCAGAGCACCGAATGATCGTTTTTAAAGATTTTAGCACACAACAATTCACTGTATATGTCAACCTCTTTTCGAAGCCTTAGCATTGTTATCCCAGCCTACAACGAGGGCCGTACTATTCATTTGATTCTGGATAAAGTGCGTGCTGTGAAATTGGATGGTGGCTTGCAAAAGGAAGTCATTGTGGTCAATGACTGCTCAAAAGATGACACAGCAGAAGCCATAGAACGCTACATGGCCCTGCACCCTGAATTCCCAATCCGCTTACTCAACCATGCTGTGAATCAAGGCAAGGGAGCTGCGCTTCATACGGGCATCCGCGAAGCCACTGGCGACCTGATCATCATACAGGATGCCGACCTGGAGTACGATCCGGAGGAATACAACATCTTGTTAAAGCCTATGCTCGCCGGTGTAGCCGATGTGGTGTACGGCTCCCGATTTATGGGTGGAAATCCCCATCGGATACTGTTTTTTTGGCACAGTTTAGGCAATAAGTTCCTGACTTTCATTTCAAATATGTTCACCAACCTGAATCTTACCGATATGGAGACCTGTTACAAAATGTTCAGGGCTGAGATCATTCAGGGTTTAGACTTGCAAGAAAAACGGTTTGGCTTTGAACCGGAAGTGACAGCCAAGGTGTCCCGCATTGCGCGCATCCGTATTTATGAGGTGGGCATCAGCTATTACGGCCGCACCTATGAGGAAGGGAAAAAAATAGGTTGGCGTGATGGCTTCAGGGCTTTGTATTGCATGATCAAATATGGACTGCTCGGGAGGTAATCACCCATTGCTCTTGATTCGATCCTTATTGATGGCCGCCGCATCTTTCTTGTACGATACGAACATATTGATCCAAATGGCACGGGAAAACCTGTAGATCAATGGCAAGAGCACAAGCAGTAACAGCACGCCACCCACAAGGAATTCTAGCGCATTTTCTGCAAAGCTCCATGTGAAGAGGCCTATGGCCTCGAAAGTGGTAAGTGCTACAAACCATGCCACCCAGAGTGCCACCGTCAATGCATAGCTTACATAAGCAGCACCGAAATAGAAGCCCGGCTCGGGCTCAAATCGTTCTCCGCAATGGGCACAGATTTTGGGCATTTTGCCCAACTGCGTGCTGTAGGTTTTTCCTGTAAAAAGGGGCCCAACATGGCAACGCGGACAAGTAAATGTGAAAACAGAATAGATTTTGGTTTCCTTAAATGCCATGATAAGTTGCGTCGTGCTAATGAAGCTTACAAAGCTAAGGGGAATGTAAGCATGACGAGGTAACAACGCTCACATTAAATTTGTTAATAAACGGTTTTGGACGAGCCAATCACATAAGCACCCTCAAACCACCTTGTACTTGCTGTGGAAGGCGCGCCAATCCCAAAGAAAATTTTCGAGCGCTTCCTTTAGCCGCTGCAAGAAAATTGGATTGGGTGTGTCCAGGCTTTTGAAATAACCTTCCTGATGCTTATTGAGCTCATACCTGCAAAAAAGTGCCTTGGCCATGGCCGTGGGCACGTTCTTGCTCGGATGATTTTTGCGCATCATAAATTTGCGCGTTTCACTCACCATTTGAGCAAGTTCCATCTTGTCAAGTTCATAAATCTCGGCGAAATGCTCGAGGATGTGTTCGGCAATGCGGCGGTCCTGCCCTGAATCGAAGTGCTCAGGTATGCGCTGCAGATTACCAGCTATCACCACAAGGGTAAATGGACCTATATCGTCAGGGCTAATATGGGGTTTGCTCACAAATTCGGGCGAGTCGTTGATCAAGCCCACGACTTCTTCAAAACCATTGTCAATCAATCGCTGAACAGCGTTGACGAAAATATTTGCGACTTTGACTTCGTTGAGTTTTTTCTTTCCGAAAAATGCAAGCATAGTTTCCACAGGATACAATTGCGGGGAGTTGATACAAAACTATGGAAGTAAAGGTGGATGTGCAACTTCGAAAGCGCCATATATCAACAAAGTTATCAACCCGGGCTTTGCCCGCTCTGGTCTCAGGTTAACCGGAAAGCTGATAACTATCAGCCAGACAACTGATGAATGTCACCATCAAAAAACAGCCATATTGGCACCTTTGAATTACACAATTCCAAGATTATGAAATATCAAGATCCAGTAAGCAACATCATGAGCTCGAAGCTAATAACTGTAAATCGTGATACGCACAACCTCAGAGATGTCAGTGAAATATTTCGCAAAGAAAAAATTCGACACATACCCGTTATGGATGGTCATGAACTGATAGGTATCATAAGCCGGAACGATGTAATGCGCTTAAGTTTTGGCGGTGTATTTATGGCTGAAGCCGAGGAGCAAACCATACTTGATATGCTTACAGTTGAGCAAATAATGAGCCACAAGCCGCGCTGTGTGGAGCATGATACCCCCATTGGAGCGGTGGCACGCATACTTGTGGATGAAAAATTTCACTCACTACCCGTTTTGAAAAATGGTGAGCTGAAAGGAATCGTGACCAGCACGGACATTATTGAGTACATGCTTGCTGAATAATTCAATCAACCATAATCCAAATGCATCCGGGCCGCACGAAGGTGCGGCTTTGGTGTTTACCAGCCATTCTGGCTTGGAGAAGTTCCTTTAAAACCTGTTGTTTCCTCCGATTAAATCGCCAAGGCCTCCGAGTATACTTCCCTCATCTTTGCGCTTGCCGCCCATTTTTGGAGCGGAAGCGATGATGCGATCGGCCAGACGACTGAATGGAAGGCTTTGAATCCAAACCTTTCCAGGGCCGCGCAAAGTAGCGAGAAACAGCCCTTCACCGCCAAAAAATGCATTGCGTATACCTTTCACCATCTCGATGTCATAGTGCACCGTTTGGGTAAATGCCACCAGGCAACCAGTATCCACCCTCAGCATATCGCCAGGCATAAGCTCTTTTTCTACAATGGTACCCCCTGCGTGCACGAAGGCCATGCCATCACCCTCAAGCTTCTGCATTATGAAGCCCTCCCCACCGAAAAGGCCCACACCAATGCGGCGCTGAAACTCGATGCCGATGCTTACCCCTTTGGCTGCGCACAGGAAGGCATCCTTCTGGCAAATGAGTTTATTGCCTAGTAAGTGCAAATCCATGGCCAGAATTTTTCCCGGATAAGGGGATGCAAAAGTTGCATGGCGTTTGCCATAACCCACGTTGGTATACATTGTGAGAAACAGGCTTTCACCTGTAAGTACGCGCTTGCCGGCGTTCAAGAATTTATTGAGTACACCTTGCTCGCGGTCAGAGCCATCGCCAAATATGGTTCGCATGTCAATGGCCTGATCCATATACATGAGGCTACCTGCCTCAGCAATGGCCGATTCCTGCGGGTCAAGTTCAATCTCGACACACTGCATTTCGTGCCCAATGATGCGGTAGTCAATTTCATGGTTTTGTTTCATCTTGCTTGCTGGATTGATAGTTGAATGCTGCGTATATCAGAGCCACTGGGGGCTTCATAAATTTCTAGATCAAAATGGGGCGCTGCCGCAAAAATGTGATCAAAAAGATCGCTTTGAACACTTTCATACTCTACCCATGTTTTGATGGCACTAAAACAGTACACCTCCAAAGGCACACCATGTTCTGTGGGCTCTAGCTGTCGCACCATAAGTGACATTTCCTGGTTGATGCGCGGATTGTTTTTCAGGTAGGCCAATACATAATTTCGAAACACGCCAATATTGGTCATACGGCGACCATTGACTATACTTCCATCGGTATCAACCCCGTGGGAGCTGTTGTACTCGGCAATTTCAAGACTGCGTTGCTCAATGTAGGGTCGTACAAGCTCAATTTTGCGGAAACGCACCAACATTTCCTGATCGCAGAGCTTGATGCTGCTTATCTCGATGCGCACCGCACGTTTGATCCTGCGGCCCCCACTTTCTTGCATTCCGCGCCAATTGGTCACCCCGTCACTTACAAAGCTGTAAGTGGGCACAGTGCTGATTGTGCGGTCCCAATTTTGAACTTTCACTGTTGTGAGATTTATCTCAATCACATCGCCATCAGCACCGTATTTGGGCACGGAAACCCAATCGCCAAGACGTATCATATCGTTGACAGTCATCTGTATACTGGCAACAAAACCCAAAATGGCGTCTTTGAACACAAACAACAATACAGCTGAAGCCGCCCCCAATGCCGTAAACATGCGAAAAGGGCTCTCACCCAGCACAATTCCAACCAACAGAAGGCTACCAAATAACCAAATAATGATTTTGCCCAGCTGTGTAAAACTGGCAACAGGTTTATCCTTATATTTTTGATTGGTGGCATAATAACGTCCGGAAGCGTTGATAAATGCGTCGATAGCGCGCAACACAAAGAAGATGAAAAGTCCATCACTTATGCGGTCCACGTAGGCCTTCACATCAGGATAGTCCGTAAATACGATAGGCGTCAAGGTGCTGATCACCGAGATGGGTATGATGTGGCCCACCTTGCGGAAAAAACCCTTTTCAACGAGGTAATCATCGAAGTTGGTGCGCGTGCGCTTGGCAAGGCGGCCAGCAAACTTGTTGATAATTTTTTGCCCGATCACCCAAATCAACACCGCAATAAAAAGCGTTAATAGCGTGAGCACAACCATTTTCAAAAAATGACTTGACTCTTGCGGCACACCGATTTGCTCCAACCAATCGGCAACAAATTGTGCAAATGCTTCTTCATTCTGCATGGTGCAAATGTAAAGAATGCCTTTAAGGTTCAGCATCGGGAGCTATGGCCACGAGCAAGGCCAAACCGCCAAAGACTGCGGTAAGCGAAAGCAACGTAGCCAACCCGGCGCGGTGGTGGTGGGTGTAGTACATTGTGCCCTTTTGCTCCGGAAAGTGCTGAGGCATGGTTCCTGTTTTGAATATTGCTTCTTCCTTGAACATAGCGCTACGCCGCCACCCATCGCTAAAGTCAGGCTGACGGGCAAAGTACATCACTATTTCAAACTCACGGCCCGATGCATTCAGGTCATGCATCAACAAGTGACGCAAGGAAGGGGCATAGAACTCAGCCCGATTGGGTTCATACTTGAAATTCAACCCCTTTTTGTAAAACGCTTCAAAGGGCGCTACCTGAATTACGATGTAGCTTCCGGGCTGCACTTCGGTAAACGGACCTGCAGGGAGTGTCTCTGCCCTTATGAGATCTATGTCGCTTGCAAGGTCATGTCTGAGTTGCGGGGAAGAGACCAATCCGGCATGAATAAGCTGTTTATTTTGTAAAAATGCAGTTCGGTTGAGATCGATATACAAAGGTTCATCCGCATCGTTCTGAATGGTGAGGTCAATGGGCATATTTTCACCAAAAAAATCAAAGTACACCACCACGTCATTGTGCTCATCGAAGTAAAGCTGCTTTGTGGAAGCATCTTTAGACAGTTCACTGCTCAAAAGAACATATTGATAGCTGTGGCAGCCTGTCAATACAACCATTGATATTGGGACGAATAAGAAGCGCTGGATAAGGTTCATGGCATTTTTTTTAAAATTATATCCAAGAATTATTCCCCGCTAAGCACCTGCTTTTCAATATTTGTTAAAAATTTACCAAATCAAATCCTACACTTCATGTTGCCGCACGCTTAGGGTACTGGGGTAGATAAGTGTATCTTTAACACCATGAAATTCATGCTCGGCACAGGGTGCTTCTTTGTTTTTAATTTGATAGCGATTCACGTGCATGCGCAAAACTTCATCATCAATGGCGATGCGCAACAGATAGGCAGCGATTGTTTCAGATTGAGTGAGCAGGAGCCTTGGCAAAAAGGAAGCGTATGGAGCGCGGAGCCCATCAGTTTGGAAGAGCCCTTTCGCATTGACTTTTACATGAGGTTCAGCAATAATCCGGCTGGTGCTGATGGAATTACTTTTGCGTTTCAATCCGAAGGCCCGGAGGCACTGGGCAATGATGGCGAAGGCATGGGCTATGAGGGTATTACACCGTCGTTTGCGGTGGAATTTGACATATTCACCAACAACAATCTGGCTGATCCCAATTTTGACCACATCGCAGTACACCGCAATGGCAATGTGCTGCACAATGGCATAGATCATTTGTTTGGTCCCATTCAGGCCTGGCCCTTTCCCAGTATCAAAAACGGAACGAGCTACGAAGTACAGATTACATGGAATCCCGTCACAAAGCAATTCCGGGTATTTTATCAGTGCAACCAGCGGGTCTTCATGACTTATGATATTGTAGCGAATGCATTCAATGGCAACCCCAATGTGTATTGGGGCTTCACTGGCGCTACAGGAGGCCAGGCCTGTCAAATGGACATATGCCTTTACCACGTATTTCAAAATGAGCCCATTACATTTCAAACTTGCGCAGGACAACCCATTGCTATAGGGGCCAATGGAGGCGCTTATGCCAATTACAAATGGGCTCCTGCCCAATTTCTCAATGATTTTCTCAGTCCCGAACCTATAGCAACTGTTGAGCAAACCACCGTATTCACCGCCCTTATCAGCGATATATGTGAGCAAGACTATGCCTCACAGGTCACCGTGGAAGTAATCGATGATTTCCATGTGGACCTGGGGCCCGACCTACTCGCATGCCTGGGTGATACCGTGTCACTTATTTTGCCGGAAGGCCCCAGCTACACATGGAATACCGGCAGCACTGCCGATACCCTGCGCGTAACTGAAACGGGCTTGTACTGGGTGGATGCCTCGCTCTTCGGATGTACCGGCACCGACACCCTTGAAGTACAATTCAGTGAAGGATTTTCGGAATATGGATGGGTGCTTGGCCCTGCTACTTGCGGCGCCGCCGATGGCAGGATCGATGTGCAAGTGGTTTTGAACGCCGTGCGCCCTCTGACCTATTTCATTGACGGCATAGCTTCAGCCGACTCCCTGATCGAAGGTCTTGGCGCAGGCACTTACACCATTGAAGTTGTGGATGCCGCGGGCTGTTCTTTCAATTCAGAGTTCACAATTCCAGAAGTGAACCCCAGCCTTGCAGCATTCAGTGCCAGCCCTACAGAGGGTACCGCTCCTCTCGAGGTCGTACTGAGCAACCTGAGCCAAAATGTTGATGAAGGATTTTACCTTGTCGGGTCAGAGATATACCCCATCGAGACTGAGCTCATCGTATTTGAACAAGTCGGCAACGAGGACATCATGCTCATTACCTGGCAAAACAGCCCCCATTGTGCCGATACGGCA
>DAIOTP010000112.1:0-10467 GCA_036751905.1 Cryomorphaceae bacterium
AACAGCCAAAAAAAAATAAATAATTCAAAGCGCAATTGTTTTCATGTTCTTTTACCATTTAGTCCATAAGTTCCCCTCGGCTCCGCCGCCATCCTAACCTCTTCCACACCCCCCACCTTCACCTGTCCATTCATCAGCATAGGAAAGAGCCATTTGGATGGAAGCGATCTAAACCTCATTGAATGGCGTATTTGGTTTAGATAAAATCGCGAGCATTTCTTTTCGGGCATCACCAAGAGGGCCATTTAGAATGTCACATACCTTTTGTGAAAGCTGGCCAAACGAATCTGGATTGATTTCTATTGTAGAAATAAGGTAATGTCTGTAGAAAGAGTTCCCTTGGCTCAGTTCGTTAATGCCTTTGGAATGAGCGTATTTCTGCTGTATCCCTTTTAGCTCTTTTTCACGTTTTACAGCAGCACTTCCCAGTTCTAAAATGACCGATACTCTCCCACCTGTTGTTAAAATTTTTTGCGGAAGGACGGTGAAATAAATTGGTGATTTTCTGTCTGGAGAATTTATATGTTTCCATTCGTCATTGCTCCCGAACATCTTGAGATCACAAGCTATTGCCGCCTTTTCCAATTGTTGGATGACAAACTGAAATGCAGATTGCTTGGTTTTGATGGCCTTTTCAATCTTGTCAGCATGTTTTAAGTAGAAGCTCAATTCAGGTGTCATTTCGTTTGTCGTTGAGAGGTGGTTCATGTTATTTATGAAGTCTTTGAAATAGATAAAGTCTTTGATAGGCAAATCATGCGGCAAGCCCATTGCCACCGTCGCATTCAGCCATTCTGTATGGGTGATGTTGACGAAATGGTCATGCCTTATGGAAGAAACAGGCATTCTTTCCAGACTGAGAACCACTCCTGCCTTTCGGTTAGGTGGATAGTCGTAATGATTCCAATAAGAATGAAGGGGATTGCCGAGTTTATGGAATATTTTGGCTTCAATAATTACAACACTCCTGCCCGCATTATTCTGCAGTACCAAGTCAATCCTATGCTTGGAAGATGTGGCCACTTCATATTCCACCTTGAACTGATCCATGTCGAGTTCTTTTTGCTCAACAGTTTTGGACGTTCGGTTTTTAAACTCCTGTTCGATCAAATTCAATAGTGCAGTTGAGAGTAGAGCGCTAATCTGTGGCGATCTTTTGGCATCCAGGAAATGTGCATATACCCGGCAGATGGCTGTCTCGCGTGTGCTCTGTCCACTGATATCCAAAAACCCTAATTCGCGTGGCGGCGATTCCGGAATATCTAGGACAACCAAATCTCTGAGTTCATCTGTCATTGCTTATTTTCAATTGAATGAATTAATGGCTGATAAATATCTGCCGTTTATACACTTCTTCATTTTGCATACTGCATTAACTCCTTGATTTTATTCTTCAGGTACATGATGTTTCCTAGTATTTCATTGGTGAGTTCATCCGAAATATGCTCTTTCAACTTCTCATGGAGCTCGTGGAGCTGAATTTTCATAGTATTAATCACTTCAGGCTCTTGTTGCCTTATGATGAAGTGCTCATACTTGCGCACGGGATCAATGATCTGTGTATGCTCCAAATCATGACACATCTCACAAAGAGTGACCATTAGATGATCCTCGTACTCCCAAGGATCACGTCCTTTGAAATACTTTACATGATGCACATGCAGGGTGCGCTCCTCACTTCCACACCTCGTACAACCCCAATTATCCCGCTCGAATATTCGGAGCCTTTTCTTTTGCCATTTAGGACTGAGAAGTTTTTCCTGATACTTCACTAAATCTTTGAATATGATGATGACAGTCTGTAAATATAGTATTTAACTCTTCAAATCTCTTCTTAACCCCCTTATCATCCCTAATTCTCTTAAGGGCCGATTCGAGTAAGAATAATCCATTGTCAAAGAAAATAATACTGCATACCTTCACCCTGAACCACTGAACTTCCCCATGGAACGTAGGTGGTGTTTTTTTTCACCCTCCCCTGCTTTTTCCATAAGTTTCTCTTGGCTCCGCCGCCATCCTCACCCCACCCACTTCACCATACCCCACATCACCCACCTTCACCTGCCCATTCATCAGCATAGGCAAGAGCCAGTCGCGGAGGGTGGCGAGTTCTTGGTTTTCTTTCTCGAGGACATCTTGTTTTTCAAACAGAGGCCTAACAGCACTTGTGAATTTTTCGATGAGTTCATTTGGCGGGGAGGCAATTTCTATGGTTTTCAGGGTTGCCATCGAGATTTCAGCAAAGGTTGATCCCGTGGCCTTCTTGATAATCGCAGGGAGGTACAGTTCTACCGTCATAAAGACATACTCGGTGGAAATTCCTTTCAATGGAATGAGCGATTTGAAATCTTGATTGGTGGTCACAGGGCCTCTTGCAATGGCCATGTATCCTACAGGAGCCCGAGAGGTGAGCAACACAGTTCCTTTAGGCATGATATTCAATGAAGCTGATCGTCTGCCCTCTTCAGTGACATCTTGCTCCCCATGGCTGATAAATCTTTTGCCTTTGTGCATGGATAAATCTTTTGGAGTAATCCATGCAATCCCTGAGCCGCCTTGGGTGAAGTTTTCCTTCTTGGTTGTTGACGGTGTGCTGCCTCCTACTATCTGACCAATATCAGAAAGTGAGCAGTTCGCCCACCCCTTCGGCACCTCCCTCTTCAACTCCTTATTCCACACCATCTTTCCGCCACTGCTTTTGTAGGGCTTGCCTTGCAGCTCGGGGCGGCCCATGGCCGCAGCCTGCGCCGCCGTGATCGGAAAGTCAAACTGCATAAACCAATAGTCGTAAATCAACTTCGCCATGGACTCCAATTCGGTGTTGATGCGGGTGTTGAGGTCGATTTTGGTGTCGATTTGAAACAGGAAATCAGCTATAGGCTTTTGAAATTCTCTATCAATAAACGGGATATTGACCTCGTGGAGGTCATTTCTATTGATTCCCGGAACGGTGCTTTTGTCTGAGGTTTTAAAATGACCGAGACATTTCAGGAGATAGAAAACGTACTTTGGATAATTGCCAAAAAAATGCGTGGCATAAAGTGCTGTGTTATGGGGCCAATATTTTCCTTTGACATAGTACATTTCGCCAAGTGTGCCGTAGCGCCCAGTAACGATCCCTTCGCCCTCAGCTTTATATTCGTCATGAAAGCCCGAGTATCCACCAGAGGAAATTACCGGAAATTCGCCGGGGCGCCTGGCATAAGAGGGCAAGTCGTATCCTCTTTTGAAGTTAACGATATCTCCAAGTCTTTTGGATTTGGCGCTATACATTCACGAGGGAATTTAATTTTTCAGAAATCTCGTCTTCGAGATCCTTCGACTTATTGAATAAATCAGTCAAATTATTTGAGTGCTGCCGGATCCTTTTTCTAAACTCCTCAGGTGATATATCCACATACTCAATTTTCACCTCAAAATACTGCCCTGCGCTCAGGCTGTAATTCTTGGCGGCGATCTCCTCATAGCCCACCACCACACTAAAGTCTTCCCGGGCTTCTTTGTGGTTGAATGCGCTGATGATGCGGTCTTCTTCGGCGGTGCTGAGCAGGGTCTTTTGGTTTTTGCCGTCTTTCACCTTGGTGCCCAGGTTGGAGGCGTCCACCAGCACCACGTCACCTTTGTTGGCTTTGTCAATGAAGAGGATGCTCACATTGGTGCCCGTGGTGGCAAAGATGTTGCTGGGCATGCTCACCACCCCGGCCAGCCATTTATGCTCCACGAGCTTCTGCCGTATCTTTTTGTCGATGCCGCTCTGCGCGGTGATAAAGCCGGTGGGCACCACCACAGCCGCTTTTCCGGAAGGGGCCAGCCGGTGCATGATGTGCTGTATAAAGAGCAGGTATATGGCCATCTTGTCTTTGGCCTTCCCGGGCTCCTTGGGAATGCCGGCAAAGAAGCGCTCCTTGTTGTGCTTGCTGTCGAGGCTGTCGCGGTAATCGCTAAAGTCGAGCTTGAAGGGCGGATTGCTCACGATGTAGTCAAAGCCCTCATCGGGCCAGTCGCTGCCTTGGTAGGGCTCGGTGATGGTATTGCCCGCGATGATGTTGGGGATACTGTGCACCAGGTTGTTCAATATCAGGTTGAGCCGCAGCATGGTCGATGATTTTTGGCTGATGTCTTGGGCGTATATGCTGCAATGGTCTTCGCCTATCGCGTGGGCCAGGTTCATGAGCAGGGTGCCCGAGCCGGCGCTGGGGTCGTAGCAGGTTTTGCTCTCCACGCTTTCGTTTACCAGGCAGCGGGCCATGATTTTGGCCACGGCATGGGGGGTGTAGTACTCGGCGTACTTGCCGCCCCCGTCCTTGTTGTAATCCTTGATCAGGTACTCAAAGATGGTGGCGAAAAAGTCGAACTTTTCGTCAAAAAGGTGCTCAAAGCTGAAGTCGATCAGCTTGTTGATAAGGGCCTTGCAAAACTCGTCGCGCTTGCTCTCGTCGTTGATGTACTGGCTTATGCGGTCAAAGAGTACAATCTTGGAGCCTCCGGCCGTTTGCACGGAAAATATGTCGGAATTCGCGGCTGCAATTTCTATCAGGGTATCGTCCACAAGCTTGTGAAAGTTGTCCTCATTCTGCCGGTGCCACAGGGCGCGCAGCAGTTGATGGGGTTGCATCAGGGCTGTATCGGCGCCGAGGTTCATCAGCAGCTTTTCGTAGGCATGGGCATCCATCCCGCTGAGGGCGTCTTGCAACTGCTCCACCCCGGCCAGTTCGGGACGACTTTGCTTGAGCTCCCTTACAAACTTGTCGTTCATCAGCTTGTACTGAAACATCTGCACAATGATTTTGTACTCATTGCCATCGTTGCCCAGGCCATAGTTGGCGCACACGTTTTTGAGGCCGTCTATCAGTTCCTTGGTCTTGAGCTGTGTAGCTATATTCATGCGGCTCTTCCGTTGTATTCGTTTAGGTATTCCCTCACCACCAGTTTGTTGATGTAGCGCGTTTCGTCGGCGCTGAGAGGTATTTTGTGTTTGGTTTCAAATTGTGCGATTACTTGCTGCATCAGCATGCGCTCCACAAATTTTTCGTTGCCGAGCATGCGCGCGTTTTTCAGTATTTGCGCATCGGCGGCCTGCTTGAGTCCGTTCAGGGCGGCGCAGAGCAATGATTCTATTTTGGTGGGTTCGCCCTTCTCCATCAGGCGCTTGTGTATGCGGGCGTACTTGGCGTCGTTGTCGTACTTGGCGCGCAGCAATTGGTTTTTGCGTTCGTCTTCTTTCGCTTTCGCAAAAATGGCTTCGAGCGCGTCGATGTTGGCTTCCATCTCCTCCTTGCTCACCTCGTTGAGGTTTTTCTTCTTGAACAGCCTTTCAAGCTCCTCCTTGAGTGAAATAAATTCGGGCGAGCGGGGGTCGAAATTGGCGGCCATCATTTCCCGCGTTTTCCGCAAAATGTCTTTCAGCGCATCGGCCAGCACCATTTCTTCTTCCCGCACTTTCGTAAATGCAAAAAGCACATTCTCCAAAGCCACGTTGAGCAGGTTGGCGGTATCGGCCCCGCTTTCGAGGGCGTTTTTTTGGTTGATGAGGGCGAGGCGCGCATCGGCCACCCGCGAGAGTTGGGTCAGTTTCCTGAAATCGAGCTTTTCCAGCAGGTCGTAATTTCCGGAAAGGCGTATCAGGTTGTACAGTCCCTTGGCGGTGTTGAGGGCTTTCACAAGTTCGAGCATGGTGCTGCGCTCGCTGATTTCACTCACCTGCCGGCTGAAGAGCTCGAGGTTTTCAGTGTTGAAATGGAAGAGGGCTGCTTCGATTCTGGCTATTTCGGCTTCGATTTCTTCGGGCTTGAGGAAGAGGTCGGAATAGTGCTGCAAGTCGTCGCCGAGCTCGGCCTGCAACTCGTCGAAATAAGCCTTGTTGGTTTTGTCGAATTCGCTCTCGATATCGGCAAAATCGACCACGTAGCCGTAGCGGAACTCGCGGTAGGTGCGGTTTACCCGGGTGAGGGTTTGCAGCAGGTTGTGCGATTTCACCACGCGGCCCAGGTAGAGTTTCTTGAGCCGCCTCGCGTCAAATCCTGTGAGCAGCATGTTGTACACAAAGAGGATGTCAATCTTGCCTGCCTTGAAGTCGTCCACCCACTCCTTGCGCTCGCTTTTGAGGCCCACATCGTGCAGGATGAGGGCGGCCGTTTTCACCCGCCGTTCTTCGGCTTTTTCCCAGCCGTATATTTCCCTCGGGTCGGCTGCCATCAGCAAGGGCGGGGCCTCGTATTCGGCGTACTTTTCCTGAAAAAGCCCGTACATGGCCTTCGCCTGATCGGCCGAGTCGCACACCACCATGGCGCCAATCGTGTGGTCGTTGAAGCGCACGCGCGATTCCTCAAAATCCTTGACAATGTAATCGAGCATATCTTCCGCAAAGCGGGGGTGGGCATAGAGTTGCTTGCGGTCCACATCGCCGCGCAGCACCTTGATGTCTTCGAGGGTTTTCTCCAGCGCCATCTTGTAGCTCGTCTCTATCTCTTCGCGGATCAGGCGCAAGGTGTAGCCGTCTTTGATCGAGGCATTGTAGTAGTACTTGTGGATGTAATTCCCAAAGAGACTTTTGGAGTTGTAATCATCGCCCAGCAGGGGCGTGCCGGTGAGCCCGATCTTGATGGCGTTTGGATCAGATTCGTGCAGGTTGGCCAGAAAGCTCCCTTGTGGGTTGTAGCTCCGGTGCACCTCGTCGAGAAAATACACGCGCTGCATGCCCAGGTTGTAATCTGTATTGCGGGTTACGTTGGGGTCGTCCTTGAATTTTTGGATGTTCACCACGGTGATCTCCCGCCGGCCGCTGTCGTTGTGCACCGCCAGGGTAGATTTGATCTCGGCGGCAAATTCGCTTTTGGAATTCACCTTGCGCACCTTCAGGCCCCGCGCTTCAAATTCGCCCGCCGCCTGTGTGAGCAGGTCGATGCGGTCCACGATAAAGTAGAATTTTGGCACAACGCCTTTCGCCTGAAAATAGTCGGTGAGGTATTGCACATTGTAATAGGCAAGCGCCGTTTTGCCGCTGCCCTGCGTGTGCCAGATGATGCCCTTGCGGATGCCTTCGTCCAGCCGGGCGGCGCTGGCCATCGTGGCAAACATTTGCGGATAGCGCATCACGTGTTTTTCCAATCCCTTCACCTCATGCACATAGGCGATGGCGTAGCGCAGCAGGAAGGCCAGTCGCGGCTTGCTAAACAGCGACGTGCATATCCGGTTGGTGGGCGCATCCACGTCCTTGTTGGTGGCAAACTCCGCCGACTGCTTGATGCTCATCAGGTTGTTGTCCTTCAGCACGGCGTTTTCCAGCTCCCCGTCCAGCACGGGCAGTGCAGGCGATTGGTAGGCTTCGTCCTCCTCGCGGAAATAGTTGAACTGCGGCTTTCCGTAGGAGGGTGTGGCGTAATAGGCCCCTTGCAGCGGTTCCACATCGCCGTCGTCGTATTCCATGTTGTTCGAAAAGACCATCACCTGCGTGAGGTTGATGAACTTTCGGAATTTCTTGTTTTGAAAGCGGCTGTAAATCCGGTTCCTCTCGGCGATGATGCCCTCCCGGTTGTTGGGCTTTTTCACCTCGATAAAGGCCAGGGGCATCCCGTTGATGAGCAGGGTAATGTCGGGCCTGAAGCTCTCATCGTCCTTTTCGCAGGGCAGCTCCGTGACCACGTGAAAGCTGTTGTTGTCAAAGTTTTCAAAGTCGATGAGCCTGATGCCCGTCCGCAGGGTGAGTTTTTCAAAAAACTCCCGGCCCAGGTCTTCATTCTCCAGCATCAGCGCAAGGTCCCGGTAATACCTCCTGATGTCCTCCACCGCCACTTCTGGGTTGATCCTTCCCAGGCTTTGCTCAAAGATCTCCGTAAACACGTTCGTATCCCGGTCCCAGCGCGCGCCCTTCAGCGACAGGTAGGTGTACCCGAGCCTGCACAGGTGCAGGATGACAGGGATCTTTACGCGGGCATCTTCGTTGAATTTCATCGACTTTCAGGGCTGCATCATTAAGGCTCCGAAAGGGAGCAGGATTTTGGTGTTGGCCAAATATAGGTCATATGCTGATTGAATGAAAGCCAAAGTCTTTTGTCGGGTTAAAATACGCATCCAATTGAAGAAAAATTCCACTCATCCTTGGAATAGGAGGGGAGATTTTTGAAGTACTTTTGGTACAATTAACACGTTTAAGTTTGGATAAGTATGAAAATTGCCTATTTTCGATCATCCAAACAAATGAAAATCATGAGCCGCTACTTCCCTTTCATAACTGGTCTCCGAGATTTGTTGCTTATAGCTGATGCACAAATTGTAACATCCAAAGGTGAATCTGTACTCAGCAATGAGAAGCAGATGAAAAAGGTAAACGAGGCCATTGAAAATTCTGACAGGAAAGGAAGCCAAAAGTCGATTACCGTGAAGCTATAGAGCGTGCAAATCACCGTCGGATTCATAGGTTTGTTTCTGGTGTTTCTGCTACCAGGCATGATATTCCGGCGATTTTACTTTTTAAGCGAATTTTCTAAGCAGATATCAACAAGTGAGCCGATTCTCACCACTGTAGCTTACGCCCTCATTCCGGGCTCATTTATTCAGCTTCTTGGCTTGTTGTGTTACACTGCGATGTGGAGTCCAATTAGTGAAGATAGCGCCCATGCGATGTACAGCTTTTTCCTTGGAAATGACCGGATCGAGAACTTTGCAGAAGTGCTACTTGCGGGAGACATCTATTTATACTTGTTAATTGTATATGCATTCTCTGCATTTTTGGGACTTGCTGCCTATTTCGTGATTAGAGTATTCAAGTTGGACCGTCGAATCAAAATACTGAGATTCAAAAACCAATGGGCATATATATTCAGTGGAGAAATTCTTGAGTTTCCTAAGCTTAGAAAGCTCCATCCTGAAGCCATTAGGGTGAGGCAAACAGGATTATATTTGTTTCCTGCGATTGATGTTTTGATACGAAGAGGGAGCGATACGGTCTTATATTCCGGAATTCTCAAAGACTATGATGTCGACCGACATGACATAAATAAGCTAAGCAGAATATATTTATTCGAAGCTTTCAGATACAAAAGGCGAATAGTCGACTCCAATGTAAGCGGTATAGAGGGCAATTCTAATGACGGCAGCCAAGGAGAGGATATGAGCTCTGTCTCAAACGAAATCGAACGCAAACAAATACCAGGCGATTATTTAATTCTGATGGGTGAGGACATTATTAATATCAACGTACGCTACGTCTATAACGAATCTGCAACTAAAGCTGGGAGACTTTATGATAGAAGAAATCTAAAAGGGTTTTTTTGGTCTATTTACCATACATTAAGCGTATTGTTATTCGCATTTGGAGGGCTTTTAATCGTTTTTAATCCAGAGAGTCTGTTGGGTATAATCGGATTGTCCAATAGCGATATTTCATGGTATTGGAGAATTCCATTATTGATGGCAACTCTCCAAAGCTATGGTATCTTGTTCCCGTTTGCTTTGGATGATGAGGAGCTTAGGCTCTATGGCTTTATTGGTTGGAAATTCTTTCTTGGTAGTCTAATCGGCATAGTTACGGTAGTTGTTTCTTCTTGTTTATTCATACTGAGTAGTCATGGTAAAATTTGATTGAATTCAGTGAAAAAATACGATCCCGCTTATTTAATCCGCGAAAACTGGAAGCTCAAGATAAAGTTGGAGCAGGCGAAAGAATTAAACAAATCTCTTAATGTGGAACTGGAATTGGCTTGGGGAAATTGCTTACTAAAATACTATGACTTTTTGGAGGTAGCCCAGCAACAATATGGCCCAATGGTCAGCCCATCACCTGTACAACTATCTGGGCAGTATACCTGTACTTTTGGCAAGGATGATTATGATAAACATCAGGTCAATGTGAGAAATGTTGTTGCTATTGTCAGTAACAGAAAGTATAAACGACTGTATTTTAAGGAGCCTATTTACAGCAAAGAAATAATAGGGCCGATACTAAGTTCACTCAGGCTTGACATCAATTTCGATGAATTACAACAAGCGCTTGATCGGCCTCGCATTCGGCTATTTAAAATATCAAAGAGTATTCATATAAACATAGAGCACTTTCGATTACGAAGCAAATACCTTGAATGTGTAGAAGTTGATCCGTTAAAACTTCCCGAAGCCCTTTTTGAGTACAAACTAGGAAAAGTAGCGTGTGATGAAATAAGACGAATGCAAAATCACCTGATCTACATGCTTTCGTTCCGAAAAATCAACGTTCGTTCCGAATTTGGCATAGTCCACCCAAATGAATAGCACTTTTGAGCATTCATTTAAATACTTGAAATCATGAAAAACGGAAAAAGTGCGGCAGCGCACAAAGCAAATCAGGGAAATGCCAACAAGGGCACATCAGGAATAAATCAGGTTTATGCCAAGGTTCATGGTAATCGAGGCACCCAGATGAATCCTCAGGTTAAGAAGTAAGGTTGCGTGGATGTTGAGCAGGCCGGGGGGTAATGTCTCCCGGCTTTTTTT
>DAIOTP010000113.1:0-10255 GCA_036751905.1 Cryomorphaceae bacterium
CCCACTTCCTGTCCAAGTGCATTTTCTAATTCAGCTTTGATGCGATCGAGTTCCGTGCCGTCGAGGTGGTGATCCGCACCTACTGTTATGCCAATTATCAAAGGATTAAAGCGAATAATGCGCACTTCCTTTAAGGCGTACTCGTCAAAGTGTATGCCTTCGACCTGCTCTACAATGCGGTGCTCTGCAAGCATCCGTTTGAAGCTGATGGCCAAAGGCAGGCTGAGTGTAATCACAAAGACAAAGGATATCACCAAGCCCTTCTTTGCCAGCTTGAATGGGCTGTATCCCAAAAAGAGAAAGGTAAGGGCTCCGGCCAGTACCATGCCTGCCAGGTTGGTAAGCAGCAGCAGCAGCGCTCCGAAAAATATTTCCATATCGAGCCAGGCAAGGCCGATTCCCGAAACCGCAAGCGGAGGCACCAGTGCAACCGCAATAGCGACACCTGCGAGCGTTTTGGCCACCTCTTCCCTTGCATGGGCATAGGCGCCCGCTATCCCGCTCACCACGGCGATGCCCAGATCCAGAAGGTTGGGCCTGATGCGCGATAGGATTTCAGCGTTTGGGTTGTTCAGAGGCGTGATCCATGTGACCAACATAGCGCAGATGAAGCCCGCCAAAAGCCCTGCCCCAATGGTGCGTACACTTTGAAGTCCCAATTTCTTGTCTTGACGAAGGGTAGCCATGCTCAATGAAATGATAGGCGACATCAAGGGCGCGAGGATCATCGCCCCAATCACTACGGGAGTGCTGTTCGCAAAAATTCCAAATGCCCCGAGAAGAGTACTCAACACCATGAGGGTGAGGTAGGTGTTTTTCAGTTCGGCATTGCCACGAAGGAGTACAAAAAGCTGTTGGAATTCTTCCGTACTCGCATGGCTAATGAAGGGAAGCTTGCGGCCTTGAAGCGCTTCGGTAGCCTCTTTTGCCGAAGGGCAGCCACTTTGTAAATATCAGTGGCTTCTCCACCTTGCTCCTTGATTATGGTGAGATTGCGACCGGGCAACATGCGAAACTGCTTCGGTGCTATACACAAGTGCAACTCTTCAGCCGATTGACTGAGCCCATCGACACTAAAGTCGAATCCATTGGGTGAACTGATGCGCATTTCGGCTGCTTTGATATGCGCTGAAAATGGAGGCAGGGCCTTGCGCTTGAACAAAGAGCGCAGTGCAAACATGGCCAATTGGGCATGACTTCGCGGACTGATAAAAAAACTGTGAAACCTTCCGTCATTGGCAAATGTATTTTTCAGGATAAACCGTGACAGCATTGAGCCCTTTCCATGCTGCACCAATACGATGCCTGATACCACCGTTTCAAGTTCCTTATTGCCGGTTGAAATTTTTACCTTGAAGTGCCTGATTGACCATAATTTTCGCAATAAAAAACGGATGCGAAACAAAAACGACCTCTGCTTGGCCTGTTTGCTCGTAATCAATTGAAAAGCCTCACCTATGACCACATGGTTAAATACAAGGTTGTCATTGCAATACAAAGCATCAACCTCCACTGGATTTGGACTTTCCTTTAAATGGGCGAGAGCTCCTGTAAGCTTGCGGTCCACCCCAAAGCCCACACAGCTCTGCACACCATCGGGATGAGGAAGAACGGCTACGGTTGGGTGACTGCCATGGATGGTTGACATAAAGTTCTTCAGGTCAGCATCACTCAGCCATGTGAATACTACCGCCCCGTTGACATCTGCATCTGCACGCCAACTGTCCAGGGGGATGTACTCAGGAGCAAACGAATCCAGAGCACGCTGGAGTTGTTCAAACCCTTCGGGCAATTCGCCTTTGTGGTACACAAGAAGATATCGGGTTTTGGTCACTTGTCAGCTAAATCCAAGCCCTAAGGTAGTATAACTATTAGGAAAATGCCGAAATGGCGGTATTCATCCTAGATCTCGCGGAGCTCATTGCCGAGCATCCAACCTTTGCCTCCGCTGCCTATCTCGATGTGTACCCACTCCCCTTCGCGCCTGAGCAATGCTACTTTGGTACCTGAGTGAAGTACAAATACGTTGGTACCTTGCTGCCGGGGCTCGCTTTTCACATCGACTTTGTCGACGAAAATAATACCCGTTTGCTGCCCATTCCGAAACGTATCGGCACTGCCTGCAAGACTGATTGAAGCCATGAACAACAAGATGGAAACGATCCCGGCAAAAAAACCAAAACGCCTTAAGCCCGCTGATCCGGCCGACATAAAAATTAAAAGCAACACAGCCGCCGCAGTGCTAAACCCTACAGCGAGCCAAGCCCATCCGTCCGGGCCTATCCCGTAGCGCACATCTTCCCACCACAGGGCAAATTTCGTTTTGGGAAGGCTTTCAATGCGGTCGGCGATCAGATCATTGGCAAGGCGTAAGTTGTACCGTGCGTCCTCATTCGATGGTTCATAGCGCAAGGCACGTTCATAGTACAGAATGCTCTCGGGGATGCGGTTCATTTTGTAATAGGTGTTGCCAAGGTTATAATTCACTGCAAAGCCTTCCAACTCCTCTTCGGCAGCCTTAAAGCGTTCCAAGGCCTCAGTGTAATTGGCTTCACTGTATGCCTCAATTCCAGCGCCGAAGTGATTGCGGCCCTCCCCAATAGCAAACGATGCGCTCGCCAAGAGCTGCGTGAAGATAATCGTGAAGTGTGCGAATGAAACTCTCATTTGAAGTGTGCCTCCATTTTTTCGATGAAATCAACCACCCTGCTGTAAAACATCTGATCGCTCAGGCCTTCAATTGGGGCAAAGCGCGCCATTTCACATTGCTCAATAATGTGTATGGCTTCCTCAATGATGTGCTCTGGAACCTGGCTTTGCGCCAAATATTCTTTGATCCGGGGCTTGGTAAGTTCAGCCCGTTCAGTGCCCAATTTGTCTGAAAGGAAACCATAAAGTGCGCTAAATATTTCAGCATAAAATGCTTTACTCTGACCCTTATCCATAGCCGTTTTGGCAAGTGACAAGCGCTTCATGGCCTGCTTTTGAGCCCGCTTTCGGCGGTTGGATTTTACATCTCCGAAAATGGCCTCTCTTTTTCTATTAAAAATGACAAGGCCTACCAGCAAGAACAAAGGGGCTCCAATCAGTACATAATACCATGCACTTCCGTAAAATGCACTGCCACGTGCGCGCAACTTTTCATACCCTGTTTCTATATAGCGTATGTCACGGCGCATGGGCTCCACCCTGCTCTTGGCCACAGCGCCTCTCGTTTCGGGTATGAGGCCATCTTCACCACTCACCGAAATATCGAATGGGCCAATACGCTCGGTTACATACTTTTGTGAGGAAGGGTTGAAGTGTGTAAATTCCACTGCGGGAAGCACGTACTTGCCCGGATACCTGGGAATTACCAGATAGCCGTAATTGCGCGAGCCCGACATTCCGGTTGTCGACACTGCTATACGGTCCTTAATTTCCGGATCGTACACTTCAAAATCGGATGGGAAATCAATGGTGGGGGCTTTCGTAAGTCGGAGGTTTCCCTTTCCTTTGATGTTGAGCATAAGATCTATGGCATCGTTTGCCTGCAATTCCGTTTTGCCTACCTGTCCGGTAAATGTGTACTCGCCAACGGCTCCGTTGAAGCTCTCAGGTGCCCCGGCTGGCAATGGAAGCACCTCTACGTTTTGTACATAGCTCTCCGCCTTCACCTCGCTTCCGGGACTAAAAAGGCTTCGGTTTACCCGCGCAGTAAGCTTAAATGGCTCAATTTCAATGGTACCTGCCCTTTGCGGGAAAAGCAGTTGTTGACGAAGGACGGCTTTGCGGTAGGGTACTCCTTTCACATATTCGTATTCGTTTTCCCAGCTCACTGCTCCGGTTTTGATTTCCTCAGTCCAAAAACCGTTTAGTGTAGGAAACGTGCTCTCGCCCAAGTCTATGTTGTTATACCTGCTCAATAGAACAAAAGAAACCAAGAGGCCTTCACCTTGGTATACTTTGCTCTTGCTGAGCTGCGTGCGCACCAAGAAATTGTTGTCGGCGGCGGCTGAACTTTGTTGCTGTTGGGGCTGTGGTTGCCCGGCACCGGGTGGCCTCGCGGGTTGTGCCGCTGGGGCGCTGCTTCCTTTTACAACTTCTATGGTGATTGGTTCTGATTTGTAGGTATTGCTTCCTACTCGGGCACTTGCAGCAGCGAGGGTGTACTTGCCCTCAGCACGGGGACGCAAGCCATAACTCAAGGTCATTGTACTGCTTTGGCGCCCATTGATGAATTGAAAGCTGGAAGAGGTACTCGGCCCGTACGCCACATCAAAATCTGAAAATGATGGTGGGCTTATTTCACCCCGCCCATTTTCAATGGTAAATTTTATGGTGAACACGTCCCCGACGCCCACAGGATTCTTGTCTACACTTGCATAGAAGGTAGCATCCTGAGCGAGTGCAAGGCAGCTCCACCCCATGGCAGCGACAAGCGCAAAAACGATGTTACCAATCCTTCTCAATGGTGATTCTTTGGGTTTTTTGCTTGCGCTTGTTCAATTCTTCTTGCAGCTCTTTTTCGCGCTGCTGCATGGCATCGAGCATTTGCTCGGCTTCCTCAGCGCTCATTTGCTCAGGCTCCTCGGGTTGCTGCTGCTCCTGATCTTGCTTGTCCTGATTCTCATTGTTTTCCTTCTTTTCCTGATCCTGCTGCTCTTGGTTGTCTTGTTGGTCCTGCTGCTGCTCGTCCTGCTGCTCTTGTTGCTGCTTCATGCGCATGGCAAATGCAAGATTGTGCCGGGCATCATTGTCACCGGGATTGGCCCGAAGGGCATTTTTATATGCTTCTATGCTCTTGTCTATTTCACCTGAGTAGAGGTGGGCATTGCCCTGATTGAAGTAGGCTTTGTTGCGCGTTTCTGATTCCTCTGTGATTCGGGCTATGCTCTCGAAATCGGTTGCAGCCCGGTCATTGAGTCCTTTGGCCATTTCCATGAGCTGTTGTTGTTCCTCATTGGGTGCAGTTTCACCTTGAACCTGACCTGCCATTTTTTCAGCTTTTCGCAGCATGGAGTTGGCGCGGTTAAACCTTGCTTCGTTGTTGTCACCCCCCTTTTCGAGGGCGGCATCATAGCGCTGAAGAGCTGCATCATAGTCCTGTGCGCCATAGGCCTTATTTCCTTTATACATTTCAATTCTAGGTGTTTGCGCATTTGCAGCAAATACCCAGAACACACATACCAACAATGCAATGGTGTTCTTCACGATTGTTCAAAAATGTTAAGTTTCTGAGCCAACCTGCCACGGCGCTCAGTAAGCATGAGCTCAATCAAAAGGCATACCAGAGCGAGTGCCAAAAATATTTGAAACCTGTCTTCATATTCTGCATAGCTCACCGAGCCAAGGTCAGACTTTTCCATTTCGTTGAGCTCATCAAGCAGGGTATTGAGTCCCACTTCGGCCATGCTGGCACGGATATAGCTCCCGCCACCCGCTTCGGCTATTTCGCGCAGCATGTCTTCATTCAAGCGGGTCATGATGGTTTGGCCATCGCGGTCCTTTCGAAAGCCCAACCTTCGGTTGCCTTGAAATTCAGGTATTGGGCTGCCTTTCACGCTGCCTACGCCTATTGTAAAAACGCGTACACCCTGCTCCAATGCGGTATTGGCGGCCCCAACGGCATCATCCTCGTGGTTCTCACCATCGCTTATGATGATGATCGTTTTTTGTCCAGGACTACCGAAATCAAAACTCTGCAGGCTCCGCTCTATGGCAGCCCCTATGGCAGTACCTTGTGTGGGCACCATATCAGGACGTACAGAATTCAAAAACAACTTGGCTGCACCATAATCATTGGTGAGTGGCAATTGAACGAAGGCCTCGCCAGCAAAAATGACAATGCCCAATCTGTCTCCGCGCAATTTGTCTACAAAACGCTCTATCGCCCTGCGTGCGAGGGTAATTCTATTGGGCTTGAGGTCTTCCGCCAGCATGCTGTTCGACACATCCACGGCTAGCATAATCTCAATGCCCTGCACCTTCGTTTCCGTCATCTTGGAGCCCATTTGCGGGTTGATGAGGGCCACAACCAGAAAGAATGCCGCGAGCCGCCACAACATAAATTTTGTAACTACCTTGACACTTGATACATCGGTGACGAGAAACCCCAACAGCGCCGCGTCAGAGAAACGGTCGAAACGACGGTTTTTCAACCAGAGTACCAGGGCAAAAACCAACAACATTACCGGACCAACCGCAAGCAGCCACACCAGGTGACTGTGCTGAAACCGGAGACCGGGCATCACATGCACAAGCCACACCAGTACAAGCCCAATGCTTAACCAAATAAGCAACTCCAGTACGAAAGCGGCTGTGAGCATGGCCCAAACGTTGTATTTCGGATTGAGGCTCATGGCAGCGTTTGTAAAATAAGTTGACGGTACAGGAATTCAAACAGCAAGAGTACGGCACCAAATGCGGCAAACCAAAAGAACTTTTCTGAACGACGGCTGTGCTCCGTTACATTGATTCGGGTTTTTTCAAGCGTATCGATGTCCTGAAAAATCCGCTGAAGTACACTGCCGTCCGTGGCCCTGAAGTAGGTGCCCCCCGTAAGTTCGGCTATGGCTGTGAGCAGTTCTTCATCGATATTTACGTCGGCCATCTCATAGCGGTAGCTGCCATCAGGGTAAATGCCGGTGGGTGAGAGGGCCTTCCCCCTCGCGCCGATACCTATGGTATACACGCGTATACCGAATTTTTTGGCCAGCTCGGCAGCCGTCATTGGCGAGATGCTGCCCGCGTTGTTTTCGCCATCGCTTGTCAAGATAATCACCTTGCTCTTGGCCTCACTTTCGCGCAGGCGGTTCACTGCTGTGGCCAAACCCATCCCGATGGCAGTTCCATCTTTGATCATTCCGGTTCGCACATCCTTGAGCAGGTTGATAAGTACTGCGTGATCGGTAGTGAGCGGGCACTGGGTGAAGGCCTCGCCCTCGTACACCACGATGCCTATGCGGTCGTTGGGCCTGCCCCTTATAAATCGGGCAGCCACCTCTTTGGAGGCCTCTAATCGGTCTGGTTTAAAATCTTTGGCCAACATGGATGCTGAAATATCCATGGATACCACAATATCAATCCCTTCGGTACTTACATTTTGCCAAGAGGTAGTGCTTTGCGGACGCGCGAGAGCCATAACACACAGGGCCAATCCAATACACCTCATAATAAATGGCAGCTGCACCTGAAGCTCACTGAGCAGTGCATTGCTTTCGCCAAATTGGGCCAGCGTGGGCAAACTCACTTTGGAGTAGCGCTTGCCAAGACTCCACAAATGGTATACCCCCGCAGCAGGAATAAGCAGCAAAAACCAAAAATACTCGGGATTGTAATATACGAAGGCATCCTTATACCACCACCAGAGGAGCGCTGAGGCCGCCGTAACCAGCACCACCAAAATCCATGCTATGTAGCTTCGTTGCATCATGTGGCACTGGTTGTTTCGGTGCTTTCATTTGCACCCTGTTCGGCGCTGTATAAAGAATCCACATGGATTTGTGCACGCTTTATAAAATCAATGGCATCGTCCACAACCTGCTCATTGCTTGCATCATCGGGTCGCTCCTTGGCGAATTTCACCATGTCAGCCAATTCCATGATCCGTTGTACAAGCAGTATGGCACCTTTCGGCAAATGCTCATAGCGCAATCGCGCCACAATCTGCCGGGTGGTGAGTTCGTGAGCAGGTATGCGCAGGGCCTCCTCAAGGTAGTTGCGCACAATATCGGTTATCTCGGTGTGGTACTGTTTTGTTTTGTTGCGCGTATAGAGCTTGTTGCGCTTTGCTTCTTCAAGCGCTTCCAAGGCCCGAATGTGTGCAGGTACCACGGGAGCCTCTGCTGCCACCGGCGTTCGTGCAGCCCTTTGATTCATCCATTTTTTCAGTAAAAGGACCACCACCACCAACAAGCCCACCAATACAAGGCCCCCGATAGCATAGGGCCAGTAGGCTGAAATATAATCCAATGCATTGAGCTCAATGGTATAAATGTCGCGGATGGGCAAAGGTGCTGAGGCTGTATCTGCATCAGCATACCACTGTACTTCAAACAGAAAAGCCTGCGTACTGGCTTTCACTCCATCAATAACAAAAGTAAATGGCGGTATGGCATAATAGCCCGTATCGAAACTTGTGATGTAGATGCGCTGTTCGAGGCGCGTTTCCTTCACTTGGGCAGCCGTGGGCAGGGTGTCTATGTCGCTGCGGTGTAGCACTTCAACGAAGGCTACGAGGGTATCGCCTATTTGCGGAAAGCGCACCTGTGGAGGGTTTTCCTTCGGGATGGCCACTGAGAGCTTGATCTCTGCCTGCTCACCTATGCGTATTTGTTTGCGGTCCACCACCACATCAACCTCCTGGGCCCAGCTGTAATGGCTGAGTAATGTGAGCAGGAGCAAGCCGTATGTGAAAATGGTTTTCAAAGCTTAAGATCTTCGACTGAATAAGTTGCGTAAAGGGTTGATGTAGGATTGATGCGTGCCGATTTGTGCAAGGTCTACCCCCGCCCTTTTGCACGACAAGGCTACAAGATCATAACGCAACTTTGCCTTGTCGGCATATGTGCGGCGCACCGAAGCATTGTGTGTATTCACCCAACGTACCTCGCCCGATTCCGGATCATGGAATTGGATCAGGCCCAAGCTCGGCATTTCCAACTCCCTTCGGTCGTAAATGTGCAGGGCAACCAAATCGTGCTTGCGGTTGGCGAGGCGCAAGGCCTCTTCATAGCCCGCAGCAATAAAATCACTGATCAGAAAAGCGATGCTGCGCTTTTTCACCACATTGTTGAGAAAGCGCAGGGCTTCTCCGATGTTGGTTCCCTGCCGCTGTGGCCTGAATTCCAAGAGCTCCCGGATAATGCGAAGTATATGTTGCTTTCCCTTCTTGGGGGGGATGTACTTTTCAACTTCTTCGCTGAAGAAGATTACACCGATTTTGTCGTTGTTGATAATCGCGGAAAAGCTCAGAACGGCACATATTTCTGCAATCATGTGCTTTTTGAGTTGGGTTTGCGTACCAAAACTATCCGATGCTGATACATCGACTACCAAAATCACCGTGAGCTCGCGTTCTTCTTCAAACACCTTGACGTAAGGGTTGCCGAAACGGGCGGTCACATTCCAATCTATGGTGCGCACCTCATCGCCCACGCTGTACTCACGTACCTCACTGAAGGCCATACCCCTTCCCTTAAAGGCCGAATGGTATTCACCAGAAAATATCTGGTTGCTCAGGCCTTTGGTCTTGAGCTCAATGCGCCTTACTTTCTTAAGCAGTTCTGCGGTATCGGTAGCCATGAATGCTATGGAACTTCTACTGCGTTCAGGATTTGTTGAATCACTTCCTCTACGCTCACATTTTCAGCCTCGGCCTCATAGGTAAGGCCTATGCGGTGGCGCATCACATCGGGCGCAACAGCGCGCACATCTTCGGGCACCACAAAGCCGCGGTGGTTGAGGAAGGCATATGCTTTGGCAGCAAGCGCCATGCTGATGCTGGCCCTGGGAGAAGCGCCAAAGCCTATAAGCTCTTTGAGCTTAGGAAGCTTGTACGCTTCGGGGTCACGCGTGGCATAAACGAGATCGACGATGTACTTTTCAATTTTCTCATCCATGTATACTTCGCGCACTGTTTCGCGGGCGCGGATCACCTCCGCCGCACTCACTACAGGTTTTGGTTTCGGAAATGGTGTTTTCGAAACGTTGTTGCGAATGATGAGGCTTTCCTCTTCCCGTTTGGGATAGGTAAGCACTACTTTCAACATGAAGCGGTCTACCTGTGCCTCGGGGAGTGGGTAGGTACCTTCCTGCTCAATAGGGTTTTGGGTAGCCAATACCAGAAAAGGCTCAGGCAAGCTGAAAGTTTGCCCGCCGATGGTCACCTGCCGCTCTTGCATGGCTTCGAGCAAGGCGCTTTGTACTTTGGCCGGTGCGCGGTTGATCTCATCAGCCAAAACAAAGTTGGCAAAAATAGGGCCCTGCTTTACAGTAAACTCCTGATTCTTGGGATTGTAAATCATGGTGCCCACGACATCGGCAGGGAGTAGGTCGGGTGTAAACTGCAACCTACTGAAGTCCACGCTAATACAGCTGCTTAGCGCTTTAATTGCCAATGTTTTGGCAAGACCCGGAACCCCTTCGAGGAGGATATGTCCATTGGCAAGCAGTGCGATGAGGAGTTTGTCGACCATGTCCTGCTGGCCAATGATGACTTTTTCCATTTCGAGCCTAATGAGCTCTATAAAAGCACTTTCCTGCTGTATGCGTG
>DAIOTP010000114.1:0-10190 GCA_036751905.1 Cryomorphaceae bacterium
ACCCCGCAAAACTGCTGTCGAGCCTGATAAAGGCTTCATTGCTCCGCCAATTGTTGTAGATGGCAAATGGCAGTTCAGTGCTTGCGCCTTCCTCGTGCATTGCTTTGAGTCGATACACATCGAAGATATCACCCCCTTCATGCTTATGGAAATAATGATAAGCCCTCACGTTTCGGAAGTAGAGCTCGGCGCTTTCTGTGGTATTGAAGGAGATGGAGCTCATTTTATCGGGCCTCAAGTCAGGTTGGGTAAGAACAACCATAGCCAGCATAAGCAACAACCAAAGCAAAAACCCTTGAGCGAGTGTTATCTTTCCCATACGCAGTATAAACAAAGCGCATGGTGCCTTGTTTTATTCTAAGTTCAGCTTGGTTGCTGAGAGAATAGTGTTTATGGAAGTGAAAACCAATAAAGGAGTGAGTCTGTCCGAATTATCACAAGACGGCAAGGTACTCCTCATTTTTTTGCGGCATTTTGGATGCACCTTTTGCCGAGAGACGATGGCGGAAATTGCTAAGAAAAGGCGGGAAATTGAGGCGCAGGATCTCGAAATAGTGCTCGTGCACATGGTAGCCTCCGATGTGGCCGATCAAATCCTGCAGGTATATGATCTCGGTGGAATTCATCACATCAGTGATCCACACCAATTGCTCTACCGCAAGTTTGGGTTGGGCAAAGTGAGTGTAAGGGCATTGTTTGGAGTGCGCAATTGGTACCGCGCATTTATCGCGGGCATTGTCAAAGGCCATTTGGTAGGTAAAGCAGCGGGTGACCCATTTCAAATGCCAGGCGTGTTTGTATACCATGAGGGTAGGATTTTGAGTACCTTTGGATACAAATACATCTCAGACCTTCCCGACTTCAGCCATATAGGTGGAGTGGCAAGCGCTTAATTATGGTTGCTTTGAACATCTCAATAGTCCTGGTTACATTCCTTTTCATGGAATTTATGGCCTGGTTTACCCATAAATATGTAATGCATGGGCTCGGATGGTATTTTCACAGGGACCACCACCGTCCTGAACCGGGTTTCTTCGAAAAAAATGATGTGTTCTTTCTGATTTTCGCCATTCCATCATGGCTTTTTATTCAAACTGGAATGATAGCCGGCAACGACTGGCGTGTGTGGGTAGGTTCAGGTATAGCCTTGTACGGATTGTGTTACTTCTTGGTGCATGATGTTTTCATTCACCGTCGTTTTGATTGGTTTAAGCATTCTGACAATGTGTACTTGCGCGCTATTCGCAAAGCCCACAAAGTACACCACAAGCATTTGGGGAAAGAGGAAGGCGAGTGTTTTGGAATGCTTGTGGTACCGCTGAAGTATTTTCGTGAAGCGCAACGCAGCATGAAGGCCAAAACAGCCCTGAAATAATCTCCCTTACTTGGAAAGCTTCTACTACCTTTTTCTGATGCTCTTTACGCTCAGCTATCCTTTGGCGCGCAGCTTTGAGCATCGGGTGCGTTTTGTGCGCTATTGGCCTGGGGTTTTTTTGGGTACGGCGGTCATGATGTTGCTCTTCATCCCTTGGGATATTTGGTTTACTGCCAATGCAGTGTGGGGATTCAACCACCAATATATTACAGGCATCTATATCGCCAATCTACCGGTGGAAGAGTGGATGTTTTTTGTATTTGTGCCCTTTGCTTGCGTCTTTATTTATGAAGTGCTCAACTATTTTGTTCCTTCCGATCCATTGGCCCGAATCCAAAGACACATTACCTCCGCACTTATACTGCTGAGCTTCGTTTTGTCCGTTGTGTTCGTTGACAGGCTTTACACCTTTTGCACCTTTTCGTTGCTGTGTGTTTTCCTTATTTGGCATTTGCTTGTGAAGCGCAGTGTATTTCTCGGAAAGTTCTACCTCACGTTCATCATAGTTCAAATACCCTTTTTGTTGGTAAATGGAGCCCTTACGGGCCTTTTCACCGATGAGCCGGTGGTATGGTACAACAATGCGGAAAATATGGGCCTGAGGCTGCTTAGCATTCCTATTGATGATATCGGTTACAACATGTTGATGTTGCTGATAGTTATTACGGTGTTAGAAAATTACAAGAAGCGTCAGCTGGTTGGCGCACTTCGTGTATCTTAGTAGCATGGCAAAGGAGAAAGATGAAGTAGCGGCTTTGACTGAAATGGAAATAGACCGGATCATAGAGATGGCATGGGAAGACCGCACCCCTTTTGACGCCATTGAAATGCAATTTGGGCTCAAGGAGCAAGAGGTCATTGCCATCATGCGGCGCGAAATGAAGCAGAGCAGTTTTCGCATGTGGCGAAAGAGGGTTACTTCGCGCCCTACCAAGCATTTGGCAAAAGCTACCGCTACTGAAGCGCGCTTCAAATCCAACGCCCAGCGGCACATCAGCAACAACAAAATCAGCAAGCGATGAATACCAATGTGCCCAAAGAGCTGCTTTATTATGAATTGCATGAAGTAGCCCCAGCGGTGCCCTGGATGGTTTTTATTCATGGCGCGGGAGGCAGTACACGCACCTGGCGCAAACAGGTATCCTATTTCAAGGGAAAGTTCAATCTGTTATTGGTTGACCTGCGCGACCACGGCGAGAGCAAGGGGCTACCACAGGATTATGCGGGTTTCGGATTCGATGTGGTGGCCATGGATGTGCTCGAGGTAATGGATGCACTTAAAATTTCAGAAGCACACCTCATCGGTGTGAGCATGGGCAGCATCATCATACGTCACTTCGAGATTTTGGCACCTGAGCGTGTATCCAGCATTGTACTCGCCGGGGGTATTTTTAGAATGAGCAAAAAGCTTAATGTGCTCGTGCTCTCTGCACGAATGCTTTCCAGGATTCTGCCTTTTCACACCCTATACCAAATTTTTGCCCTTATACTGCTTCCCAAGCAAAACCACGTGGCCTCCCGTCGGGTGTTTATCCACGAGGCAAAAAAGCTCCATCAGAAAGAAGTTAAAAAGTGGTTTGCTTTGCTGAAACGGCTAAACAGAACCCTTCGCGAGATGTTTAATGAACGTATAAAGGCGCCATGCCTCGTGGTAATGGGTGCAGAAGACCACGTGTTTTTGAATCCCGCCAAAGAATACGTTGCGCAATACAGCAATGTGCTTTTGGAAACCATTGAGAAATGTGGGCACGTATGCAATATTGAAAAACCCGCCGAGTTCAACCAGCGTTGCTTTCAATTTATCCAACAACTGGAATCGGGCGATTGGAGCACAACATAAAGAATACAGCTATGAGCACAACAAAAACAACATCAGGAACAGGACGCGCACGCAAAAGTGCCATTAGCGAAGATTCGCTGATGGCTGCATACATCAAAGCATTGCTTACCCATGGTAAAGCCCCCGCCTCTGTATTTGCATTTACCGACAGTCTTGGTATACAGGAAAGCGACTTTTACAAATTCTTCAGTTCCTTCGAAGCCTTGGAGATGGCTGTATGGGATGACCTGATGAAGCGTACGCTGGACACCCTCAACGAAGACGAAAAATTTGCAAGCTTTTCGGCAAGAGAAAAGCTGCTTGCCTTCTATTTCACACACCTCGAGGTACTCAAGGAGCGGCGTAGCTATGTGGCAATGAAGTGGCCCCATATCAAGACAAAGCCAAGCACGCCCAAAGCACTCAAAGGCTACAAGGATAAATTCATGAACTTCGCCAACACGGTGGTGGAAGAAGGCATAGAAAAGCGTGAGCTGAAAGACCGCAAGCGCCTCAGCGAGCAATACGACAAGGCTTTCTGGTTTCAGCTGCTGTTTATCGTAGGGTACTGGAGTGAAGACTCCAGCAAGGATTTTGAAATGAGTGACGCCGCTGTGGAAAAGGCCGTGAACCTCACGTTCCAACTGCTAGGAGAGTCGGCCATTGACGGAGCAATTGACCTCGCCAAGTTTCTGTGGCAGTCGAAGTAAGATAGAAAAGATGAAAGAACAACATTCAATCCCGGTGTCGAAAGTACAGCGGGCAGCAAAGTTCGTGGAGACTGGCGCCAAAATGGGTGGCAATTACATCAAGTACTACGCCAAGAAAATGGTGGATGGGGACACGGGCCGTGAAGCGCTCGACGAGGCCAATGCCACCGACGTGTACGCCGCTCTGAGCCAGCTCAAAGGCAGTGCCCTGAAGGCAGCCCAAATGATGAGCATGGACGAAAATGTATTGCCAAAAGCCTACGCCCAAAAATTTCAAATGGCGCAATACAATGCGCCCCCGTTGAGCTATCCATTGGTTGTGAAAACTTTTCGAAAATACTTCGATAAAAGCCCGGACCAAATGTTTGACAGCTTTTCGCAAAATGCAGTCAACGCGGCCAGCATAGGACAGGTGCACATGGCCACGCTCCACGGCAAAAAACTGGCCGTGAAGGTGCAATACCCTGGCGTAGCCAACAGCGTGAGCAGCGACCTGAAGCTGGCCAAACCCATAGCCATGCGCCTGATGAACATACGCGGCAAGGACCTTGACAAATATTTAAAAGAGGTGGAAGCGCGCCTGATTGAAGAAACAGATTACGGGCTTGAGCTCAGGCGGTCGGTGGAAACAGTGAAGGCATGCGCCCATCTTGATGATTTGGTCTTTCCGGTATATTATCCCGAGTACAGCAGCGAACGCATCATTACCATGGATTGGATAGAAGGTCAGCACATAGGGGAATGGCTCAAAGGCAATCCATCCAAAGCGCAGCGGAATGCGGTAGGTCAGGCACTATGGAACTTTTATGAATACCAAATACACTGGTTGAAATCAGTACACGCTGACCCCCATCCGGGCAATTTCATCATCACTCCTGAGGCAAAATTGGGCGTCATCGACTTTGGTTGTATCAAGGTAGTACCTGCCGATTTTTACGAACAGTACTTCCGCCTGATGGAGCCTGGCATTGCAAAAGATATGAAGCGCTTTGTGCCACTGCTGGAGGAGTTGGAATTTTTTCATCCGGACGATACGCCCAAAGAGCGGACATACTTCACCGATGTGTTTTCTCGCATGGTGGGCTTGCTGGGGCAGCCTTTTGCGCATGAGCAATTCGACTTCAGCAACAAGGAGTTTTTCGCTAAGATTTACGCTTTGGGAGACGAAATAAGCGCTGAAGGGCAATTCCGCAAAAGCAACGCGGCCCGCGGTTCGGAACACGGCATTTACATCAACCGCACCTATTTCGGGCTGTTCAACATCCTGCACCAGTTGGGGGCTACCGTAATCACCGACCCTTTGCGCAGAGGACAACGCTTGCCTATGGCCTCATAGCTTTGTTGCTACAGCATGGATTTTACTGCGTTATGACCATTGCCTTCCGGGCACCATCCTCATAAATTGCTATGTACATGCCCGGAGCAATTCTTGTTGACCTGGTATTCATCCAGTCTGAGAGCGTGTATTTGCCCGATTCATCAGCAGGCATCATTCTGTTTCCCAACAGGTCAACAACTTGCAAAAGGAGTTTGTAAGCGTTGAGGTATTCGGGATTGTTCGTTTGTAGCACATCTTCACACGCGCTGAAGAGTTCCGCATACTGCCCCATGCGTGGGTAACGGTTTTCGTCGTCGTTACCAATTTGGAAATATGGAAGCCTCACCTGGTTAAAATATGCTGTGGCATCGGTTAAGCAATTGGGGCAAACAGTTGCTATTCCTGGCCATTGCCCGCCAATGTTCTGCACAGCATTGCAATGGTTATCACGACTGATCGCATCATTGCTGTTCGTAGTGCGTTGATAATCGTCCAGGATGTAATGGAAATTTTCCTGATGTATATCGTTCAAAATTCCAGAAAAAAATCTGGTGTACTCATACTCCATGATCCCAATTTGTATGTTGTTGGGATTGTCACCCAGAGGGCCGTACACACTGCCTATATCATGGCGTCCTCCACAAAAAGTAACCAGCCCCCGCAGGTGGTCAGCTTGGGGATCGGCGGCATTCAATGCTTCAAAAATGACCTGCGACCCGTAGATCATTCCTTCAGGATCATCAGGTAACTGACATGGCAATATGGAAATATCAAAATCCGGAAAGGAAGATACCGCTGCCCGGGCTATTGCATCACCCTGATCCACCTCCCAATAAGGCGCCGACGCATCACAGGTGCCATGGAAAAGCAAGATGGGTGGCAGTGCAGCATTTTGAAACAGTGCAGGATCGATGGTAAATGGTGCAGAGCAGGCTACTCCCTGAAGGCTTGCCCGCGTATTGTAACCGGGATAAGGCTCAAAATCCACACAGCCATCGGGTTCCGGGCATATGGCTTGGGTGTGCAATTCCGAGGCAAAGGCCAATACATTGCCGTTTTCAAATGTGACCTCCTCTCCCACCGGAAAATAATTTGCAGTAAGTGCAGCAAAATGAAGCGAAGTGTAACCGCCATGGCTTACGCCAAAAAGGAAGAGCGCATCCGGATCAATAACCGTGGCTCCAAGTGCGCCATCAGCACTCATTTTCAAAGAGGCGCGTGCCACACTGTACACATCGCGCAGCGACTGCTGAAGCATCAACAACTTTTGGTCATCGGCCAGGCACGACAAGTCGAGCGCACCACTGCCTGTACCATACACATCATCACGGGCGGTAAGGTAATCGGGAACTGCTGCAACAAACCCCCTTCTGGCAAGGTCAAGCGCCCTTCGCACCATCGCCGTGGACTTCCTGTCGCCTGATCCACCATGCAGCAAGATGATAAGGGGCTTGGCGCCCGTGCCAATAAGTCCGGGTTGGTCAGTGTAGTACAGGTCCACCTCGCTGTTGCCATCGCCCGCTTCCCGCCCTGCTTCAAAGACATACTGAAAAGTATTGCGGGCGCAATTCGGCACCCCTGAGGGTGACAAGGTGCAAAAGGTATAGGGCCCTGTGTACGCGTAATACGGCCGGGCATTGCTGAGCACATCCTCTTCACCCAAAATAGGGTTGAATTGCGGAAAACCATCGTTGCTTGAAGGAAATTGCGCTGTAAGCGAATGGCTTGCAAGCAGCGCAAACATGACACCTCTAAAATACTTCACCCGACGAAGATAGCAAAAACATGGTTCGCCTATGAAGGCTCAAATGATGATGGAAGCACTTTGCCCTTCTCCTATTTTGATTGCTTTGCCCGAGCTGTGACGCAGGGCGCTACACAGAGCAAGCCATGCATCAAAATGGTGCCAATCGGGTAATTCGGCCGACGTGTCAAGCTGAGGAAATTCCGCTTTCAATACATGGGTACATGCTGGAAGCGCATTTTTTGACTCCTTATATCCATGTGATTTGATACCCAGATGTTGAGCAAGCGCCCCGGGGTAAGTTTCCTGCACCACCCAGCCCTGCTTCCGCAAATGAAAGGCCAGCCGAATGGCGCGGGCGGTAAGCCCTCCGAGAAAAAGGGGCGACATGGCCCCCAACTCCCGGTCGCAAGGACGGTAAAAGAAATCCGGTTCGGAGCCATTGACAGGCAGGATGCCATGGTACACCTCGGGCAGGCTCAGTGGTGCATCCAGGAAGATGAATCCGGGTGGCCTTTCGGCAAAAAACCGGAGCAGAAAAGCGTCGGCATCTTGCTTTTTTGCGCTGGCCGCGAATTCCACACTCCTGTCATTTTCAGCAAGGAAGGCCACCACCGTGGTGCCTGCGCGCTTTGAGCCGTAGTCGATGCCATACAGTGAATTCATGCTTTGCAAACGTGGAGGCGTGTGCTATTGTTGATAAGCTTTCCCCAAAACCATGTCAACCAATGCAATAGCCTGTTTTCCTCGCCAGCCATGGATGGCTGCATTCCAGCAAAACTACCCCCTTACCTGCCCCTCACCCCGAATCAACCATTTATAGCTCGTCAATTCATTGAGCGCCATGGGGCCTCGGGCGTGAAGTTTCTGGGTGCTGATGCCGATTTCAGCGCCAAGGCCAAATTGATTGCCATCGGTAAATGCGGTAGATGCATTGGCATAAACGGCTGCGGCATCTACCGAGCGGAGAAATGTATCGATGTTATCTTGATTTTCTGAAATGATGGCTTCGCTGTGTTTAGAGCTATAAGTCGAGATGTGATCCAAGGCTTCATCGAGATTTGCGACAGTTTTTACAACCATCCTGAGCGACAAAAATTCCGTTCCAAAGTGCTCTTTCTGCGCTTTTTCTACAAGGTGGTGCCGGGGCATTGCTGCAAATGACATTTCGTCGGCATAGATGTTCACCCCGAATTGCAGGAGGTCTTCGACCAAATGGGGCAAATCTGACAAGCGGTTCTCATGCAAAATCAGGCAATCCAGGCTGTTGCACACACTTGGGCGCCTTGTCTTGGCATTGAAAATGATGGCTTTGGCTTTTTGAATGTCAGCCGATTCATCAAGGAAGGTGTGCACGATGCCGGCACCCGTTTCAATGACAGGCACTTTGGCATTTTGCCTCACAAAATCAATGAGCCCCTGACTGCCACGCGGTATGATTACATCCACAAAATCAACCGCTTCAAGCAAAGCCTTGGTGGCTTCGCGGTCTGGCGGCAGGAGCTGAAAAGCATCCTTCGGCAATCCGTTTTGCTCCAGCGCCCTTTCAATAAGCGATATGATGGCCCGGTTCGAATGATCGGCATCGGAACCTCCTTTGAGGATGAGTCCGTTACCGGATTTTAGCGCAAGCGCAAATACATCGAAAGTGACGTTGGGCCTCGCTTCATAGATGATTCCCAAAACGCCGAGGGGCACAGTAATTTTTTGGAGAAACAAGCCATTTGGCAAGTGTTTCTCTTCGAGAATTCTGCCCAGAGGTGTAGGAAGATTTTGCACCTGGGTCAATTCCGCGCAGATTCCTTTGATCCGATCTTCCGTGAGCTTGAGCCTGTCGTATTTTGGGTCGTTGACGTCCATCAAGGCCAGATCGCGGGCATTTTCCGCCAGGATAAACGGAATTTCTGCCAATGCAATTTCAACCAAAGCAGCCAGCGTTCGCTTTAAATCTCCCTCGGCGGCTGCAGTGAGTTTGCGGGACGAGGTTTTGACGGTCTTGAAAACAGGGTTATAATCAGGCATTTTGAAACAGGTAGAGGTAATCGTAGTGAATGAAAGGCTTTTGGTTTTTTTGTCCTACGCTTTGCCGGGCGACTGCGGAGGGGTATTCAGCTTTGCCCAGGCCAATTTTTGCACCATTTTCATCGCTGATCCTGATGATGTCGCCTTTGGAGAAATCTCCCTTGATGGAAATGATGCCTACTGGAAGCAGGCTGCTGATTTTGACGGAAGTCAAGGCTGCCTTGGCTCCTTCATTGATAATCACTTCTCCTTTAAAATACTGGTCCCCGTGCGCCAACCATTTTTTAGCGCTTTGTTTATTGGGTTTTGGTTCGAAGTAGGTGCTTGGCGCCTTTCCGGCAAAAATGTCGGGCAAGATGTTTTCCCTTTTGCCATTGGCGATCCAAACCTGAATGCCCAGTTCGGCCGATTTCTTGGCCATGCCCGTTTTGGTGAGCATGCCCCCACGGCCAAAGGAGGATTTTACAGGGCTGATCAGCCCATCGAGCTCCGGCAATTTATTTCCTATTAATTGGATCAGTTTTGATTCTGGAAGGGAAGGATTCCCGTCATAGATGCCGTCAACATTGGTGAGCAGCACCAAGCTGTCGGCATTGACCATGGCGGCCGTAAGGGAGGCGAGCTCATCATTGTCGGTAAACATCAATTCAGTGATGGCCACCGTATCATTTTCATTGATCACGGGTACGATGCCTTGGGCAATCAACCCGAGCAGGCAATTGCGCATGTTGAGGTAATGCTTGCGATCGCGGAAGTCTTCCTTGGTGACCAGAATCTGAGAGATGTCGATACCGCGTTTATTAAACAGACCCTTATATGTCTGTATCAAAGCAATCTGACCGCTTGATGCCCAGATCTGTTTTTTCAAAATGGGATCAATCTTTTCGGGCAGGGAGATTTCGCTTCGGCCAAAGGCCACCGCTCCTGAGGATACCAACAACACCTGCATGCCTTCAGCTTTCAACGATGCAACCTGAGCCACCAAAACGTCCATCCTGTGCACATCAGGCTGACCGCCGTCGGTGGTGAGTACGTTCGATCCGATTTTGATGATGAGGATTTTGGGCTTTTGCAACTTAACTGTGTTTGACAGTGCAATATTAGCCCATGTGGCGGTAATTATCACCGGACATCATCAAGAAGTATGTCAGGTTAATGCATGACTTGCACTCAAGCTTTATAAGGCTTTAACCTGACTTCGA
>DAIOTP010000115.1:0-469 GCA_036751905.1 Cryomorphaceae bacterium
TTTGAAAGCCGGGATTGTCCATTTAGAATCCTTTTTTTAAAATAGAAACTGAAATATCCTTTTTCGAAAAGGGCGTGGCATACTTTGACAGTGCTTCGTGGCGCAGGCCAAATTCTTGTACGATGGTGCGGAGCCATTTGGGCATTTCATCGGCGAAATACTTTATCTCGAGTATTATTCCATCCTTCCAGACCAGTTGCAAACCCGCTTCATTGAAGAGTTCAGATACCTGCGGCCACATGCGGGCGCGCACATTTTTATCGAATGTAATGCGCAGGCCCGGTTCAAACTTACCTTGGAATGGTTCTCGTTCATAGGCAATTAAGTTAGAGGGCTTATAATGAGATCGGTGCATATGGAAAAGAAAGCCAGAGGCGCCTTCTTTTTGTGCAGCATCGATTTCGGCAGTGGCTTGGCTGGTAAACCCCCGCAGCGGTACTTCATCAAGCAGGTTGTAAGGAACATGGGC
>DAIOTP010000115.1:479-10147 GCA_036751905.1 Cryomorphaceae bacterium
GGGCTCGTGTTTTCCAAATTCGGGCACCGTGCTTCCGTTTTACTTCCATAAATACCTTGCATCCCGGCGTGGGCTCGTTATAAGCCCGGATGCGCAATTTTTTGCGCGCCTCTATACCATCCCATTTGTCATGCAAAGCCATAAATGATGGCGTATCGAAATATACACTCCTTACCGTATACTGATAGGTGTTGTCGCTACTTTTAACAGCATATGCATCAGGCTTCACGAAAGGAGCGAGCCTTTTTCTAAGCTCGTAGAGCCTCTCGTTCGGAACGAGGTATTTTCTCTCGTACCTGTACATCAGCTTTGTTGCATTGCGTTATTGCTGAACCTGCGCCAGAAGAAATTGAGCAGATTGATGGTATCACACTCCAACCTCACGTCGATGGTACTGCCCAAGTGCATCTGCTCAGAATAAGGCCAAAGCGTGGTCACATAAAAGGCTTGTTTGTTGTCAATCCACCTCACCACATCCTCTTTGCTTTGCACTGTGCCGTGGTAGCGGCCATTTTTTGCACGTGCAGCATCATCCACAAAGGGGTATTCGTGATATACCACTGGGATAATGCCCACTACAGCGCTGGTATCGGCTATCCGAAGTATGGTACCTTCCGCCATATTCCCTCTTGGAAATAACAGCTTGCCATCAAATGGCGAAGTAAAAACCAATCTCTTGAGCCTGGTTTCAATTTGTTCAATTTGCATACTTATGGCGCGCAGCTTTGCCTTGACCAACTTCTCCTGTTCAGGTTTCTCACCCGTGGTTTTAGAAAGGTAGTTGGCCTCTGCGATGTTTTCCTGCAGTACTTTAACGAGCAGTTCATTCTCTTCTATTTCGAATTCTTGCGTGGAAATGACTCCATCCCTATGAAGTACTCTTGATCGATCCATGAGCTTGTGTTGCGTGGCAAGCTCCTGCCTTGCCAAGTCCCATGCTTCTTTCGCCAGCAAGACGTCTTCAGGCTTTTGTCCGGTTGTGAAAAACTCGAGCTCAGCAAGCAATACTTCAAACTGGCCCTTGAGCTCAATCAAATTGCGCTGTTCTTCATTTGAGATGATATAACCCAAGGTATCACCTTTTTGGAGGTACTTTTTATTGGCAATACTTCTGCTAAGCTTGAACTCGACCACATCGCCACGCTGAAACTCTGTGACATCCCAACTGTCAATGGTGTTCAGCACATGGTCGGTTATCGTGGAAATAAGGTTTCCTTCCAGCGTGCGCTTGAGTGTATATTCCTTGGGCGCCATGACCATAGCACGGCCTCTAATGCTGTAGGGTATTTTGATCAAATAAGCCGCCACAATGCCTACAACAATGAACAGTCCAATCACTATAAGCGTTCGCTTTTTACCCGTCAATCGTAAATGCTGTTAGGAAAATACCCAAAAAGAATTTTTTGTGGCTGCGAAAATAGCGAATAATTAACGCCTAAGCAATGTTTGCTTCATATGCGGCCAGGGCCGAAATTCCTCTTTTGCGCAACGTGATGCTGCCATGCATTCAATCCAATATATAGGAAATGAAGACCAAGCTTAAGAAGATGCACTTTAATTAAAAGCTGTTTGTAAAACTCAACACAAACATCACATTGTCCATAGTGCGGGAAGTGGCATAGTGTCCATGCAGCATAAATGCGCCAATGCCGAATCCATTGTACGTACTCCCGCCATTGGTTTTGTAACGGAATATGTCGTCAATGACAAGTCCAGCTTCCAAATAGGGCTTGTTCATTTGCCGAAAGGCGATGGGAAATTCAGGCAGATTGCCGGCGCTGAGATCTCCAATTCCGGCCATATAGTTCAGCTTAAGTGAGGGCTTTGAGTACTTGCCTTCAATACCAAAGATGGTACCGAAATTGTGTCTCAGCCCAGCCCAGGCATAGCTGTCCATCAAGAAGTCATAAAGCGTCATGGTTTGAAAATAGCCTGGCGTTTCAAAACCAAAACTTCCTTCCCATCCGTTGGAGCCCCTACCGAAATTGAGGTACGGAAACGCTACATTGCTCCCCCAAATGCGTCCAACGCCACCATGTACCTGCAGCCTTCCCGCCCTTCGGAGGCGCATTTGGTGGCTGAAATCAAAATCGGCCCGAACAAAGTCCTGACTGCTTTCTCGCACATCGGGAATCCCACCTGATACGCTGAACCGGAAGCGTGGATAGTTTATAGCATTCGGAATGAAACTGTTGCCCAGCTGCATCAGCGATTCACCGGGTACCCACTGTACCGCCGCACTCCATTGAAGCAAGCGCACTTCACGCTCAGGAAAAATCACCTCACCCAACACCTCAGTTCCCCAAATGCGGCGCTCCTCGTACATGAGGCCTCCATCCAGCTTTATAGCACGTACCGGCCTCAGGCTGAGTGCAGCACTGTATTGCTCCACCGGGTTCATTACTTCCGCAAAAAAATTGCGCAGTGCAAACCCTTGCCTTGTGTATGAAAAGTCGCGTCCGAATACATCCCTGCCAGGCTCGCTTACATCTTTGCTGTAGCGCAAAGCCACATCGAAGGCGTGGCGCCGCGAAAGGTGAAAAATAGCGGCGCCACCGTACTTGCTGCGCATATCTCTGAAGCCGTAAGCAAAATAGCCCTCAAGGCTCATCCACTTGATAAGCGACTCATTGGTGCTTATGCCCGCCCCAAGACGGAATCCTTCATAGCGGTTGAATCTCATCAAGTGATTGAGCAAGAGATCCACTTTTCCCATGCGCACCCTGCCCGCTGCCAGCGCTACCGATTGCTCCATAAACCAGTTGATCACATTCAGCGCATTTCCCGGCAGGGTATCAAAAACGGCATAGGTATTGGACTCGGCAGTGTCGAGGGCGAAGGGCCTCAGCGCCTCCCATTCGGCGTATCCCTTGCTGCCCGCCTCTGGTGCTATGCTTACCTGGGCAATATTGAAATCTTTGCCTCTTGGTCTGAAGTCGATGTCAATATTTTGCAAATAGGTGGCGCTGTACAAATAAATAGGCAATTTCATCATCTCACCGTCCTCATTGACTGCACCATCCATATACATGGTGTACTGCGTTTTGGACTCTTTGGGAAACCAGCGCTCCGCCACACGGCTGTAGTTTTGTCTTATCTCAAAATCCATCAGGTTGAAGCGGTTGGCATTGGCTGCGCGGATGTTTACTATGGCATAGTCGTCGGCACCAATGCTGACGACTCCCTTAAGGTAGTTGCCGGTGACCTTGGCCCTGGGCTGAAACTGCACAATGTATACCTTCTGGCCTTCAACTTCGGCGCTGTCGGTGAGTTGAAATATGTAGCGGTTTTCGCTTCCCGGGCTAATGGGGTTCAAGAAGTCGGTTTCTAGCAGATTGATGTGGTCCGTGTAGGTACTGAAGGGTTGAAATGAATTGGAAATGATGGCAAAGGCAGGATTGCGCACTCCTGAAATTCGGGTGGCCTGCACAGTTTCATTCCACTTTCCGGGTGATTTGTAAATCACATCGGTAGCACTTTCGAGCATAAAAAAGCGTGCATTGGCAAAGCCGGTGCTGTCAAGTTCGGTTTGCACTTCGGGATTTCGTTCTACGTCAAGGGCGGCTTTGTTGTACGAAGTAAACTTGAAGCCTTCGAGCGATTCGGGGTTGTTGCGCCGGCGGTTGGCAGCTGCCCTGCGTATTATTTCATATCCAGGATCTTCTTTTGCTTTGATTACAACCTCCTTGAGTTCAGCAAGTGTGGCGTGTAGCACAATGTTTCCGTTATGCAGCAGCTCCGCGGCGCTCAGTTCAACCGGGGCATACCCGATACTGCTTATGCGTACCCTTGTGCTGGGTGGAAGTGCTGCGGGAAGTACAATGCGGTACAGTCCATCGATGTTGCTCACACCGCCAAATGGGCGCTCAGCACCAACTACAATGTGCACGAAAGGGATGCTTTGCTTGCTTGCTGCATCAATAATGCGGCCTTCGAGCTTGTCCTGACCAAAAGCCAATGCGGTACCCAGCAGCGGCGTAAGTAGGGCGCATGCACTTTGCGTAAAAAATGCATGGCATCGGGTGATGTACTGTGGGATCATGGCCGCAGCTTTAATTTACTTTTTGCAAAATGGCCTGTCCCATAGCCAAGCTCTTTGCCTTGGGCGTTGTACAATACCGCATCAGCGATGAGCAGTTGCGAAGCTGCCATACGCAAGGTGCCTTTTGCCGTTAGGATTCCCTTGCTCACTGGCCTCAACAGGTTCACATTGAAGCCTGTTGTAACGATGAAGTATTCGCGTTCAGTAGTTTGGGCGGCAAAAAAAGCTGCGTCGTCAAGCAGTTTGAAGTACACAGCGCCATGCACGGCGTCCATGCCATGGTGGTGCTCTGCCCGTGCCTCTATGCTGATTTCGGCTGAGCCGGAGCTCAATAGCATTTGGCTGCCTTCAAAGAAGCCGCGGTTGATTCGGGCACCCTGATACAGTTCGATAAGGAATTCAAAATGATCGCGCTCCACTTTAGCTCATTTAGCTTGGGCCAAATATCAGCGCTGTGTCTATGGTATGCAAGAATAAAATGAAGAACGGCGCAATTGGGCAGCTGAGAGGGCGCTCAAGAGAGTTTTCGCACTTCAGCGCGCAGGAACTTCAGCGCCACATCGTGGGGCATATTCTCCACTTTGCTTGCTGTCTCAAACAATTTGCGGCTGAGGTCGAGTCCTGAAGCGTTGCTTTTTAAGGCATCGCCGGTGGCTGAGATAAAGCCCAGCATTTCTTCCTTCGCGTTTTTTATCAACTCCCATGCCCCTTCGCTTACATAAATTTGCTGGCTGAGGTTGTGGTCGAATTCTTCTCGGATGGCCCGGAGCATATCGGTTTGCAACATCCGAGCGCTCATGCCATTTTGATGCAAGCGCATCACGAGCCTATCGGGTGAGATGCGCTCCAGGTAAAGTGAAAAGCGCTCAGCCGCTTGAAGCTTGAGCTGAAGCAGAGCCTCTGAACCCTTGGCCTGGCTTGGAATGGCTGAATGGCCCTGTACAGCTGCCGGCACGGGGCCTGCGTGCAGGTTTTTTTCGAACGGTTGCTTTGACTTATCATGCTCTTTCACAAAGCGCAGGTATTCGTGAAAGATGTAAATGAGGGTAAAACAAATGATGAGCACAGGGAGCAGATGGATGAACACTTGCAGGATTTCCGACATGATGGCTTGAATAGTTTTTCAAATGTAGTAAACGTAAGCCCGTCGGCTGTGTTGCATTTATCTCCCATTTCAGTGAGGTGGTTGTGGGTGCCTTGTATGCTGGCGCAATTTAATTCAGGCCTTCATGCTACATTTGCCGCAAAGGCAGGCCACATTCTTTTTGTACCCTTGTACCATGAGTTCGGCTTTCAACACTATGGCAGGTTTGTTCCGGCGCATCATGCGGGTGTGGCTGTACACGTCGGTGGCTGTGCTCAGTACGGTGATGCTGCTCAGCTTTACAAGTGTGCCCTTTTGGGGCTTGTACAGGCTTTCGCGTCCGGGAGCCGATTTCAACTTTACACCCGAGGCCATTGTGATGATGGGAGGTGGAGGTATGCCCGGGCGCACAGCACTCATGCGGAGTTACTTTACAGCAAAGATGGCCTTAACCTACCCTGAAGCCCTCGTTGTTATTGCCCTTCCTGATGATACTTCCTTGACCGACAGCCACCTGCGACGTGTAAAAGCAGAGTTGGTAATGCGGGGAGTGCAGCCGCAGCGCATTGTATACGAGCATGAAGGCACCAACACGCGCGCACAGGCATTGAATGTGGGCGCATTGCTGCCAAGGCAGGAGCGCACAGCTCTGCTCGTTGTTACTGATCCTGAGCATGTATACCGCACGGTGGCTTGCTTCCGCAAAGTGGGTTTCGAATCCATAGGCAGCGTAGCCAGTTTCGAAGTCGATCTCGACGCGTCACTTCGATATACTACAAAAGACTTGGGTGGCAAAGGTTATGTGCCCGACGTAGGAAGTCAAAATAACCTCAGGTACCAATTCTGGAACCACCTCATTTATCAAATTCTCCTCTTTCGTGAATACACAGCCATAGCCTACTACAAGATGCAAGGCTGGATATAGCCATGCTGTGTTCCGAATCCCCGCTATGTCGGCGTTTACACTTGCTCTGTGAGCACCATCCGGGCGGTGCTGCGGCTTTTTTGTTCCACCAGTACCTTTTTGCCAATGAGCAGCCTGCTGATGGTGTCTTGATCGTAATGCCTGATGGTAACAAGTTCACAAGGAGCGTTGTAGAGCACTTCGTAGCGGTCATGGCACTGATTGAGCAATTGCTGTAGCTTGGCAGGATAATGGTCCACACATACACTGAAATTGATGGCGCTGTTTTGCATCAGGTGGATTTTCATTTGTGCTGCTGCAAAGAGGCTAAAGAGTTCACTCAGGTTGTCCTCAGCTACAAAGGAGAAGTCTCTTGGCGTGAAGCTTATCAGCACTTGGTTCACCTTAAATATGTAACTCGGCACGAGTGAGTCACTGAATGTACTCTTTTCAATTACACTGCCTTCGGCTTCAGGGTCAATAAAGGAGCGCACATAGAGCGGTATATTTTTGTTTTGCAAGGGTTTTATGGTCTTGGGATGGATCACCGATGCGCCGTAGTATGCCAGCTCTATGGCTTCGCGGTAGCTGATGCGCTTGAGGAGCACTGCATCCTTAAAGTATTTGGGGTCAGCGTTGAGCATACCGGGCACATCCTTCCAGATGGTTACGTTGTCGGCCCCGAGGGCATAAGCCATAATGGCCGCCGTAAAGTCGGAACCTTCACGGCCCAGAGTGGTGGTGTTGCGCTCATCAGTGTGGCCTATGAAGCCCTGCGTGAGCATGATGGCGCGTCCGCCTTTCTTTTTGCCCGACACCACGTTGGCCCAGCGCTCGCCAATGAGCTTTTCTGTTTTGGGCCAGTTGATGCGCGCTTCCCGATAGCGGCTGTCGGTGCGCACAAGGCGGCGTGCATCCGTCCATGTATTGTCGAGGCCGCCGGCCGTAAGGTAAGCCGACACGATTACGGTGCTCAGCAATTCTCCAAAACTTACAATCTGGTCGTAATCGAAATCATAGTTGTCCGAGGGCTCATTGCTCAGCCGGCCCTGTAATTGGTCGAGCAGTACCGAGAGTCTTTCTTTGGCCTCAGTGCCGGGGATGGCGAGTTGGTCAAGCACCCCGTGGTGGTACTGCCGCAGGTCTTCCATTTTGGCCGCAAGGCTTTGATCTCCCCTGATGTAGGTATGGAGTAAATCCTCCAGAGCATTGGTGGTTTTGCCCATGGCCGATACCACCACCACAAGGTCCTGCTTGGGAAAGAGTTTGATGATGCGCGCCACATTTTCCACCGCCGCAGCATCTTTTACCGAGGCACCTCCAAATTTGAAAACTTTCATATTTAAGGTTTAAGCGTTTGTTTCTGTTCCAGGTCTATGTGCACATTGAGCCATTCAGGGTCAAAATGGGCACTGTACTTTTTATAAAAGCCTATGGCAGGCTCATTCCATTCGAGCACTTGCCAGTACACCCGCCGGTAGCCCCTTGATTTGGCTGTGGCTATCACTGCTTCGAGCAGGGCAGCACCTATGCCATGACCGCGTTCCAGCTCCTTCACAATCAGGTCTTCAAGGTGAATGGCAGGTCCTTTCCATGTGCTGTACTTTTCATAGAAAAGTGCTGCGCCTACGATGTTGCCACCGCGTTCGGCCACCACAATTTCTACAAAGGGCTTTTCGCCAAATGCGTGTCTTCGCAGTTCCTCTGAGCTCACCAGCACTTCATGTGCAGCTTTTTCATACACGGCAAGCTCGTGGATCAATGCCATAACACCATCACAATCAGATGGAATTCCAGGTCGTATGTGCCATGAATGATTCACGCTGCAAAGGAAAGATTTTTTGATGGGCATCTTTACTGCAAGCTCAGGGGAATTTTGCCATGCTGCATCCCCTAAATTTCCCCATATTTGCACACCTACTGATTTCAACCATGAACAGAGTAATAACGCTCAGCGAGTTTATCGTAGAGCGCCAGGCCGATTTTCCATTCGCCAAAGGCGAGCTTTCCAGATTGTTGAGTGCCATACGCCTTGCGGCAAAAGTTGTAAACCGCGAAGTAAACAAGGCAGGTCTTGTGGACGATATACTCGGCAGCTCCGGCGCCGAAAATGTACAAGGCGAAGTGCAGCAAAAACTCGATGTATATGCCAATACGCAGTTTATCAACGCCCTCAAAGCCCAGCAAGAGGTGTGCGGTATCGGTTCTGAAGAAAATGACGATGTAATAGCATTCGACAAAGGCGAAGCCATGTGGGGCAAGTACGTTGTGCTCATGGATCCGCTCGATGGGTCGTCGAATATCGATGTAAATGTGAGCATAGGTACCATTTTTTCCATTTACCGGCGCAAAAGCAAGCCCGGTTCGGTGGCAACCATGGACGATTTCCTCCAGCCCGGTCTTGATTTGGTAGCAGCCGGATACGTGATCTATGGCTCGAGCACCATGCTTGTATTCAGCACTGGCAATGGCGTCAATGGCTTTACACTCGATACTTCTATTGGTGTATTTTGCCTCTCGCACCCGAACATGCGCATACCCAAGGAGGGCAAAATATACTCCATCAACGAAGGCAATTACAAAGCATTTCCGGAAGGGGTGAAGCGCTACATCAAGTACTGCCAGGAAGAGGATGAAGCATCAGGACGCCCGTACACGAGCCGCTACATAGGCTCATTGGTGGCCGATTTTCACCGAAACCTCATCAAGGGAGGGATATACATTTACCCAAGCACCCACAGCAATCCTCACGGCAAGCTCCGCCTGATGTACGAGAACATTCCCCTCGCATTTATTGTTGAACAAGCCGGTGGTAAAGCTTCTGATGGCAAGAAGCGCATACTTTCCATCAAGCCAGATCACCTTCACCAACGCACATCGCTTTTTATAGGTTCTAAACACATGGTTGAAAAAGCCGAAGCCTTCATGGAGCAATTCAGTGATGCGCCGGCCCACAGTGAAGCATGAATATTGACAAAATTGCCAACATTTACGCCGAGGACAAACGCTCGGCGCTCATCGCCAATGCCCTTCAGGAAGCAAAGGGGCGTGTAAGTATCGTAGGACTTATAGGATCCGGTGCCACCTTTGCCTGCTCGGCCATTGTCACCAAGCTCAATGCCGATCAACTCTTCATCCTCAATGACAAGGAGGAGGCAGCATATTTCTTCAACGACTTACAAAAACTGGAATTTGGGAAGTACCACACCCATTTTTATCCTGAATCATTTCGGGTGCCCTACCAAACGGAGGATACCGACAATGCCAACATCGTGCTGCGGGCGGAGGTGCTAAAATCGCTTTCGCAAAAATCAGCAAAGCCACGCGTGGTAGTGAGCTATCCTGAGGCCCTTTCGGAAAATGTGGTGACGCGCAAGCAACTCAAAAGCCATTCATTTGAAGTAAAAGTGGGCGCAAGTTACAGCATGGCCTTCGTCAATGAGCTGCTCACAGAGTACCAATTTGAGCGGGTCGATTTCGTATATGAGCCTGGTCAATTCAGCATCAGGGGTGGCATTGTCGATGTATTTTCATTTGGCGAAAGCGAGCCCTACCGCATGGAATTTTTTGGCGACGATGTGGAATCGATGCGCAAATTTGATCCCGTTACGCAGCTCAGTACAGGGCAGGTTAAGCAT
>DAIOTP010000116.1:0-264 GCA_036751905.1 Cryomorphaceae bacterium
GGCCTCTTCGTAGATGCGAAGAAAGGGCCGGTGCTGCTAAACTACGGCTTGGAAGATTGCCGCTTCACCAAGCCCGTGTATCCCGGCATGACCATCGGGGTGCGCCTTACCGTAAAACAAAAAATAGCCCAGGAGAAGCGCAGCGAGGACGACATTGCCAAGGGCATTGTGAAATTCCTCGTGGATGTATACGACGAAACCGGTGAAACCGTGGCCATTGCCACCATTCTGACGATGGTAAAAAAGATGGATCAAAGCGAATAA
>DAIOTP010000116.1:274-10122 GCA_036751905.1 Cryomorphaceae bacterium
GGAATTGGAGGGGCCGCAGCTGCGCTGCGGCCCCTATTCAACACCCAGACCCCCTTAGCCCTATTTCCATGGAACTCGACTTTTCCGCCCTTCTTAGCCCCGAAGGCTTTATAGCATTGGGTACCCTCACCCTGCTTGAAATTATACTTGGGATTGACAATATACTGTTCATCTCCATCATTTCCGGCAAACTGCCCGCCCATCAGCAGTCGAAAGCCCGGGTTACAGGCCTCGCGCTCGCACTGCTGTTTCGAATTGCCCTATTGATGATGATATCATGGCTGGTACATTTTCAAGAGCCCTTGTTCACGTTGGCTGACACGACCTATTCAGGCCGCGACATCATTCTATTTTGCGGAGGTGCGTTTCTTCTGGTTAAAACCATCAATGAAATACACCACAAAACCAACCCAACAAAAGCCGATAGCACACCTAAGGCACCGCGGAGTTTTGGAGGAGCTGTCACCATGATTATACTCATCGACATGGTATTTTCACTTGATTCCATACTGACCGCTGTGGGCATGGTGAGTGAGCTCAGCATCATGGTAACTGCTGTGGTGATTTCAATGGCGGTAATGCTCATTTTTGTGAATAAAATCAGCCGCATCATTGAGCGCAATCCGAGTTTGCAAATGCTCGCCCTCTCCTTTCTCCTCTTGATTGCATTTGTACTTATTTTGGACGGACTGCATCAACACATTGAACGGGGTTATGTGTATTTTGCCTTATTCTTTTCCCTCCTCGTTGAGTTCTTAAATATCAAGAGTCGCAAGGCCTCAGCATAGAATGACCTTGGCCTGATGAACACAGGGGGCACATGCTTTTCAGTAAAAGCAAGTATGCAATGGAGTTATTTTTTTTATGATTTTGTTTTCATTTTTAGGTAAGAATATTACATTTGGTCCAACCATGTTCGTTAAAAGAGCAATTTCTTAACCAAAAATCAACCATGTATGAAAGCAAATATTGCAGAGTTTTTCGGCACCTTTTGGCTGGTGCTGGGAGGATGCGGCAGTGCCGTATTGGCAGCAGCCTATCCTGAAGTAGGAATCGGCCTCGTTGGGGTATCCCTTGCCTTTGGCCTTACTGTAGTTACCATGGCCTATGGCTTGGGTCATATAAGCGGGGCACACCTCAACCCGGCAGTGAGTATAGGTCTTATGATTGGAGGAAGGTTCAGTGCGAAACAACTTCTGCCTTACATCCTTTCACAGGTGATGGGTGGCATCGCCGCTGCCGCAGTGCTCTACGTCATTGCCACAGGCAATGGCAGTGACATTGGTTCATTTGCAGCAAATGGGTATGGCGAGCATTCACCTGGAGGATATAGTCTGGAAGCTGCACTGATATGTGAGGTGGTCATGACCTTTATGTTTCTGTTGGTTATCCTTGGCGCCACAGACGAAAATGCAAACAAGGGATTTGCAGGCCTTGCGATTGGCCTCATGCTTACACTAATTCACCTGATCAGCATTCCAGTGACGAATACTTCTGTGAACCCTGCGCGCAGCATAAGCCAGGCACTGTTCGTAGGCGACTGGGCCATGAGCCAACTCTGGTTGTTTATTGCGGCACCTGCCGTGGGCGCGGCCTTAGCAGGCATGGTTTATAAAACGGTGTTCGCTAAGCAGCCACTGTCTAACCAAGATTCACCATCAGATCCTAAAAACGAGCAGTTTGCTATGGGGAAGAAAATCACTAGCGCTTAATCATCACTCCATCCAAGATGTGAACCACGCCATTGCCCGCTTTCAGATTGGGGGTGCTAATGGCAATTCCTTCTGCATAGTAAAGGCCATCATTGTAGCCCAGTGTAATATATTCCTCCGCGAGTGTGGGCTGTTGTACGTTGGCCGATTTCACCTTTGGGCCAATTATTTCGGTGGTGAGTATGGCATTGGTGATGTGCCGCAGTATGAGTTTACGGAGCGTAGATTTGTCCTCACTTTCGAGGAGCATTCTCAGCCTCGTTTGGTCGAAGCGGGCAGCAAAAGCCTCATTGCTTGGAGCAAATAGGGTGTATGGGCCGGGATTGTTTAAAGCATTTTGGAGTTCCAATGCATCAATTATTTTCATGAAAGTGCTCAACTCCGGTCTTTCATTGAGCACTTCGTAAACACTTTCAGGCACTTCCTTAGCATGGTTGGGATCGCTTTGTGCAATGATCAAGGGGACTTGAAGCACTACCAAAGAGCAGAACAAGATCAGCGTTTTCATAAGTGAAATAGTTTGGTATCTTTTCAAATTTACTCAATTTCTAAGAAGCCGAACATGGATTGGTACCTCATAGATTATAACACATTGTGCATCATGGCACTGGGTATCCAAGCGCAGTCTCATAGAGTTGAAACCACTCCTGCCTGCTGAGCTCAACTGCAGCGGCGTGGATTGCATGCTGTATGCGGATATCCTTCCCTGTGCCAAGAACGGGTACGATCCTTGCCGGGTGCTTCAGGAGCCATGCGAGCAAAATGGTATCACTTTCTACACCCTTGAAGCGATCGGTCTGCCAACTGCTTAGGAGCGTGCGAATGGCTACCGCTTGAGGGGAGTCCGCGCTGAACACCTTGCCTCCCGCCAGCGGCGACCATGCCATGGGAACCATACCCCTGGCGTGTTGCCAATCAAACTGCCCATCCTGAAAAGGCGCAAGTTGCATGACAGACGCCTCAACCTGATTGGTAACGAGCATATCGGACATATGGGCTTGCAAGGCATGCATCTGGTTCACACCAAAATTGGATACCCCAAAGTAACGCACCTTTCCACTTTGCCTGAGCGAGCTAAAGGCCTCAGCAAGGTCTGCATAGTCAGCAAGGGGATCTGGACGGTGGAAAAGCAGCACGTCGATATGGTCTGTTTGTAAGGCCATCAGGCTGTTCTCAACCGATTGGATCACGTGCTTTGTGGTGCTGTCATAGTGCTTTACAAAGGTTGAAGGCCTTTGCGGTGAAATGAGCTGAATGCCGCATTTGGTCACCAATTCCATGCGCTGTCGCAAGCCAGGCTCCAGCCGCAGGGCTTCACCAAATAGGGCTTCACAGGTATAGCTTCCATAAATATCAGCGTGGTCCATGGTGGTGATGCCCTGATCGAGCAGCAGCTTGATGCGGCCAAGGCATTGCGAAGCGCTGAGTCGCCAGCTTACAAGGTGCATAAAGCCATATGCCATGCGGCTAAAGGACAAATCGGTTGATACAGTGACGCGCTCCATGACTATGAAATAAACAGTATTGAGAATGCGAGATTACGCTTTTTTCGTGGATAGGATAAGGACAGTGAAGGAAATGTGGGCCCGCACAGCAAAAGATGAGAAAAGAAATGCTCCATAAGATTTTTCTAAATTATTTGAAATTTTTTAAAGTTACTTATACGCTTTATAACAATACATTAAAGTAACAATAGAGCACAAAAAGGAAATATTTATTTCATTTTTAGCGAACGTTCGCTTGTTTAGTAAAGTTCTCTATTATATCTTCGTCCTGTCGAATTAAAACATTTCCTCCATGAGCACCTCCCTAACATCCGAAGCTACAATCAGTATAAATCCGGCGTACGCCAACCACTGTCCAGAATTATTGAGCCCGGAAGCCCTCAGCTTCCTCACTGAATTGCATGAACGTTTCAACGCTGAGCGCCTGTCACTGCTCGCCAAGCGAAAAAAGGCACAAGAGGCTATAAACCAGGGTCAGATGCCACAATTCGGTGACAACACCCGCCATATTCGCTCCAGCCGTTGGAAGGTAGCCCCCATTCCTCCCGACTTGCAAGACCGCCGCGTTGAGATCACCGGACCCGTAGAACGCAAAATGGTCATCAATGCACTCAACAGTGGAGCCCGCGTGTTTATGGCTGATTTTGAAGACAGCAGCAGTCCCACCGCCGAAAATATGGCCAGCGGTCAGCGCAACCTATACGATGCCATACGCCGCAGCATCAGCCTTCAATCGCCTGAAGGCAAAATCTATCAACTCAATGAAAAGACCGCTGTACTCATGGTCCGTCCGAGGGGCCTGCACTTGAGTGAGCGCCATATTACAATCCAGGGTGAGTCCATGTCGGCCTCACTTGTGGACTTTGGACTGTACTTTTTTCACAATGCCAAAGAGCTGCTAAGCCGCGGCAGCGGCCCCTATTTTTACCTGCCCAAGCTGGAGCACTACCGCGAAGCGCGCTGGTGGAATGAGGTTTTCATTTTTGCGCAGTACAGCCTTGGCATCCGCACAGGCAGCATCAAAGCCACCGTATTGGTGGAAACCTTGCCTGCTGTATTCCAGCTCGATGAAATACTTTACGAACTGCGCGACCACAGCGCAGGCCTCAACTGCGGGCGCTGGGATTACATTTTCAGTTATATCAAAGTGTTCCGTAACCACCAGGGGCACATCCTCCCCGACCGTGATCAGGTCACCATGGAGGCACCGTTTATGGATGCTTACGCCAAAAAAGTAATCCGCGTATGCCACCGTCGGGGAGTGCACGCCATGGGCGGTATGGCAGCACAAATTCCCGTAAAAAACGATGATGCCGCCAATGCAGCCGCATTCGAAAAAGTGCGCCGCGACAAAATACGTGAAGTAAAAGCTGGGCATGACGGCACATGGGTAGCCCATCCAGGCATGGTTCAACTGGCTATGGACGTATTTGAAGCCTACATGCCCGAAGCCAATCAAATCGATCACCGCCCTGTAGCTGAGGGCCGTGCCACAGCCGCCCAGCTCATTGAGAAGCCCGCAGGCAGCATTACAGAGGCAGGCGTACGCAAAAACATCAACGTAGGTGTGCAGTACCTCGCTGCATGGCTCAGTGGCACCGGTGCTGCTGCCATCCACAACCTGATGGAAGATGCAGCCACCGCCGAAATATCGCGTACACAACTGTGGCAATGGCTGCATTACTCCGTAGCCCTAGCCGAAGGCGAGGTGCTGAGCCGCCACCGTTTTGAAGCCATTTTTGCCGAAGAGCGCAAAAAACTTGAGGCCGAAATTCCCGAAGCATGGAAGGAGAAGCTGCCGAAGGCCACCGAACTTTTTCACGATCTGGTAGTGCGCGACACCCTCGCCGACTTCCTCACCACCGAAGCTTACCCACTTATTTAAATTCCACCATAACAACAAACCACACAAAAACCACCTACACATGAAAACAAGCCTAAACACCACTGCCCTCGAAAAGGAATGGGCAATGAATCCCCGATGGAAAGGCGTAGAACGCCCCTACTCCGCTGCTGATGTAATGCGTCTGCGCGGCTCCTACCGCATCGAGTACAGCATAGCCCGACAAATGGCTGAAAAGCTATGGAACCGGCTAAATAGCCAGGACTTTGTAGCGGCGCTTGGCGCCCTTACGGGCAATCAGGCTGTGCAGGAAGTAGCCGCCGGACTCGAAGCCATTTACCTCAGCGGATGGCAGGTAGCCGCCGATGCCAACCTCGCCGGGCAAATGTATCCCGATCAGAGTTTATACCCTGCCAACTCCGTACCCGCCGTGGTAGAGCGCATCAACAATGCCTTGCTTCGTGCAGACCAAATCCAAAGCACGAGCGGCGAAGGGAATAAAGAGTGGCTGGTACCCATTGTGGCCGATGCAGAAGCAGGTTTTGGAGGCAACCTCAACGCTTTCGAATTGATGAAGGAAATGATCAAGGCCGGAGCAGCAGGCGTACACTTTGAAGACCAACTCAGCAGCGCCAAGAAGTGTGGCCACTTGGGCGGCAAGGTTTTGGTGCCCACACGCGAAGCCATCGACAAGTTGGTGGCTGCCCGACTTGCTACCGATGTGCTCGATGTGCCCACGGTGATCATTGCACGTACCGATGCCGATGCCGCCAACCTGCTTACCAGCGATATCGATGAGCGCGACCGCAAGTTCTGCACAGGCGAGCGTACCAGCGAAGGCTTCTACATGGTCAATGCAGGCATTGAACAGGCCATAGACCGCGGCCTGAGCTATGCTCCCTACGCCGACCTGCTATGGATGGAAACTTCAAAACCTGATTTGGAAGAAGCACGCCTTTTTGCAGAAGCCATTCATGCAAGGTTTCCTGGCAAAATGCTCGCTTACAACTGCAGCCCAAGCTTCAACTGGGCCTCAAGGCTCAGCGTTGAAGAAATGGAATCCTTCCGCGAAAAACTCGCTGCACTGGGCTTCCGGTTCCAATTCATTACCCTTGCAGGCTTTCATGCCCTCAATACCAGCATGTTTGAGCTAAGCCTTGCATACCGCAAGCGGGGTATGGCCGGATACTCAGAACTCCAACAGCGCGAATTTGCCCTTGCCGGGGAAGGCTTCACAGCCGCCAAGCACCAGGCATTCGTAGGAACAGGATATTACGACGATGTACAGAACACCATCACCGCTGGCAAAGCCTCTACCATGGCGCTGAAAGGCAGTACCGAAGAAGCCCAATTTGTATAATTTGGTCAATTGTTGAATGTGAACAAATAGGGCCGCGCGTTGCGCGGCCCTTTTATTTTCCTCCAACATTTCAGGATATAAGCTTATCTTCGCTAAGCCTTCGCCAAGTATGCCGTTCAATTATTAGGATAATTTCTAAATTACAATGACAACCGACGAAGCATTCACTAGCATGTTTCGAGATGCAAAACATAGATTTTGAAAAGGCCTTCGATGCACTGCCACATCCTGTGGTATTAATACAACTCAGTGGTGATCAGTTAAGGTTTTGCCATGCAAATTCTGCTTTTTTCAGCTCAACGAATCTAAGCATGGGCGATTTGCTCTTGAGCAATGACTGGCTCGATGTGCTGAGGAGAAAAGGATCAAACCACGGCGCCTTGACCGCTGAAGGAATGGGAGCATTGGAAATACTCAAAGCAGAAGCCCTGCATACATTGGATGCAAGAAGCAAGGACTCTTCGCTGTCTCGTACCATCGATGGCATTTCCTTTATTGTGCAAGCACCACCACATATGCTTGAAACCGATGATGACGAAGAAAAAAGTAGGAATACAGAATTGGCTATGCTTTTTAACAATTCCATTTTCGGTGCATTCTTCATGGCCAGCGATGAGCCCATTCGCTGGGACGCTGAGTCCGACAAATTGGCCATCGTCGAGTATCTGATGCACCATTTGCGCATTACCCGAGTTAACCAAGCCATGCTCGATCAATATCATGCGGATAAAGAAGATTTTATAGGTCGAACTCCCTATGAATTTTTTCAGCACGACATCGAACAAGAGCGCGTTTTACTTTATAATATTTTCGAAAAAGGCAAGCACAGGGCCATCAGTTTCGAACGGGATGAACATGGCAATGAAGTAGTTTTTGAAGGAGACTACGTAACGCTCTATGACGGGCAGCACCGCATCACGGGCGTGTTCGGCATACAACAAAACATCACCAAAAGGTACCGCTATGTAGAACAAATCAAAGCGCAGAACACTAAGCTTCGGGAAATCGCTTGGATACAATCGCATGTGGTGCGCAGTCCGGTAGCCCGTATACTTTCCATCAAGCAATTGCTTAGTGCCGATACACCCCTTCCAGAATCTGAACAACAGCGCCTTCTAGATCACCTTTTCGAAGCCACCCATGAGCTCGACGGGCTGATAAGTGATATCGTAAAGCGCACAGATACAATAGAAATTGAATCCATATCGGAAGAATAGCCAACCATGCGGCAACTTCGAGAGCACAAGGCTGTTTATACCTTGTAATATTTGTAATTTATGAAGCAGTTCCTTTTTCTGTTTTCCGTATGCCTTTCGGCAAATGCATGTACCCAAAGTCCTCCGCCGGCTCCAAGCCATATGTCCTCGGAACCCATTGAGGTGCCCATGGAAAATGGCCTCAAGCGCGCCTACTTTGCAAGTGGTTGCTTTTGGTGCGTGGAGGCCGTATATGAAAGCGTTCGTGGAGTGAAAGAATCCATCTCAGGCTATGCAGGTGGCCACACTGAAAATCCCACCTATGAATCAAGCAACACAGGACGCACAGGCCATGCCGAGGCTGTCGAAATCATCTACAACCCGGATGAAATCAGCTTTGCGGAGCTCGTGGATGTGTATTTCGGATCTCAAAACGTAAGTCAGGTCAATGGACAAGGTCCTGACCGTGGCTCTCAGTACAGGTCCATTATTTTCTATCAAAACGAAGAGCAAAAACGGATCATTGAGGAAAAGAAAGCCTCTATTGAAAAAGAATTGGGCCAAAAAGCCGCAGCCGAGATCATGCCTTTCCAAAAGTTTTGGATTGCTGAAGACTACCACCAAGACTACAAAAAGCGCAATCCCAACAATGGATACATACGCGCTGTAAGCAATCCAAGGTTGGAAGAATTCAAAAAGAAGTTTCCGCACCTGCTCAAGTAAGGTTCTTGAATCTGTTACTGATATGTCCTCTTTCCGTCAAGTGTAAAGCACGAAGGGCCATGTGAGGCGAGATCAATGCAATTGCGCTTCTCACAATTCCATGGCCTTATGCAACGCCCAGGTAACACCTGAAACCCGAAACCAAAACGCAGACAAGGAGGCAATGCATACCTTTGGTGCCCACATTTGATTTGTTGATCTAATAACACCATCCCATGCCTTCATTTGATATTGTGTCAAAAGTTGACCCCCAAACAGCCGACAATGCTGTAAACGCAGCGCGCAAAGAGATTGAAAACCGCTTCGACTTCAAAGGATCGGGCAGCGAAATAAATTTGGACAAGAAGAATTTGTCCATCAGCATCATTACAGACAGCGATTTCAGGATTGATCAAATTGAAAGTGTGTTGCTGAATCGCTTTGTAAAAGCAGGCATCGACCCGTTGAGCCTCGACCGCTCCAAAGATTTTTACCCGAGTGGCAAGACGGTGCGCAAAGAAATTCCCTTGCAGCAAGGCATAGACCGTGAAATGGCCAAGAAAATCATCAAAGCCATCAAGGATGCAAAAATCAAAGCCGAACCTCAAATCATGGATGACCAAATACGTGTCAGCTCCAAAAGTATCAATTCATTGCAAGAGGTCATCTCCCTGTGCCGTAAGTCGGATTTTGGACTGCCTTTGCAATACATCAATATGAAGTAATATTTGGCTCACTGTTGGCCGCCATTCATATTCAAAGCAGCCATCATGTGCATATGCTACAGCGCTAACTCTACGAGCCTGTATCCAAATCCGGCTGAGGCCTAATTGCTTAATCCGTCTCCTAGAAATCCCCGAATTTCCTCATTTACCTTTTCGGCCTGCTCAAACATCACAAAGTGTCCGGCCTTTTTCACCACCACTGCGCGTGCATTGGGAATGCGCCGAGCGCCTTCCTCTGCGATGCCGCGCGGACTGCCACCGTTCAGGTAGCGGTTGGGAATGAGCCGGTCACTGGCACCCATCACGATGAGCGTGGGCTGGGTGATGGAGGGAAGGTCGCGGTATACCGGTTCGTTGACCATGCCCTGCACCGAGCGGCTTATGGCGTTGCAATACCACTGAAACTCATCGCCGGCGCCGGTGATGGCGTAGCGGTCGCGTACCATAAACCAGGCATCGTCGGGCATGTGGTAAAAGTTGGTGGCAAGGTTGGTTTCGATGGCTTGCAGTGGCGTAAGCATTACGCCCTTGGGCGTGATGGCCTTGCGAAACCACTCTTTCTCGCCTTCGGTGAAAGTCTCGATGCCGGCCGGGGCAACAAGTACAAGCTTGCTTACAAGGTCGGGGTGGCGAAGGGCTGTCACCATGCTGATTTGCCCACCCATAGAGTGCCCCACCATCACGATTTCCGTAAGGCCGAGGCTGTCGGCGAGTTCGGCCAGCTTATCGGCAAAGAAGGTCATGCTCTCCGGGTGGGCGTACTTCGACGACTTCCCATAGCCGGGTAGGTCTACAGCAATGCAGC
>DAIOTP010000117.1:0-5736 GCA_036751905.1 Cryomorphaceae bacterium
GACCGCATTTATGTTACTCTGAGTGGTCTCAATTCTTCACTAGAAAAGGGTGTGGAGCTTTTCGAACATATCCTCGCCAATGTGCAACCCGATGACGATGCGCTTGCCGATATGGTTGACGGCATACTACAAAAACGACGCAATGCCTTGAAAAACAAAAACCAATTGCTCTTTAATGGCTTGCTCAACTATGCCCAATATGGTCCTGAAAATCCATTCACTTACATACTCAGCGAGGAGGAATTGCGCAGCCTCAGGCCTGAATCGCTGATAAGCCGCATCCGGGAAATCACGAGCTACGAGCACTACGCATTCTACTACGGCCCTCAGGATGCCAAAGCCACCACGGCTTTGCTCAACAAGCACCACAAGGTGCCCGCATCCCTGAAGCCGTATCCGGCACCCAAGGTTTTCCCAGAATTGCAGATAAGCGAAAACAAAGTGCTTTTCGCAAATTTTGATATGGTGCAGAGCGAAATGATGATGGTGAGCAAGGGTCCACTGTTTGACAAAAGTCTGCTCGCCCCTTCCAACCTTTTCAACCAGTATTTTGGCAGTGGCCTGTCGAGCATTGTATTTCAGGAAATACGCGAATCCAAGGCATTGGCTTACTCCGCCTACAGTGTGTTTACAAGTCCCACCAAGATGGATCAGTCACACTACGTGCGCGCTTACATTGGCGCTCAGGTGGACAAGTTGCCAGAAGCCACCAATGCCATGTTGGAGCTCATGGGTGAAATGCCGCGAAGTGAAATCCAATTTGAAAGTGCACGAGACGCTGCCCTAAAGCAAATCGAAGCCAACAGGGTGGTGCGTGAGAGCATCTTCTGGGATTACATCGCAGCCAAAAACCGTGGATTGGACTATGATGTGCGCAAGGAAATTTACGAAACCATTCAAGGCATGGACATGGATGCCCTTGAAGCATTCTTTGATGCCCACATCAAAGGCAATGCCTACATCTACTGCGTAATTGGCAACCAGGACCGTATGGATACAGAGGTACTGAATAAATTGGGTCCTGTTGAGGTGCTCAATGTACAAACTGTATTCGGCTACGGTGCCGAGCCCGCAGTTAAGCTGGCTCCGCCTGCCTTGAATTGACCCTTTCATTTTTACCATTGCATAGCCCCGACCCAGCTGTTCAAGCTGGGTCGGGGTTTTTGTTGTTGTGTCCAATTGCGATGACGAAGTCAGGCATGGGCGTGGGTTCATGTCGAAAATCAACTGTGCAGTTTTCATTGTACATGGGTAAAAAAAAGCCGCTACCCGAAGGCAGCGGCTCAAGATTGTAACCCGGCCTTGGCTTATGGGTTGTAAGGCAGTGAAGAATCGTGAACGATGAGGCGTACTTTGCCATCATCGGTTTTGCGGAAAACGAATGTTTTGTCAACTGAAATTTCATTGCCATCCATGTCCTCCAGGAATACTTTGCCCATGGAGATTCCGATGTTGCCATGCACTTGCACTTCTTCGGCGCCGCGCACACCATTGTCATACCTCACTTTGGCCCACGGCTTCAAAGCAAAGCCGCCATCATTTGGGTAATTTTCATCACCACCTACGAAGTAAGCCATCGCACCTGGCTTGGTTTTGCGGAATGTTTGGTCACCCCATGCCAATGTGGGTTTAAAAAACACCCGGCCATTGTCATAATCATAAGCGTCGGTGAGCACCTTATCGGCAAATGCGCGGTAATCTTCACCGGCAGCATGTTGGCGGCCTATTTCCACCAAGGCATCGCACCAAGCCTGCTGTGCGGCATTTACCTCAGCTTCGGTGAGCGCGGGTACTTCCTCGGTTGCTACATCTTCTGTTGTAGCAGCATTGTCGGCATCAGCAGTCGAATTGGGGTTTTCACAGCTTGTGGCTGCAAAGAGGAGCGCTATGGCTCCAAAGAGAAACGATTTGGTTTTCATTGTTTGTTTGTGTTACATGTTAATTGTGCAAAAAGTTCAAATTGTTGAAGATGGCAATCTGGAATTGGGGCCTTTGGTATGTTGCAAATATGCCAGGGTCTTCAAACCGTTGCCACATGATGCCAGCCTCCACTCGCAATGCAGCTTTGAATGCATACCCCATAGCCAGGTAAAACCGGTTGCGGTCAAAAAAGGTCGGCTCAGTATTGATAAAAATTTCATTGTAGATGGAGGCGTATACAGCACCTTCATCCATCGTTTTCTGATTCACAGGGATATTGAATGCAAGGAAATACCGTAGGCGCATGAGCAGGTCTGAATTGTCTAAAAATCGCTGCTCAAAACGATAGCGGTGCTGGGTGTGAATACGACCAAGCTTATTGCGGGCGATGTACTGTTGATAAAGCCGATGTTCAGCAAATTCTCTTCTGTCATCGGTTTCGTCGACGTAGGGCCTGTTAAAGATGTAGGCATATCCTGCGAGAAAATTATGGTTGTTTTCCGTCAAATTATATCCCACTCCCGTACGCAACAACAGCTGTTGCAGGTCACCAACAAAATTGTAATTGCGGTATTGCACTTCATTGTGCCAATTGAAGCCTTTACCAAGTGACTGGTTTCCAAAATACATTATCCAGTTACCAACTTCTGTTGGTTGGGCATTTAGCAGGTTCTTATTGGCCAGCAATAACAACACAGATATACAGACCACACGAAATATCATTATCGCTACGTCAATGAGTTACGACGGCACAAAGGAAATCATAATTTTGACCTAAATATTTTTTTGTACAAAATTGTGATTATTCCAGGACCTAAAAGACTTTTATTTTTTAGAACCCGCATAGCGTCTGTGTTTTTCCATCACTGAGATGCCCTTGGTTTAGCATTGTTCAACTTATCATTGCTCTTTTTACTTGAGCTAAGTCCTTTGAGTACGACAATCAATGTCAGCAGGATATTTATTCCAAACATTCAATCTTCTGCTTTTTGCTAAAATTAGCCTTGACAATTTCTTGATCTTCCAGCCATATCAGCTCCTGGCTGCCGCATTAAACCGTGTCCTCAACCAAGTATGCCATTTCGGCCACTTATACAAAAAGCAAATTGCATAACGCATTGTCTGAATAGTATAAAGTTAAGGACATCTACCCATACTACTTTTATAAAATATCTCACAAATGATGAAAACCCTTGAAAACAAAACTGCAGTCATCACCGGTGGTGCAGGCAGTATCGGAAAAGCCACCGCCAAGCTATTCCTGGAACATGGAGCCAAAGTGCTCCTGGTGGACCTTGATGAAAAAACACTCAAAGAAGCCGTCAAAGATTTGGGAGGCGAGCATGTATACCATTGCGCCGCTGATGTGACCAAAACCGCCGACGTCAAGAACTATGCCAATAAGGCATCAGAATTGTTCGGCAAGGTGGATGTGTTCTTCAACAACGCAGGCATTGAAGGTGTGGTAAAGCAGGTAGTGGATTACCCTGAAGATATGTTTGACAAGGTAATGGCAGTCAATGTTAAAGGTGTTTGGTTGGGCAACAAGTACATGGTACCCGTACTCAAGGACGGCGGCAGCATCATTTTGAGTTCTTCCGTTTCGGGATTGGCAGGGACGCCTGGGGTATGCGCCTACGTGATCAGCAAGCATGCAGTAACAGGGGTGATGAGAAACCTGGCCCTTGAAGTGGCTTCCAGAAAAATCAGGGTGAATACCATCAATCCTGCTCCCGTAAACAACAGGATGATGCGCTCCCTGGAAGAAGGCTTTTCACCCAAGCAGGCTGAAGCGGCCAAAAAAGGATTTGAACAAACCATACCCTTGGGCAGATACGCCGAACCGGATGAAATTGCAGAGCTGGTGTTGTTCCTTGCAAGTAACAACAGCCGCTACATCACTGGAACTACCCAAGTAATTGATGGTGGGATGAACGCATAAATGGCAATAAAGCCATCAGTCAGGCGCACATTTGAATTGTTCCACACTTCAGAATATCAGCACTTAGGAGCTGAAGGCATACTGTGATTGCATGTATGCTATAAAGCATTGGTATTTCATTACATTTGTTGCATAATTAACCAATATGCGATGCTTCAACGTCTGCCTTCTCTTGGCAGCACTATGGATATCGGGATGCGAAAACAAACAGGAAACAGCTCCCCCTCCACCACCTCAAGTACAAGTGGTATCCGTTCAAAAGGAAAAAGTTACCCTCGAGAAAGACTTTGTGGGCCAGGTATATGGCTACCGCGACATACCTATAAGGGCACGGGTGGAAGGATTTCTGGAAAAAATGAGCTTCCGCGAAGGAGGAATGGTCAGCAAAGGTGATATTCTTTACGCTATCGACCCTGACCCCTTGCAAGAAGGGGTCAACAAAGCCCGCAGCGAATTGGCGAGCGCGCAGGTGCGCCTCGAACGTGCCAACAACGACCTGGAACGCATCGCTCCGCTTGCCGAAATCAACGCGGTAAGCAAGAAAGATCTCGATGCGGCCATTGCTGAAAAGGGGGCTGCCAAGGCCATGGTAGAAGCTGCACAAGCCAATGGACGCCTGTCGGATATAAGGTTTGGTTACGCCACGGTGAAGGCCCCCATTACGGGCATCATTGGCAAAACCATGGCCCGCGAGGGCGAATTCGTAGGCCGAGCACCCAATCCTGTAATCCTCAATACCATTTCTTCTATCGACTCTGTGCGTGTAGAGTTTTTCCTTACCGAGCGCGACTACATCCAATTTGTCAACCAACAAAAGGATGGACCCCGCTCTGCGGAAATCCCACTCAAGTTGCTCCTCGCTGATGGCAAGGTTTTTCCTGAAAAGGGCCGCGTAGAATTTATAAACCGAGAGGTGGACGCCGCTACGGGTGCCATCCTGGTATCGGCCATTTTTCCAAACCCGGAACAGCTGATCAGACCAGGTCAATTTGCGCGCGTGCGGGTGGCTGTGCGCACCCTGCCCGAGGCACTTCTCATTCCACAACGCTGTGTGAGCGAAGTACAAGGCAACTTTAGTGCCATGAGGGTAAATGCCGAGGGTGCAGTGGAACTGGTGCCCCTTGTGCTTGGCCCTGCCTACCGCGATTACTTCATTGTGAAGGAGGGCCTTCATGCAGGCGACCGTGTGGTGTACGAAGGCCTGCAAAAAGCAGGCAGGGGCGGCACTGTGGAGGCTGTTGAAGTGGAATTTGCATCGCAATACCCTGCCGAATGAGTACCGGGCAGCCCAAAGAAGAAGTTTTCTTCGTGAGGAGGCCTATCGTGGCCATTGTGATTGCACTCTTTATGGTGATCATCGGAGGGGTGAGTATTCTGGGCCTTGCTGTGGAGCAATACCCCGACATTACTCCACCCGTTGTTCGGGTAAGCACCTCATTTGCAGGAGCGAGTTCCAACAATGTGGAAACTTCAGTGGCATCGCCCATAGAGCAAAAAGTGAATGGCGTGGAGAACATGCTCTATATGAAATCCACCAATGCCAACGATGGAAGCATGAGCCTTGAAATCACCTTCGACCTGGGCACCAACCCGGATATGAACACGGTGTTTACGCAAACGAGGGTATCCTCCGCTGAGCCCAAATTGCCCGAAGAGGTGAAACGCATAGGAGTGACCACCCAGAAATCCATGTCGAGCATCCTGATGTTGCTGGCCGTAACATCCCCCAACGCCTCATATGACCGAGAGTGGATAGGCAATTACGCCATCATCAATATACAGGATGAGCTGGCACGCATCAAGGGCGTAGGCCGCGTGCAGGTACTGGGCTCCAGTGATTACTCCATGCGCATTTGGGTGAAACCCGACCTGCT
>DAIOTP010000117.1:5754-10061 GCA_036751905.1 Cryomorphaceae bacterium
AGCAAAATGTGGTGGCGCCCGGCGGCAAATTTGGCGCTGAGCCTGCCCCTCCCGGCACGGAATTCACCTACACAGTGCGCCTGCCGGAGCAGCTGGTGAGCGAGGAGGAATTTGGGAACATCGTGATCCGTTCTTTCCCCGACGGCAGTCAGGTGCACCTGCGCGATGTGGCCGATGTGCGTCTTGGCGTAGAGAGTTACAACGCATTCACCCGCACCAATGGCAAGGACGCCGCCGCCATAGCCATCTACCAATCGCCGGGCACCAATGCTGTGGCCCTTGCTGAGGAGGTGATTGGCACCATGAACCGCATCGCTGAAAACTTCCCCGACGACCTCCGCTACGAGGTATCGCTCGATGCCACTGAGCCCATCATGGCCGGCATCGACGAAATCATCGAGACATTGATCATCGCCCTGATTTTGGTCATCCTCGTGGTATTCCTCTTCATACAAGACTGGCGCGCCACCCTCATCCCCACCCTGGCCATTCCGGTATCGCTGGTGGCCGCCTTTATGTTTTTCCCGATGTTGGGCTTTACCATCAACAGCCTTTCGCTGCTGGGGCTGGTGCTCGCCATCGGCATCGTGGTCGATGATGCCATCGTGGTGGTGGAAGCCGTGCAGGTAAACATCGAAAAAGGAATGAGCCCCCGCACCGCCACCTCCGAAGCCATGCGCGAAGTGTCGGGGCCCATCATTGCCACCACTTTGGTGATGGTGGCCGTATTTGTGCCTGTAGCCGCCATGGCGGGAATTACCGGCCAACTTTACCAGCAATTCGCGATTACCATTGCTGTATCGGTGGTGTTTTCCTCCATCAACGCACTCAGCCTCAGCCCTGCCCTTTGTTCCTTGCTTATGAAAAAGCCCGAACCCTCCAGGGGGCCATTGGGCCGTTTTTTCGGAGCCTTCAACCGCGGTTTCGACAAGGCCACCGTGCGCTATGGCCAAGGTGCGGCACGCCTTTCCGGCAAATTGGGCCGCGGTGTACTCTACCTGCTCATCACCGTAGTGGCGGCAGGCATTTTCGGAAAGTTGGTGCCCGGGGGCTTCCTCCCGGAAGAGGATCAGGGCTACTACTTCGTGAATGTGCAGCTGCCTAATGCTGCCTCACTTCAACGCACCGATGCGGTAACCAGCAGCATTGAAGCCAAGCTTATGGCCGATGAAAACGTGGAATTTGTAACAGCGGTTACCGGCTTCAGCTTGCTCTCCGGAGCCATGATTCCGAACAATGCTGTGCTTTTTGTGAAGCTCAAAAACTGGCATGAGCGCGCCTTTACGGCAAATGAGCTCATAGCCCGCACCAACCACATGCTAAACCGCGAAATCGTGGAAGCGCAGGCCTTTGCCTTTGGTCCGCCAGCCATCCCCGGCCTCGGCTCCGGCTCGGGCTTCAGCCTGATGATTCAGGACCGCAAGGGCCAATCCCCTGCCTACCTCGCTGAGCAAACCTACCGCTTCATTGCAGCTGCACAACAGCGCCCTGAAATTGCCTCGGCATTTACCACCTTCCAGGCCACTGTGCCACAGCGCCGCATGAACCTCAATACCGACAAGGTGCTCAAAAGCAATGTAGCCCTCAATGATGTGTACACCACCTTCGCAGCCTTTCTCGGTGGTGCCTATGTCAACGATTTTACCAAATACGGCCGCCAATACAAAGCCTACGTGCAGGCCGAACCTGCCTACCGGCAAAGCGAGAAGGGCCTTGAGCTCTTCTTCGTTCAGAACCGCGACGGCGTTTCGGTGCCCCTTGCTACTTTCGTGGAAGTGGAGCCCAGCTCCGGGCCCGACTACACCACCCGATTCAATATGCTTCGCGCTGCCGAAGTATCGGGCGCTCCGGCTGCAGGCTACAGTTCAGCACAGGCGCTCAGCGCCCTCGAAGAGGTGGCCACACAGGTGTTGCCCTCCGATATGACCTTTAGCTTCAGCGGCATGAGCTTTCAGGAAAAGAAAGCCAGCGGGCAGATCAGCGTGGTATTTATGTTCTCCCTCTTCTTCGTATTCCTCATCCTCGCCGCCCAATATGAGAGCTGGAGCATGCCGCTTGCTATTCTGCTGGGTACGCCCTTTGCGCTCATGGGCGCCTTTGGCTTCCTGTGGATTTTCCGCTTTTTCAGCGAAAGCTACCTCACCAACATTTTCGCGCAGATATCGCTGGTGATGCTCATTGCGATGGCGGCCAAGAATGCCATTCTTATCGTGGAGTTTGCCAAAATCAAATTTGACGAAGGCTTGGGCCTCTTCGATGCGGCTGTAGAAGCTGCCAAATTGCGTTTCCGTCCTATCTTGATGACCACCTTCGCCTTCATTCTCGGCATTTTGCCCCTGCTGCTGGCCAGTGGTGCCGGTGCGGAGGCCCGCAAGGTGATGGGCGTGGCACTGCTCGGCGGCATGGGCCTGGCTACGGCCATTGGCGTGTTTATGTACCCCATGCTTTTTGTCCTTATCGGCAAAATCGCTGGATATGAGAAGGACCGGCAAAAGAACCATGTTGAACCCCAAGATGCTCCCGGCCATGTGTAAACGATGCTACCTCATGTTGCTGCCGGCCTTGCTCATTTTTGGCTGTAAAGCCGGTAAAAACTACCAAGGCACAGAACTTCAGGTACCCGACGCTTTCTACTACGAGACGGAAACGGAGGCGCCTGCTGAATTTGCGGTAAGCACGGATACCCTGAGCCGTGAAGGCATGGCCGATCTGGAATGGTTTAGCCACTTTGGTGACCCTGTACTCGACACCCTCATCATGCAGGCGCTGAGCTACAACCAGGATCTGCTCATCGCGGCAGAGGCTGTGGTGCAAGCGCATGATGGCTTTGTGGCCCAACGTGCTGCCATGTTGCCCACCATCGGTGTGGACGCAGGTGCCGTTCGGGGCAACTTTCAGGGCTTGCTCCTTCCGGAAACGCAGAACCTCTATTACGCCGGAGCCTTTGCCAACTGGGAAATCGACTTTTGGGGCAAATTTCGTCGGCTCAATGAGGCGGCCCGTGCCCGCATACTGCAAAGTGAAGAAGGTTACCGCGCCACCCGCCTCAGCCTCATGGGTGCTGTGGCGGGTCAGTACTTCCTGCTTTTGGAATACCATATGCGGCTCGATATTTCGGAACGCAACCTGGCCCTGCGCGACAGCATGCTCAACCTGATTGAAAAACGCTACGAGCGCGGCATCATCGCCGAAATTGATGTGAACCAAGCCCAGATCAAACGGGCTGTGGCCGCTGAAGCCATACCTTTGTGGAAGCGGCTCATCGCCCAAACTGAAAACCGCATCAGCGTGCTCACCGGCAGCAATCCGCGGCGTATACCCCTTGAGCTCGGACTGATGGAACAAGATACTGCGATCAGCATTCCGGCAGGGCTGCCCAGTGAGCTCCTCCTGCGTCGGCCTGATATTTTTGCCGCCGAGCAAAACCTCATTGCCCAAAACGCCCTCGTGGGCGTGGCCAAGGCCAACCGCCTGCCAAGCTTCAGCCTCACGGGCCTGCTCGGGCTGGCCAGCAATGACCTGAGCGCCTTCACCGATGGGCCACTGGCATGGAATGCAGGTGCCTCCCTCTTCGGGCCTATATTCAACTTCGGAAGGCTGCAAAGGCTTGTGGACATTGAAGAGAGCCGCCGCCGCCAAGCCGAACTCGTTTATGAACGCACTGTGATCGACGCCTTCCGCTCGGTGGAAGATGCCCTTGTGGAAATCAGCACCCTGCAGGAAGAGCTTGCCGCGCGCAAGCAGCGCCTCGATGCTTCCCTCAATGCGCAATATCTGAGCGGTGAGCGCTATGACCGTGGAGTGACCAGCTACCTGGAATTTCTCGAGTCGCAAAGGCAGGCCTTTGAGTCGGAGCTCAACTACGCGGGTGCCCGAAGGGAGCTGCTCACTGCTTATGTGAAGCTGTACACGGCGCTTGGAGGGGGGTGGTAAGCGGAGTGATGTGGTAAAGCTTGTCATGCGGGCCGATTTGCAGCAGCGGCACAGGCCCTGTGATTACTTCTTTTTCAAATGCGTCTCAATATCCCTCAAGTGCAGGCTCAATGCGCGGATGGAAATTTGGATTTCCCAGATCAAAAGCGCCAGCGAAAGAATAAGCAGTAAAAGCGCAGTACCAAACACCCACACCGCCATTGCTTGATAGTGAACGTAGATCAGAAACATTGTCAACACGCAAAGCAAGAGGCTGCTGATGCCGCATATCTGCATATAGCGCGTGAGGTTCAGGCGCAGTTTTAGGTTTTTGATCTGTTCGATGAGGTTGCTGTCCTGTTGCTCCAGGTACTTGGCATGCAGGTTTCTGATCA
>DAIOTP010000118.1:0-10010 GCA_036751905.1 Cryomorphaceae bacterium
TTCGACAACGAAGCCGCCACACATTTGCATCGTCATTAAATTTACAAGTCATGAACAAAAGCAACCTCATTCTCATTCTCGTTTTCCTGCTCGTTGGATTTTCACTGCAGGCGCAGGATTTCACACAGACCATCCGTGGGCGTGTCACCGACCGCGATAGCCGCCAAAGCTTGCCGGGAGTCACTGTACTCATTCCCGGTTCCGACCCCATCAAGGGCACTACGACCGATGTGGATGGCAACTTCCGTTTGGAAAATGTAGCTGTAGGCCGCGTGGGCTTGCGCTTCACCTTCATCGGCTACCAACCTGTAGAGATGAGCAACCTCGAGCTCACCACCGGCAAGGAGCTCGTACTCAACATAGAGCTTACAGAGTCGGTGAGCCGGCTCGATGAAGTGGTCATCAGCGGCACCCGCGAGGGCGCCCTGCGCAATGAAATGGCCACCGTGAGCGCCCGCTCATTTTCCGTAGAGGAGAGTCAGCGCTTCGCCGGTGCGCGCAACGACGTGTCGCGCATGGCGGGCAACTTCGCCGGGGTCAATACCGCCAACGACGCAGTGAACGACATTGTAGTGCGTGGCAACTCTCCGCTGGGGGTGCTGTGGCGCCTCGACGACATCGACATCTTCAACCCCAACCACTTCGGCGCAGCGGGTGCTACTGGCGGTCCGGTAAGCATGCTCAACAACAACGTGCTATCCGACAGTGATTTCCTCACCGGAGCTTTTCCTGCCATGTATGGCAACGCCCTCAGCAGCGTATTCGACCTGCGCATGCGCAATGGCAACAATGAGCGCCACGAATTCATGGGCCAGATTGGCTTCAACGGCTTCGAGGTGGGTGCCGAAGGGCCGCTCAACCGCGAAAAAGGCAGCTCATACATTGCCAATTACCGCTACTCGGTGCTGGGCCTCATGAACAATCTTGGGCTCAACCCAGGTACGGGTACAGGCGTACCCAACTATCAAGACTTGAGTTTCAAACTCCACTTTCCGCAAAGCAAGCTGGGCGCCATCTCCATCTTTGGCCTTGGCGGTACCAACAGCATAGACTTCGTGAACTCTGAAACCTCAGTGGATGAACTCGGCGACGATTTCTACAGCGATGGCGACCAAAACCTCTACAACGCCAACAACATGGGCGTAATTGGTGCCTCGCAGGTACTGTCTTGGTCGGCGAAGACCTACTCTAAACTCGTGATCAGCGCCCAAACGGCCGAGAATACCGTGAGCATAGACAGCCTGGCCGGCGATGAGCGCTTACCGCGCGAATTCTTTCGCAGCCTGAACCGGCAAAATCGGTTGAGCGGCCACTTTTTCGTGAACCACAAGAAGGACGCTGCCAATGTATTTCGCGTAGGCCTCATGGCCGACGTAAACCAGGTGCAAATGAACGATTCGGTGTACCTCGCCTCCCTAGATGGCTACCGCACCCTCACCGACGAGGATGGTCAAGCCACCTTGCTCCGTGGCTATGCCCAGTGGAAGCACAGCTTTAGCGATGAGCTTGTACTGAACGCCGGGCTTTACAGCCAATATTTCGCCTTGAATGGCAGCATCTCAGCCGAGCCACGACTCGGAATAGAGTGGCGCTTCAAGCCGCGTCAGCGCCTCACAGCGGGCTATGGGCTGCACAGCCAAACTGCTCCCTTCCCCGTGTTTTTCCGGGAAACGGAAACCAATGGCCGCCGCATACAAACCAACCGCGACCTGGGCTTCCAGCGCAGCAACCACATGGTGCTGGGCTACGGCTACAATTTCGACAATGGCCTGCGCTTCAAAGCCGAAACCTATTACCAATACATCGACAACGTGCCGGTAGAAATCAACCCTTCGGCCTACAGCCTGCTCAATGCCGGCAGCTTCGGGATGGAGATCCGCGACTCCCTTTTCAACGGAGGTACCGGCCGCAACTATGGCATCGACATCAGCTTTGAGAAGGCAATGAGCAGAGGCAATTACTTCATCATCAATGCCTCCATTTACGACTCGAAGTACACCGGCAGTGATGGGGTGGAGCGCAATACCGCATTCAACGGCAACTACCTGCTCAACGGGGTAGCCGGAAAGGAATGGAAGCTGAGCGCCGAAGAAGCCAAAAACAAAAAATCCATCAACCTCGACCTCAAGATGACCATTGCCGGAGGGCTGCGCTACACCTTGATCGACGCAGAAGCTTCCACACAAGCGCAAAGTACCGTGCTCGACCGCAGCAACCCCTTCAGCGAGCAGTTCGATCCCTACTTCCGCACCGATGTGCGCATCGGCTACAAGGTGTTTTACAAAAAGTTCACCCAGGAGTGGGCCCTCGACGTGCAAAACGTGACCAATGCCCAAAACCCCCTCGCCATCACCTACGACTGGCGCAACGGGCAGCAACGCGTCATCAATCAGCTTGGATTTTTCCCAATGCTGCAGTACAGGGTTACTTTCTAAGTAGCACCTTGCCTGAGCTTTTGTAGCAGCAAACTTTGCGAATTAACAATTGAGCTAAGCCTGGCTGTCAAGCCGAAGCCTCTAAGCTATAAAAATCGAAAATCATGAAAACCATCAAAAATGACGTTTGGTTTGCCGATGAGGCACGCGCCAAATCACCCAACAACATACTCGTGTACAGCGATACAGGTACCTTGGTCATCAATGAATCGGATATCACATTCGAAGGAAAACAGGAAAAACTTACAGTGGGCAAAAATGCCAGAGTATCCCTAGCCCGGCCACGGCTCAATTGGGGTAGCTATTTGATACTCGGCGGTATCCTTGCCATCCTCGACCTTGTGTTGGGTTCAGGGGTTGAAATGCCCGCTGGAGAAAAATGGGTGCTTACCAAGCTTTTCATCCTTTTGGCACCGCTTTGTATCCTGGCCTTTTGGCTGCCCATGCAGTGGCTTGTGGTACATTACAAAGCTGAAGGAGAACTGCGTAAAGCCTATTTTTCACTTTCCAATTTCGTTGGATTTAAAGGTATGCTGGGCGGCAATAGGGCCTTGTACAAATCTCTGCTCAACATGGGCCTGAAGCCACATGATGCGGCTTAAGGCCAGCAAGGCCACAGCAGGTCATCACTTGATGCTTACATTCGTACATCCGTAGCAATGTCGTCGCAAAAATTACATAAAGCTTCATCGGTCATCATGGACAAGGAAATGTGGATTGCGCTGCTGCGCACTTCCTTGGCTATCACCCTGATTCCTGTTTCTTTTGGACTCATTCAGGTATTTCTATTTGATGATACGGCGCGCTTCTATCTCTACAACACCTGGTGGCAGTGGCTGCTGTTCAATGCCGGCATCACCTTTTTACTCACACTTTCGGCTTCATCCATAAGTACATACATTGGTAGGAGGTTGCCCTACGAGAAGACGCATTACGCCATCAGAATCACGGTGATTCTCCTCTCCGTTACCGTTGCGGCTGCGCTAATCATGCTTGGATACCACAAGGCTTGGTGCCCGTTTATTCTGCTCGATTGTGGCTCCCGCGAGCGTCTTTTCACCAACATTACGCTGGCCGTGGTTATCTCCATCGTAATTACGGTGATTTCAGAAGGGATGTGCCTCTTTGAGCTTTGGAAAAAATCACTGCTCTCGGCCTCTGAGCTGCGCGAAGAGAACCTCAAGTCGCAGCTTGAAGTGCTCAAGAGCCAGATCAATCCACACTTCCTATTCAACACTTTGAACAGCATTTATGTACAAAGCAGTAAAGATGTAGAAATGGCCCGGGAAAACATCCTCCAATTCTCAGAGTTGCTGAGCTACCAGCTCTATGACAGCCGTCAGGAGTGGGTGGCGCTGAGCGGCGAATTGGAGTACCTGCGCAATTACATCGCCCTCGAAAAGCTGCGGCAAGGTGATGCTGTGGCACTGCAGCTCGATATGGTATGCCCTTCCGGAAATGTGAAAGTAGCCCCGCTGCTCTTTACACCTCTTGTAGAAAATGCTTTCAAATACGGCCTGGCATCAGGCTTGAAGCAATACCAGCTCAGCATGAGTTTGCACTTTCAGGAAGGGCAGCTGAGCTTTACGTGCAAAAACAGCTACCGCTCTGTTCCCAAAAATACCCGAGGAGGCCTTGGTCTTGCCAATTTGCGGAAGCGGCTCGAATTGATCTATCCCGACAAGCACCTGCTCGCAATCAGCGATGATGGACAAACCTACACGGCCATTTTACACATACCCATAACGCAATGAACACCCCAATCACCTGCATTGTCGTCGACGACGAACCCTTGGCCCGCGAAGGCATGCAAGCCTACATTGCCAAAGTGGACTTTCTTGAGCTGCGGGCTACGTGCCGCAATGCTTTGGAGGCCTCGGAGCTGCTGGCAAAGGAGCGCATCGACCTGATGTTTCTCGACATCAATATGCCCATGCTCACGGGAATCGAATTTTTGCAAAACCTGAACAACCCTCCGCAAGTCATTTTCACCACGGCCTACCGCGAATACGCCCTTGAAGGTTTCGAACTTCAAGCCGCTGATTACCTGCTCAAACCCATCTCCTTTGCGCGCTTCTTGAAAGCCGTCACCAAGGTGCGCGATCCCATGCACGCTGCTCCTGAACAAGCTGTGGGCGATCCCCATTTTTACGTAAAGGAAGACGGCCTGCTGGTCAAGGTGCGCTTTGAAGACATCCTCTGGGTGGAAGGGGTGAAGGACTACATTTTTATCCATACCAGGGCCAAGCGGCATATGGTGCTTACGAGCATGAAATCGGCCGAAGAGAAGCTCGACCCCAAACAATTCATGCGCGTGCACCGCTCACACATTGTGCACCTTGGTGACGTGGATGCCCTGGAGGGCAACCTGCTGCACATCGGTCAGCACCGGGTGCCGGTGAGCAAGCAATACCGCGGCGAAGTGCTTGACAGGGTGGTGGGGAATAAGCTCTGGAAGAGGGAATAACATTTGTGAATTGTGAATTACGAATTACGAAGTGCGAATTGCGAATTACGAATTACGAATTGTGAATTAGGAATTACGAATTGCGAATTACGAATTGCGATTTTGGATTTCGTGGCGTGCGGAGAAATCTTCTGCCATTGGCGGGCCGCCAGTGATTTTGGGTTTGCGATTGGGGAGCGAGGACTATCCGTAACGGCCTGTGACAAAGAGGGCGGTGGGTGAGGAGAACTCACTTTCAATGGAGTAATTGCGCGCAATGAAAAGTATCACAGGTATGAAACACAGACAAAAGGTTCGTTATATTTACATTCCTGTATGAGCTTTAGGCCCTCCAATATCCTTTTCATTTGTGCTACCTGCATCGTTCTCTTTCATTCGAGCCCTGCCCATGCACAAGCCAATTCATACCAACCTGTTCGATTAGAGCGGCCATCGGAAAAGGACAATCCGTATTGTGGACAGTGGATTTTAAATACCAAAGCGTGGCCTCATCCAGATACCCTCCTCGTTCAACATTGGTCGGGCAAAGACTACTTTAGAGATGGTACGCGTATTAGCGGTATGCGCTATAACGATCATATCATAGAATACACGTGTGATGATGGCAAATGCATGGTTTTCGATGCAAAGAGAAATTTACAATGGCGCATTCCCTCCGAGGAGCTGGAAATTCGCCTTGAGCGCATAAGCTCTTTTGGCTTCAGAGAGCTGGACTACTTGGTGAGTAATTAATACCATTCAACCAATTTGTGGTGAAGCAATCGAGCATTCAAGCAGTCTACATTGGCATGACAGGCGCACCTTTTAACCGTTACCGACTCAATACCCACTACCAACAACCAAAAACTACTTCCAAAGTACATCCACCTGCTTCACCTCCAGATATTCCGGGCCGTCTTCTACAGGGTATCCTTCAATTTTGCTGCCAATGATGCGCACCTGCTGATCTACGTATACTTCAAGGTCAATGCTCTCGCTGCGTAGGGCGTAGGTGTCGATGAAAAAATGACCGTATTGAAAGGTGGTGATGTTGTCACTTTTTCGAAGGATTCCCTCGAGGGTGAGCTGTTCTGCCAGGTTATTGCCGGGGTCTTCCTTTGAGCAAGCCATAGTGAAAAGCATGAGGCTGAGTAGGATGGAGGCTGTAAGAAAAGCTTTCATATAGATTGATTTATCAAATTTAACCTTTCTCATCGGTGTAACGTTGCACGGGCTGTTGATTTTTCATGAAGTACCATCGACAGCGTGTCTGGAGGTTTTTGGTTTTTGGTATTGGGTTTGGGTGTTCCTTCATGAAATGGCTTGACAGCGCGCCTACGGGTTTTTGGTATTGGGTATTGGGTTTGCCCTCAGTAAATGGGTTGACAGCTCGCCTACCCAATACCCAGTACCAATCACGAAAAACTAAAAACCAAAAACCAAACACCAAAAACTAAAAACCGTATTCAACCTCCATCACTTCAAGCTTCAGCCAGGTCCAGTCGCCCTCTTCAAGCTGCCATGTGGAGGTCATGAGGGCAGGAACCCTGAGCCCTTCAAAGGTTTTGTACGCTGTGATGTCCATGGACCATGGCCGTCTTTTGGCATCGGCTTCATTGCCTTGGTAGCGCATGGCTGCAAATTTGAGCACGTCGCCGGCGGGGCTGAAATAAAAGGTGCCGCTTCCAGTGCTGCCCCCGTAGGTCATGGTAGCCGTGGCCGTGGTATCATTCACAGGCTCCCACGTGATGTAAGGGCTGAGGGCCAGTGATGGGAACCACACCATTTCACCCAAATACCTCTGCAAGGTGCCCTCGTCCATTTTTTCGCCTTGGGCATTCACCACATTGATCAGCGCATTCAATTTGATCAGCATTTCGCCCTTGCCTTTTTCAAATTTATCTCTGCCCTTGAAGTGCAGCAGGGCATTCATTTTGGCATCGACCGTCCAGATAAAAGCGGGCTTGTCCATGGCCGTATATTGCAAGGCCGTGGCCGACATCCAATTCTCTTGCCCCGGTTTCATTTGCATTTGCGCTTTTTGGGTTACCCGGCCCAGGCGCACATGGGGTTAGCCCACCGCACCGGAATGTTGCAACCAGCGCTGCACTGGCGCGGGAAGGCGTGCCAAATCGGACTCGGCCAAGGCAACATTTTCCTCGCCCACGATGCCATCGCGCAGCTGCTGCACTTCCCGCTGCACGAGCTTTTCGAAGTTGAACTGACCAAGAGCTGCAAGCGACACCAGCAGTATAAGCACATTCGGCAAGGTTCCGAATTTGGCATCTTTCCAAAACGCGAAAATCAGCATTTGCGAAAGCACAACCGCCACCAATCCTATGAGCCATGCATACCTGGAATGCAGGGCCTGCATCATGCCATACGCCAGCATAAGTAAGGCCACCACAAGCCATACCGCCCCCATGGGTTTTGATATGGGAAGCGTGAGCTCCTTCACATCTTTAAGGCCAAAGCCCTTTACAAATCCCAGCAGGTGAAGCAGTCCGTGAAGGAAGACGATGACGAGAAAGGCTGTTCTCATGGCTGTGTGTGATGGCTATATTTGAGGCGATGAAGATAGGTGATGGGATTGAAACAGTGTAGGGAATGCGCAAGGAGGAATGGGCAATTTGCACCCTCACGAATTAGCTTGAAAACATTTACGGGTTTTTGGTATTGGGTGATTGGTATTGGGTTTGGGTGTTCCCTGAAATTGGGTTGACAGCTCGCCTACCCAATACCAAAAACTAAAAACTAAAAACCAAAAACCATTTGCCCGTTTTTCCCTTTTCAGTAAGCGCTGATGGCTGAGCGTAGCCGAAGCCAGTGATCCAGCATTGCTGCGCATTAAATTTTGAAGTACTGAGTCGCAAAAGGGCAGGGGGCAGAGCCCCCGGACACCCCTATAGCTTTTATTCCACCACCACCTTGATGCTGCTCACCTGCCCGGCCGTAGAGACTCTTGCAATGTACAGCCCACTGGCAAAACCCGATACATCGATCCTCACATTTTGCGCATTCGGGCGCAGCAATGCCACCTGATTGCCCAGCAGGTCGAAAACCACAACCTGAGTAAGGACCTGTTGCGTTGAAGCGATCGTGATATGGTCTTTGGCAGGGTTGGGGAAGTGCGATAGCCCTTCAATCTTTGAAACGCGTTCAAGGCCCAAAGTGCCGTCCGACAGCTGAATGTCGTCAAACAAAAACGTGGCGGCAGGCGAAGCATTGTTGACCGTGCCATAACCGAACATGGGCGTGAGCACATTGTAAATCGGTGGGTCACCCGACACAAAATCCCATGAATACGTGGCCCACTGTCCTGATGCGGTCGTAAATACATCCTTTTCATTGGCAGCACCTGAGGCGGTGCTCTCGACTTTCAACTTAAGCAGAGTGCCCACGGGAGCGTCGGTATAGACCTTCATGGTAACGAAGCTCAGGGCGGGGAAGTCCATGAATTCTGTGAGCGCAAGCTTGCTTTGCGCCCAAGGGGCACCGCCACTTCTTACAAATCGGGCCACGGTGGCGCTGGGGTTTACCGCATCCACATGCGGGTTGGGAACCACATCGGTAAAGGCTCCGAAAAAGTTGGTAAAATCTGTTGTAACCACGCTTTCCTCAAAATCAATTGGCAGGCTGGCAGGCAGTGGTGGCGCCAAAGCGGGCCCTTCAACTTGTGCCACATCGTCAAATAGAAATGTGGATGTGGCCGAACCATCGCCTACATTGCCAAAATCAAACATGAACAGGATGCGGTCGTAATTGCCTTCCTGGCCGTAAAAGTTCCAGCCCACAGTTTCCCACTCTCCAGAGGTCGTGGTGAGGTAATCACGGTCGGCGCTGATACCGGTCCCTTGCAGCTCCATCTTGAGGCGTGTGCCCACCGGCGCTGTGGTGAAAATTTTCATAGATATATGCCACATGGACGATAGGTCCAGGTTGTTGGCGAGCAAGATTCTGCTTCCCGCCCAAAAATCGCCACCACTGCGCACCATTTGCCCCACTGTGCTGCTCGGGTTCTGGGTGTCGACCTGTGGATTCGGAATTACGCTGACTTCGGCACCAGAAAAATTGAGGAAATCACTGTTCAGCGTGCCCGATTCAAAATCAAGCGGCAAGCTGGCCGGAATGGGTGCAGCAGGACCAGCTATCTGGGCAATATCGTCAAAGTAGAAAGTAGAACTGGCTGAGCCATCGCCTACATTGCCAAAGTCAAACATAAATACGAGTTCAGAAAGATGGTTGCCTGTGCCTACAAAAACCCATTCGAGGGTTTCCCATGCCCCTGATGTGGTGGTGAAGGCATCCACTTCCGTAAATGGGAGGGCTCCTTCGAGCTTAAACTTTACAAGGGTCCCTACCGGAGCCGTGGTATACACCTTCATGGTAAGCACAGTGAGCACAGAAAAGTTGAGATTTTGCGAAAGCGCAATTTTGCTACCCCCCCACATGGCACCGCCATCTCTCACAATGACGCCTACGGTTGCGCTGTTGTTGATTCCGCCCACCAGAGGGTTGGCCACCACATCGGCGGTGCCGCCGTCAAAATTGATAAAGTCGACTGCTGTAACGTCGCCTTCAAAGTCGATGGGTAAGGTTTGGGCTTGGGCGTATGAGAAGCACAAAAGGCAAATGGAAAGGGCAATTTGTTTCATGTTGAATGGTTTTTGTTGATGGTCGGGTCGACTTAAAATTTTATTGATTCAGCTGCCTCAAGGCAAGCAATGGACAAAACGTTTCAATTGCCCTATGTACACTTCAAAGCGGTCGGTAAAGGTAAGCAAATGGCCATGGGGCCAATGGACGAATACTACATCAGTGCTACTTCACAAGGGGTAATTATATAAATTTTGACTCAAAAGCACGTCATGTGCCTTCATCACTATTGAATTTATCGGCACCCCAATTTTCAGGATTCGTTGCAATGTACTGTGCGATACGCTGGTATTGTGCATCATTGCGGGTGATGTGGTCGTGAAACCGCGATTGCCATCCATTTGGCAAACCCAGGCGGTCTGTTGGGCCGTTGCATGCAACGGCCTTACAGCCCTGGTTGCCACGGCGGGATTGGCCTGGGGATTGCGGGGTGGTCGGCGACGGCGGTTTCAGATACAGGGCATGCCCTGTAT
>DAIOTP010000119.1:0-10003 GCA_036751905.1 Cryomorphaceae bacterium
CGTATTACATCCAGGGTGCGCTGTGGTTGAAAGGTATTGTTCCCCTGTGCCTGGCGGGAGCGGTTACCACCAATATACATCCCGCGGTGCATGCTAAGCCTAAGGGTCATTTAGCTTATTTGGGTTTCCTCACTTCGCAGCGTGAGATCGCTACCGCTAAGTTTGGGCAGCGCACCTGTCAACCTGGTTCAAGAGAATACATGGCATCTCATTCTTGGTGCATAATCTTGGTACTTAATAATCAATACAACCCACAACTACACCCCCTGATGCACCGGCCTCAACAGGTCAAACACGGTTTTCACAGGGTTGAAGGTCTCAATAGGCACCTCTACAAATACGGTATTCCAGTGGTGCATGGAGCCATTCCACAGTCCCGGGAGCTCAAGGGCTTTGATGTCGCGCCCCAAGTGGGTTTTGGACACCACCATGCCGGTATCGGCCTTGCGGAAATCGAGCAGGTTGTACTTTTCTCCCTTGAAGTTTTTTAAAGACACCACAAGGTCAACGGGGTTAAAATGGGAAGCGCTGTTGAGCAGACTGAGCTGCTGATTGTCGGCGGTATCCACCTGCGCTTTTTCCACAATTTGCAAGGAGCGCTGCCCATCTCCGTCGTCCACTATAAAGGGACCTCCGCCCGGCTCTCCTTCATTCTTCACCATGCCGCACACGCGCACAGGCCGGTCCAGCAACTTGCGGAGGGCTTCAATCTTCAGGTTACTTACATCTTTTTGGAACCATTTCCTGAAAAAGGCGGCACAGGCAGCTTCATCAACCTGGCCCGCATCGAGCTGCCGCAAAAAGCCAAACATGCCTTCCTGCACTTCCAGCAGCATGCCTGCCAGTACTTCTTTGTACTCCACAGTCGTTTCCTTAAGACGGTCAGGCACCACGTTGTCAATATTTTTTATGAAAACCACATCGGCATCGAGTCCATTGAGGTTTTCGAGCAGGGCGCCATGGCCTGCCGGGCGCAGCAGGAAGCTGCCATCCTCCTGCATCACCCAGCTGTGGTCGTCGGCATAAATGGCAGGGGTATCGGTAGCGGGCTTTTGCAGGCTGGTTTCAATGTGAAAGCTGAGTTCAAGGCTGCGCTCGAGCCTCGACTTTACCGTTTTGAGGTGTTGTTCTACCTCCTCGCTCGTGGTATCGGGGATGGTGAAGTGGATGTGGGCTTCGCGACTGCTGGCGGCATATTGCTGTGCCTCATGGAAGTGCTCTTCAAATGCGGTGCGCGCCTGCCCGTCGGCATAGCGGTGAAAGAGGATAAGGCCTTTCGGCAAATTCCCGTAACTCAAGCCCTCCTCCAGCAGAAAGGCCCGCAGTACATCCATACGGCTCAAGCTGTCTTGCAGGGGCATTTCTTTGGGTATGCTGAGCACTTCCATCAATGCAGGGTAAAAAGCAAAACGCTTGAGCTCCGCAAAAAACTTCTCCGTGCTGGCATTTACATTGCCGCTGTCGAGGCTGGCAAAGAGGTCTTTGAACATGCGGCTGGCGGCACCGCTGGCAGGTACAAACTTCAGCACCTTGCATTGGTTTCGCTGCTGGTAGCGGTTGCGGTAGTACTGCCGCTCTTCGGCGGTGGGTTGGTGTATTTCATAGCCCAGGCGGCAGTTGGCCGCCAGCTTGATGAAGGGATAGCCTTCAATAAGAATTTCCTTGTATGCTTTCAGTTGGGTTTCGCTGATGCCGGGACTGTTGGGTTGATGTAATTTTTCAGGAGTGGTGCTTTTGCTCATATCAGGAAGGTTGTGCTTCAAAAGTATTCAATTGGAAGCGCTCTTTAAAGCTTTTTAGAATGCTTTGTGAAGGAAGCTCCTTCAATTGGCTATCTTCGCAGCAATGGAGAAAATCTTGCTCACAGGTGGCGCAGGTTTCATAGGTTCGCACATCGCGGTACAGCTGTGTGCACATGGTTACCTCCCTGTAATTCTCGACAATTTTTCACATTCGGAAACGCACATTCCCGGGCGCATCAACGCGCTTTGCGCCATGGAGGTGCCTCTGTACCGCGGTGATTGCCGCGACCGCCGGGCCCTCTATGGCCTGCTCGAAGCCGAAGGAGGGGTGCAGGGTGTAATCCACCTCGCTGCTTTCAAAGCCGTTGGCGAATCCGTACGCAAGCCTTTGACATATTTCGACAACAACATAGGCAGCATTACGGCCCTGCTGGAAGTGATGCTGCACGCAAAGCTCAACAATTTTGTGTTTTCCTCCTCCTGTACGGTGTATGGTGAGCCTGAACTCAGGGAAGTGCATGAAGGCCTTCCTTTTGGCGAAGCCTACAGCCCTTATGGCTATACCAAGCAAGCCTGTGAGCGCCTCATGGCCGATGTGGCACGCGCCCATCCGGAACTTCGGCAAGTGAGCCTCCGCTATTTCAACCCCATAGGCGCACACCCTTCCGGACAGCTGGGAGAGCTGCCCCTTGGGGTGCCCAACAACCTCGTGCCCTACATCACCCAAAGTGCGGCGGGGCTGCGCGGGCCAGTCACCATTTTCGGAAACGATTACAACACACCCGATGGTACCTGTATACGCGATTACATCCACGTGGTCGATTTGGCTGAAGCGCATGTCAAGGCACTCGATTTTGTGAAAACTGCGGGTCACCTACCTGAGGTATTCAATGTTGGAACAGGAATGGGCACCAGCGTTAAAGAAATTATTGACACCTTTACCCGGGTCAATGGTGTGCCCATCGATGTGCATTATGGCGAGCGCCGCCCCGGCGATGTGGATGCCATATATGCCAATGCCGACAAAGCCCGGGAAACCTTGGGCTGGCAAGCACAGTACACCGTAGAAGATGCCCTTAAACACGCCTGGCAATGGCAGGAATTGATTACAAAAAAAGTCTGAAGAGCTGCATATTGCCAGCATGCATGCTGGTATTGGCAGCACAACTCGGTGCGCAGGATGCGCCACGCGAACGCCCTGTAATTGTGAAAATTGAGGACCGCTGGGAGGACAAAGTTGTGCTGGAACTCACCCACGACACATGGCTCAATGCACCCTCGGGGGTCGATTATTCAATTCCGAGCCTCGGCTTTAAGGCTTATTTATTTTCTGATTACAGTTTTGGCAAAAGTGATTTCAGCTTTGCATGGGGCCTTGGGGTGGCCTCTGAAAATGTGCGCAGCAATGCCGCATTTGTGCAGGAGGTAGGTACGGACGGTTCTGTAGGTCCGCAGGTGCTCACCCCATTTCCGGAAGGATATGAATGGGAGCGCAATAAGTTCGTGAGCACCTTTCTCGAATTGCCGATTGAGCTGCGCTACATCCAAACCGGCAGGAGCCCCTTCAAAGCCGCCTTTGGTTTCAGGCTGGGCTACATGCTGAGCAACCACCAAAAAATCATCGACACCGAAGGCAAGCGCAAGTTTTATGATTTCAATGATATGCAGCGCTTCAGGTATGGCGTATCAGCGCGTATAGGTGTGGGCAAGGTGCAGGCTACGGGGTACTACTCGCTCGTGCCATTGGTGGAGCGTGGCCGGGGTACAGAAGTAGTTCCCATTTCACTGGGTCTGGCATTTACTTTTATCAAATAACCCAAAGCTGGCTCACGCAGAGGTATAGAAAGCTGAAGCCGATCAATGCGCCCCCATATACTTCTACAGGGGTGTGCATACGCAGCAGCATGCGGGCTGTGTACACCAGGCCACAGGCCAGTATGGAAGCCATCAGCAGGGTGAGGTCGCTCCAGCCATGAATCTTGAACAGAGCGAGCAGAGCACCGAGCAGCCCTGTGATCCCGGCAGCATGGGCACTGACTTTCAGCCTGAAGTTGATCAGCGCCAAAGCTACCGTGCTGACAATGCAACCCAGATAAACGGAGTATATCGCGGCAGGCAATCCCGCTCTGCGCAGCAGTGAATATCCCAAAATGAAAAAGAAAAGACTCGATATAAAAGGTACAAAGCGCTCCCTTCTGTCGGGGATGCTCAAATGGCTCACTGCGCCGTACCAGCGCAGGAGCAGAATGTTGATTCCCGGAAATACGATGGTGCTCAAAGCCACAACGAGATAGAGCAGCTGCCTTTGTTCTACCGGAACCCTACCCCTGATATACCAATCGGCTTCGCCGGCTACAAGGATGCACAGCAAGGGCATGTACAGGGGGTGAAAAAGGGTGGAAATGGTCAGGGCAATGCTGCGCTGCATTGATTTATAGTTGTTTGCGCAATCGAGCGACAGAAATATTGAGTTGTTCGCGGTATTTGGCTACAGTGCGCCGCGCTATGGTATACCCTTTTTCATGAAGTATTTCGGCAAGGGCTTCGTCGGTGAGGGGGTTCTGTTTGTCTTCGGCTCCAATGGCATCCTGCAAAATTTTCTTCACCTCGCGGGTGCTCACCTCTTCGCCGGTGTCGGTGGTGACCGATTCGCTAAAGAAGCTTTTCAGCAAAAAGGTGCCATAAGGTGTTTGCGCATACTTGCTGCTGGCCACGCGTGATACGGTACTGATGTCCAGACGAACGCGCTCGGCAATGTCTTTCAAAATCATAGGCCGCAGCTTCGTTTCATCGCCCGTCAGGAAATATTCTCTCTGCAAGTCGACAATGGTACGCATGGTTCCCAACAGCGTGTGCTGACGCTGCTTGATGGCGTCGATGAACCACTTGGCGGAGTCAATTTTTTGCTTTACAAAAAGCACTGCTTCTTTCTGTTTGTTGTCGTGTTCTTTGGCAGCGGCATATCCCTTGAGCATTTCCTTGTAGCTATCGCTCACCCTCAGGTCGGGCGCATTGCGGGCATTGAGGCTTACCTTGATGTCATCGTCGTCAACGCTGATCAAAAAATCCGGAACCACATGCTCTATTCCTTTGCCGCTGTCTTTGGTACTGTTGCCGGGTTTGGGATTGAGGCGCGTTATTTCCGAGATGGCCTCTTTGAGGTCTTCATCGCTTATTTGCATGCGGCCCATAATCTTGTCGTAGTGCTTTTTTGTAAAAGCTTCAAAATTTTTGCTCACCAGCTCTTTGGCAAGCCTTACAGAGGGGTAGCGGTCATCGAGCCTGTTGAGCTGTAACAGGATGCACTCCTGCAGGCTGCGTGCGCCAACACCCGGAGGATCCAAATCCTGGATAACGCGCAGTACCTCTTCGAGCTCCTCAGCAGTGGTCGGAATGTTTTGCGAAAAGGCGAGGTCATCCACAATGTTCTCCAGATCGCGGCGCAGGTAGCCGTCGTCATCGAGGTTGCCAACTATGGTTTTGGCCAGCATTTTTTGCTGCTCACTTATATTGCGCAGGCCGAGCTGTTGGATCAGCAAATCCCTAAAGCTGTCACTGGCAGTGAATGGCATCGACTTCTCTTCATCGTCAGCACCTTTGTTTCGGATGGATAGTTTGTACGCAGGCGTTTCATCGTCATCCATGTATTGAGACAGGTCGAAGTCATCACGCGATTCATTTTGCTCCCGTTCTTCGAAATTGTCGTCCTCTCCGTTTTCGCTTTCTTCGCCGGTATAGCCCTCTTCGAGGGCGGGGTTGGCCTCAAGCTCGTCTTTGATGCGCTGCTCGAGTTCCACAGTGGGTACCTGGAGCAATTTCATCAACTGAATTTGCTGAGGAGAGAGTTTTTGAAGGAGTTTTTGCTGTAAGCTTTGATTCAACATAAGGGTACACTTTGGCCATATGGGCGCACTACAAACTTAATTCAATTTCGCAACATATCGGGCAGGTTCAGCTGCGGTGGTCCACCACAAGTAGCCTCCAGCGGTTCTCAAGTCTGTACCTGCGGCCTTTGTAGAGGTAGCCGGCCAGGCCAAGGGTAGCAAAGGCTCCACTGAGCCACCACACTTCGGGATCAATAATGGGGCGGCGTCCGGTATTGAAAAGGTTTTGCCCCGCCGAGAGCACGAAGAAAACCGGAATAGCGCCAAAAGCTGCATGTGAAAGGCTCCTTACTGACTTCACTTTACTTCGGTCGGCGAGGGCTTCCACACTGTCAATGGGTATGCGGATGTGGCTGCGGCCTATGAAGAAAGCACTGTCGCTGAGCTGCGATATATAGCCGGTCATAAAAGCATCGCGGGTGTGCATTTTGAATACAATTTCATCACCTACAAAGTACCGGATGCGCTTGCCCGTGCCGGGTTTCTCAAGAAGCAGGAAGGGTTGCATTTGTGCATTGACATTCAATACGATGAGTGTCAAAAGCCAAAAGATAACGAAGTAGCGGGAAGCAGAAGATTCGAAGCAGTTTTTCAGGCGGTCAATTTGCAAGTTCATGCGGTCATTTGTAAGCGATGCATACATTTTTTGGTTCGGTAAAAAAGGCCATGGCTTCAAAACCACCTTCCCGGCCCATCCCGCTATTTTTCACCCCGCCGAATGGGGTGCGCAGGTCGCGCTCCAGCCAGCAATTTACCCACACGATGCCCGCTTGAATGCCTTCAGCCATGCGGTGGGCGCGGTTGAGGTCATTGGTCCATACGGTGCTTGCAAGCCCGTAGGGTGTGGCATTCGCTTTGGCGAGGGCTTCGGCTTCGGTTTCGAAGGTATCAAGCGTTACCACTGGCCCAAATATCTCTTCTTGGTTGGTACGGCACTGCTGTCCAAGGCCTTCTATCACAGTGGGTGCTACGAAGTATCCGCATGCAAGAGGGCCGGGCATTTGCACGCGGTGGCCGCCGCAAAGCACTTTTCCTCCCTCTTCTTGAGCAAGGTCGATGTAGCTCAATATTTTATTCATGTGGCCTTCGCTTACCACGGCACCCATTTTGGTGTCATCAAGGGCGGGGTCGCCTACCGCCATACGCTCTACTTTTTCGACAAAGGCGTCCCGGAATTTGGCGTAAAGCCTTTTTTCAATCAAAATGCGTGAACCACAGAGGCATATCTGTCCTTGGTTGGCAAATGAGCTGCGCAAAGTAGTGCGCATCATGGCATCGAAATCGCAGTCGGCAAAAATGATGTTGGGGTTTTTTCCACCCAGCTCGAGCGACAGTTTTTTGAATTGGGTGCCAGCTTGCGTTATGATGCGCTTGCCGGTTTCGGTGCCGCCTGTAAAAGAAATGCCATGCACGTCGCGGTGCGTGCAAATGGCTTCACCGCATTCAGGTCCAGTGCCGTGCACTATGTTGAGTACCCCTTTCGGGAAATTGACCTCCGCCGCAACTTCCGCCAGCATGAAGGCTGTCATGGGGGTAACCTCTGAAGGCTTGGCCACTACGGTATTGCCGGCAGCGAGGGCAGGTGCCAATTTCCAACTGAACAGATAGAGCGGCAAGTTCCATGGCGAAATGCAACCCACCACGCCCAGGGGCCTGCGCAGGGTATAGTTGATGCCCAAACCTTCGGTGTAGTGACTTTCACTGGCATAGTGCATGCATGCACTTGCGTAAAATTCGAAATTGGCGATGGCACGGGGTATATCTACACTTCGGGCAAGGCTTACGGGCTTGCCATTATCACGTGATTCGGCTTGTGCAAATTCTTCCATGCGCTCCCGGATGCCTTGCGCCAACCGCATCATCCAGTGGAAACGGTCGCTTGCGGGCATACTGGCCCAAAGAGGGGCAGCATTTTTTGCAGCCTTCACAGCGCTTTCTACATCGGCTGCCGTGCTCCGTGGTATGGCCGCATACACTTCGCCTGTGGCGGGTTGGTAGGAATCAATCCAGGCACCGTTTTGGGCCGGATTGAATTGGCCATCGATGTAATTGAGCAGTTGAATCATGGCTGTGAAGTTCGCCAATTTGGCGAAATGCCAAACAACAAAGCGCCACCCTGCGGTGACGCTTTGTTGTGATTTTACTGTTAAACCTGAGAATTCTTACATCCTCTTCTACGAAAGACGTGTTTCCGGAGTTGTTAATCGCTTGATATGTATTGTTAAAGAAGGTTAAGTCCGTCCTCATTGGGTTGAAGGGCCTCCTACCTTTGTGTCTGCATGAAGAAGAGTTTCATCACGTCACTCATTGTACTTATTTGTATTGCGCTTGTAGGGCTTATTGCCATCCAAATTTATTGGATACGCAATACCATTGCACTGCGCGATAGCCAATTCAAGCGCAATGTGAAGACGGCCGTCTCCGATTTCAACGACATCCTGGAGCGTGAAGAAGCGATGGAACGTATGAAGGAATACAATCTTTCCAGAAGATTTTTCACGCAGCTCGACAGCATAAAGAACGCCAGGCCGCACGGAAACTTTGTTGTGACTACACAACATGAAGGCATCACCGATACGGCAGTGTATGTAAACTCATCAGGCGAAATGGCGCTCAAGTTTGGCAACCAGCGCCACAGCACCACTTTTTTTAACCCCTTTGCATCATCACCTCGGGCTGACAGTATAAGTCAGCAGCTCGATAGGCTAGATATAGCACAGGCTGAGCTTTTTACGGAATTATTGGCCAGCTTTTTCAAGCTGCAGATAGGCAATGACTTTTTGAGTAGGCACAGCTATCAGAGTCTTGACAGCCTCATGAAAAGTAGCCTCCGGGATGTGGTGGGCATCAATGCACCTTTTTATTTCGGCATATTTGATATCAATGATATGCCCCTCGTGATTTCGGATGCAGCAAAAGATTACTTGCCCGAATTGTTGGAAGAGGGTTACCGTTCGCGCCTCTTTCCTGCTGACAGGATCATTGAGCCACTCTACCTGCGCATTCACTTTCCAACACAGGACAGCTACTTGCTCAAGTCCATGTGGCCCCTGCTTTTTGCAAGTGCAGCATTCATGCTTATCGTAATTCTCGCTTTTGGATACAGCATCCGAACCATTCTTTACCAAAAGAAGCTCTCGGCTATAAAGAATGATTTTATCAACAACATGACCCATGAGCTCAAAACACCCATCGCCACAATAAGCCTCGCGTGTGAAGCACTGATGGACCCGATTATGTCTAAATCAGCGAGAAGAGACCATTTTTTGAAAATGATCAAAGAAGAAAATAAGCGTTTGGGCGTGCTTGTGGAGAATGTGTTGCGCAGCGCTGTGCTCGACCGGGGTGAGATGCAATTGAACAAGGTCAATGTAGACATGCATGTGGTAATCGATGCGGCCATTCGAAACATTGAATTGCAGGCTCAACAAAAAGGTGGAGTGATTGATACAGCGCTCGATGCCGACAAGCCCATCCTTATGGGCGATAAGGTGCACCTTACCAATGTAATATACAACTTGCTCGACAACGCAATCAAATACAGCAATGAGTCGCCCCTCATAAAGGTCAGCACGCACAATACCGATTCGTCCATCCAAATACGCGTAAGCGACAATGGAATTGGCGTGCGCAAAGAGGACCACGAACGCATATTCGAAAAGCTATTCCGGGTTCATACCGGTGATGTACACAATATCAAAGGCTTCGGTTTAGGCTTAAGCTATGTTAAAATGATTGTGGAGAAGCATCATGGCACAGTTTCTGTGCAAAGCGATTTAGGAAAAGGTAGTACCTTCATCATCCAATTGCCGTTTGATTATGACATCTAAAACCCGCATTCTTCTCGCCGAAGATGATCCCAACCTTGGGACACTGCTTCAGGAATACCTGGAAGCAAAAGAATTTGAAACTGTGCTTTGCCCTGATGGGGACAAGGCTTTCAAGACATTTTCAAAGCAACAATTCGATTTTGTGCTCCTCGACGTAATGATGCCCGTGAAAGACGGCTTCACTGTGGCGAAAGAGATAAGAACGATCAACAAGAAAATACCCATTATCTTCCTCACTGCCAAATCAATGAAGGAGGATACCTTGAAGGGATTCAACCTCGGTGCGGACGATTATATCACCAAACCTTTCTCCATGGAGGAGCTTTTGGTGCGCATCAATGCGGTACTGCGCCGCACAGAAGCTTACCAATTGGCCACATCGGAAGTGCAATTTTTTGAATTGGGTGATTTCGTTTTCGACCATGAGCGTCAGTTGCTGAAGTGGCAAGAGGAAGAGGTCAAACTCACCACCAAAGAAAGTGAATTGCTTCATTTGCTGTGCTTAAACCGCAACGGTGTGCTCGAGCGCAACTATGCCCTCAATGCC
>DAIOTP010000120.1:0-9899 GCA_036751905.1 Cryomorphaceae bacterium
TCCAATGAGACTGAGTTCTTTACAATCGAAGAGAATGAGTTCGAAGGTGCTGGGAACTCTGGATGGGATGTCCATGGAGTGCTTATTCAAAATGCTGGAGGTGAAGGGAATGTGCTTTACAAAAACACCTACAGTGATCTCTCCGCAGCTTCAATTGCAGCAGGAGAAAATACAGCAGGTCCTGGAGCAAGGTATTACGGATTAAAGTTTCAATGCAATGATAATGGCAACAATATGGTGGATTTTAATTTGAGACCTGTACTTCTGGGTTCAGGCTACTCTTATGTCTCTACGATACAATCAGGCGCTTTGGGTCAAGGTCAATATGCCGGTAACACCTTTTCAGTGCCGAATGGCAGCAGTGATGTGTATACGCATTTCGACTTTTCTTCAAACACCCACTATGACTATAAATACAATCCAAATAACCCTTTTGAGGTACCCAGTGGTGCCGAGTCACATGTAACGAATGGCAGCATATCCTTGATTGGTGATGCTCAATCTGGAATGCCAAATCAGTGTCTTACTAACTTTGCAACTGGTATTTCGGTTGATTTTTCTGAAAAAATGATCAGGTACAACGATTCCAAAACTGCTTATTACAATTTGCTATACACCTATTTGCAGTACATAGATCAAGGAAATACTGAAGGCTTGTTAAATGATATAGCCTTGTCATGGCCTGAGAATGCATGGGAATTGAGAAACGAATTAATGAGTATCGCTCCTTATGTATCAGATACAGTTTTAATGGCAGTAGCAGATCAGAATATACTACCACACGGTATGCTGCTTGAAGTGCTCACTGCCAATCCAGATGCACTGACTGATGGTAGGGTAATTGCTCATGTAGCTTGTTGTCTAAATAACCCGCTTCCTTCCTACATGATTGACATCCTCCGTGCATCCAACAGTATTCAAACAGCGCGTACCATTGCCGAACAAGGTTTAAGCAATTTGGCAACAGACATGTCATCAAGCTATAGACATATGGTTCAATATCGCCAACAAGATACCGCAGGAGTGCATACAGATACCTTACGCTATTGGCAATCAGAACTGCGCAGCCTTGAAGGCCGATACGTAGATGTATTTGGCCGCCTCTCGGCAAATGATTTTTCTGCGGCCAATGCTGCACTCGATTCAATCGATGCTGTTCTCAACCCAAAAGGTAATAAACGAATTGAATTTTTGGCTGTTAAAGGTCTTGCAAGCCTTTATGAGCAGGTGTATAATGATAACCGAAGCATTGCCGAGCTTACCGACAATGAACAAGCTATTTTGACTGATCTTGCTCACAATAGCAATGCCGGAACAGCCGCTAGTCGGGCGAATAACATTATGTGCTTTTTTTACAACAGCTGTAACCAGATTGATCCGGTAAGAAGTGCGAAGCATGGCCCTAAAAGTATGTCAAAATCTCTCTTGAGTACGCTCGTCAATGACTACCACATCTTGACGGCCTCACCTAACCCGGGTGATGCTTACGTCCAAATCGACTTTAAAATGCTTAACGCCAAGCCTGAAACTGCGCTCATGGTATGGAGCATTGATGGAAGAAATTTAGGATCTTACGAATTAGGGGAAGTGTATGAAGGTTATCAAGTACTAGATACCCGCCACTTTGCTCCAGGGATGTATATTGCGGAAGTAATTCAGAATGGAGAAAGGATGAAGAGTGTAAAATTCATAGTACAGCACTGATGAGAAACCCGAGAACATACCGCTCCTCAGTCTTTACGGTTTTCACTATTTGGGTTCTCCTTTTTGCTTTCTGCTCAGGAAAAGCTCAATCCCCATTTGAATACACACTCGATCCTGAATTTAACACAGCTACTATTGGCAAAGGTGCCTCAGTTGGGACGATGGTTGTGGAACAAGAAGGGAGTATTGTTATTGGGGGTAATTTTGATTACGACTACAGTGTGACAACGCCCACATTTAGAGGTTTAGGCAGACTGAACCCTGATGGAAGTGCAGGTGCTTGGGCTGGGGCTACAGCCAGTACGATGGGAAGAATACTTCCGCACTTAGGTGATTATGTGTGTACTGCCGGCGGGAGGGTAAATAAGTTTACTACCCAAGGCCAACTTTATCAGACCGTATTCGGGGCGCTATGGACGTCCGTTAATTTTGGGAATCCGCACTTTGTTTGGAATATTTATCCTGAATCGCAAGATCGAATACTTGTCGCAGGATCCATGGCAACAGATAGCCTGCAGCCTGATGCATACCGCCAGCTCATTAGGCTTATGCCGGATGGCACGGAAGATTCTACAATGACTATTATCGAAGTGGAGCCCAATAGTCACCATTATTTCATTCATAGAATGCATTGGGACAGCCAAGGCAGGTGTTACGTGTCTGGTCGTTTTGAAAGCATCAACGGGCACGAAACGCATTGTATAGCTCGTTTACATCCGAATTACACTGTTGATACTAATTTCACTTCTGGTCTGCTTAGGCCATGGATATATGATTCATGGTTTCCACCCGGAGTGCTTGGAATCGACGAACAAGATCGGGTTTGGGTAGGCACTACCGCTTTTCTTCATGAAAGCAATTTGAACGACACCCTTCAAATCATTCGCTATCTGCCTTCCGGTGCACGAGACACCAGTTTTTTGCCTAAGCGGATGCATTTCGACATCGACCATGGTGAAGCGACGCTAGTCAGTCCAATTGCAGCCAGACCCAGAGGGATATTGCCTATTGAAGGGACCGATCATTACATCCTTTACGGTGACTTTAGTCATTTTAATGATACCGCTGCCGGCTGTATCACTGCTATTGATGGACAGGGAAATATACAGCCGAGTTATTTTCAGGGGGATGGTGTTGGGGCCTACACTTATCCAAGCGTTGCTGGTTCCGGGCTGAAATATCCAAAGTTGCTTGATGTCCAAATGCTCGATGATGGTAGCTTGCTCCTGGCAGGATACTTTGGTACTTATGATGGGGAGGTGCGCTATAGCATGGCCAAGTTGAAAAAGCATATTCTGGGTACTGAAAATATTCAGCTTTCATCACAGCTGCGTTTATTTCCAAACCCTGCGAGGGATGAAGTCACCGTTCACTTTGATCAAGGAACCCTAATTCGTGTTGGGGTTTTCGATCTTATTGGCAACGCGTTGTTATCAGTACGTACCCATGATCAAACTGTATTGATTGACGTAGGGTCTTTGTCTCCAGGCATGTACTTGCTCATGGCAACTACCTTAGAGGGTAAGACATATTCAAATAGATTGATCATTGGCAAATAGATGTAGTAATGGAAAACTTGTGCCTGCCGCATTATATTGGTATACAGATGGTACTGTTATTGATGCCAGATGTTGTGAAGGCTCCACTTTTAACACCACCGCTATGAAAAATATTACGAAATTAAGCTTTAGTTCTACTTCACTACCAAAGGCATTGCTGTGGCATGCTAGGTGGCTGATTCATTTTTCTTTCCGCACCCGCAGCCACTCGAGCGCCCTTCACTATGGCTTGCTAATGCCTATTATGTTCGCTTTTGGTCCGCTCGTAGCGCAATATTCCCCTGTGCTCGATTCGCAAAAGGAATGGAATGGAAGTGCTTATTTATACGGACATATACCAGAGCGCACATTGGTTGTAGATTATATTTTACCAGACGAAGTGACGATTGAAGGCGAAACGTATGTTCATCTCTTTTCCGAAGGTCCCAATTGGTTCGATGCCTATCTGAGAGAAGATACTGCTTTGGGCAAGGTTTGGATACGCTATGAACATGTCAATTGGAATGGAAGCGGTGCCAATGAGTCGTTTTTTTCGGACGAAATACTGCTTTTTGATTACGGACTCAATGAGGGAGATCCATTTACAATGCAGCTGTGCTCAATTGCCGATACGTTCCAAGATTCGACTGTATTTTATTATCCCACGATTCCCATGACGGTTACAGAAGTGAGCTACACTGACAACCGTAAGGTGATCACCATTGAACCTGATACAGCCATGGAGCAGTATTTTTCACCATCTCAAGGCTATCCTTTTACATTTCCTTACTATGCGGGGTTGATGTTTCCGACGTTTGGGGGTTTTTCTGAGTTTGATCAGCTGGTCACCGCTGTTATGCAGTATCAATTCATCGAAGGCATTGGCAGTAATTTTGGATTCTTCTTTCCCCACGTAGCCCCTGAAGGTAGTTCTCATGTAGAGTATTTGCTGCATTGCGTTACAGAAAGTGATTCCATGATATGGCACAATCCCGCAGTACTTTCCGAATGTGATGGCTGGCCCATAGATATCGCTTTGAGCACTTCAGCAGCTTCGAAGCAGCCCGCCGTAACGCTCTACCCTAACCCTGTCTACGACCGCCTTTTTGTGGAGCTGCCTGAGGCCAATGTCGCTGCCTGGCACTTACGCATCTTTGACCTCCATGGAATGATAGTGCAGGAGCAGAGGAGCTTTACGGGTGGCAGCCTTCCCGTGAATGCACTTCCCCCCGGCATGTACCTCCTCCAAGCCACCTCCGCTGATGGACGGATAGGGGTACAGAAGTTTGTGAAGCGTCAGTAGATACCCTCCGGCAGGCAGCAATGTCCAACTTTTACACTTACTCCCTTTCCTACTTTCCAAGGCTTACGCTTTCCTTCCGTCAAACAATACTCCCCGCACTCAACAGCATAAAAATCCCCGCGGCCACGAGCGCCCCCACAATGGGCCCCAGGATGGGCACCCAGCTGTAGGCCCAGTCGCTGTGGCCCTTTCCGGAAATGGGTAGAATTTGGTGCATGATGCGCGGGCCAAGGTCGCGGGCGGGGTTGATGGCGTAGCCTGTGGTGCCGCCCAGTGCCAGGCCGATCACCCACACCAGCAGGGCTACCGGCAAGGCGCCCAATGCCCCCAGACCAATAGGCGTGCCATCGCCCATGGCAGGTTCGGTGGCGTAGAGGATCACGATGATGAGCACTGAGGTGCCCAGCGCCTCTGAGTAAAAGTTGGATGGCAGGTTGCGGATGGCAGGCCGCGTGGCAAAGGGGGCAAACTTGAGCTCCGCATCGGGGGTGGCGTTGAAGTGGTCGCGGTACATGAGCCAAGCCAGGCCGGCGCCCATCATGGCCCCCAGCATTTGCGCAAGCACATAGCCGGGCACCAGCGCCCAATCGAAGTAGCCTACGGTGGCGAGCGCAATGCTCACCGCCGGGTTGAGGTGGGCCCCGCTGTAGGGTCCGGCCACCACCACGCCGATGAATACGCCCAGGGCCCAGCCAGTAGTGATCACCATCCAGCCGCCCTGATGGCCTTTGGTGCCGCTGAGCACCACGTTGGCCACCACCCCACAGCCCATGGCCAGCAGCAGGGAAGTGCCAACAAATTCAGCTACAAGTGTGTCCATCTTATTCCATCCATTGTTTGGAGCGTTCTACGGCTTTTCGCCAAAAATGCAGGTAGCGCGCGATTGGCTCCCGGTCGGGGCCGGGCTCAAAGCGGCGCTCGCTTTGCCAAATGTCGGTTAATTCCTCCATACTGTTCCAATAGCCCACGGCCAGCCCGGCCAGGAAGGCGGCCCCGAGGGCGGTGCTCTCAATGTTTTGAGGACGGGCAATGGGGCAGTTGAGCACATCGGCCTGGAACTGCATGAGGAAGCCATTGGCGGCAGCGCCTCCGTCCACGCGCATTTCCAGGAGGGCAGCCCCATGGTCGGCTTCCATGGCGCGGAGCACATCGTGCACCTGGTAGGCGATGGCTTCGAGGGTGGCGCGGGTCATGTGGGCAATGGTGGTGCCCCGGGTGATCCCGAAAAAGGCTCCCCGCGCATCGGCATCCCAGTGCGGGGCACCCAGGCCGGCCATGGCGGGCACAAAGTACACGCCCTCATTGTCGGGGAGCTGCATGGCGAGGCGCTCTGTATCGGCGGCGTGGCCTACAAAACCCATGTTGTCGCGCAGCCATTGCACGGCCGCGCCGCCTATGAACACGCTGCCTTCCAGGGCGTAGGTCATTTGGCCATTGAGCTCCCAGGCCACCGTGGTAAGCAGCTTATTGGATGAGGTTACAGGCTTTTGGCCGGTGTTCATCACCATAAAGCAGCCTGTGCCATAGGTGGTTTTGGCCATGCCCGGGGCAAAACAGCACTGCCCGAAGAGGGCCGCTTGCTGGTCACCGGCAATGCCCGCAATGGGGATTTTGGCGTAAAGCAAATTACCCGAAGTGTGGCCATACACCTCGCTGCTGGAGCGCACCTCAGGCAGCACCGAGGCGGGAATGTCGAAGAGGCGGAGCAGCTCCTCGCCCCAGCGGCGTTCGTGGATGTTGAAGAGCATGGTGCGGCTGGCATTGCTCACATCGGTCACGTGCACGGCACCTTCGGTGAGTTTCCACACCAGCCAGGTGTCGATGGTGCCGAAGGCCAGCTCCCCGCGGGCGGCCATGTCGCGGGCGCCTTCCACATGGTCGAGCAGCCACTGCAGCTTGGAGGCGCTGAAGTAGGCATCGGGTACGAGGCCGGTTTTGGCAGTGATCATGGCGGTGTGGCCCTCGGCCTGCAGTTCGCTGATGCGCCCGGCGGTGCGCCGGTCCTGCCACACGATGGCGCGGTGCAGGGGCTTGCCGGTGCGGCGGGTCCAGAGCACGGTGGTTTCGCGCTGGTTGGTGATGCCGATGGCGGCCACCTGTGCGCCGCTCACATTTTTGGCCGCAAGGGCCTCGGTCATTACGGCGCTTTGGGTGGCCCATATTTCCATGGCATCGTGCTCCACCCAGCCCCCTTTTGGGAAATGCTGCTTAAAGTCGCGCTGGGCGCTGCTGTGCACCCGTCCGGCCTGGTCGATGAGCAGGGCACGGGAGCTGGTGGTGCCCTGGTCGAGGGCGAGGATGTAGGTGTTCATAGCGCTCATGACTTGTCAATAAGGTATTTCCGTGCAATTTTCTCAAAATCTTCCAGTTCGGTTTTGATCCACTTGTGGTCATGGCCCAGCTCGGTGGCCAGGAGGCTGGCTACTTTGGGGGCGGCTTCGAGGGCGGCGCGGGCATCGAGCAGGAGGAGGCGCATGCGGCGCGAGAGCACATCCTCCACGGTCATGGCCATCTCCTGCCGGGCAGCCCACACCACCTCGGCGGCGGTGTAAGGATGCCCGGGGTGCAGCCTTTCGGCAAATTTAGCTTGTTCAGCCTGCAGGACTTGTACGGCGGGGGCGTCGCTTCCGTAGGCATTCAGGGGATCCCCGCTGCGCGGTGCCGCGCCGTGGAAGGAGGCGGGAAAATGCTTGCGCTCTGGCAGCGGGCTGCCACTTATTTTGGCGAAAGCCTGTACGGTGTCCTCCCCCATTTTACGAAAAGTGGTCCACTTGCCTCCTACGATGCTCACGAGTCCGCTATCGGAAATGATGACCTTGTGGCTGCGGGACACTTCCTTGGTTTTGGTGCTGCCCTCCTTGGGCATGGCAAGCGGGCGCAGGCCGGCAAATACGGAGCGCACATCGGCGCGCGTGGGCTTGCGTTTGAGGAATTGGGAGGCATTCTCGAGCACGAAGTCGATTTCCTCCTCCAAGGCCTGGGGTTCGAGGCTGGGCTTGTCGCGCAAGGTGTCGGTGGTGCCTACGATGAGCTTGCCCTGCCAGGGTACAATGAAGAGCACGCGGCCATCGCTCGTGGCGGGAATCATGAGGGCATCAGCTCCGCCGAGGAAGTCGGGATCGAGTACCAGGTGGATGCCCTGGCTGGGCTTGATGCTGCGCGAGGCACCGGGGGTGTCCATGCGGAGTACCTTGTCGGCAAATACGCCCGTGGCATTCACCACCATGCGGGCGCGGATGTGGTACGCGCTTTCATCGAGTTCGTCCTTTGCCGTAAGGCCTGTAATGCGGCCCTTGTCGTCTTTGGTGAGGGCCTTCACCCTGGCGTGGTTGAGCAGGCAGGCCCCCTGATCGAAGCAGGTGCGTGCGATGGCGATGAGCAGGCGGGCATCATCGAATTGGCCGTCGTGGTAGATTACCCCGCCCAGGAGCCCTTCCGTTTGCACATTGGGCAGGCGCCTGATGGTGTCCTCCCTGTTCACGAAGCGGGAGCGCCCTATGCGCAGGCGTCCCGACATAAGGTCATACACCTTGAGGCCGGCGGTGTACTTGAAGCGGTCGTAATTGCTGTAAACGGGGATGACGAAGCGCACCACCGAGCTCAGGTGGGGGGCAATTTTGAGCAGGAGGCCGCGCTCGCCGAGGGCTTCCCATACGAGGCCCACTTCACCCTTGGCGAGGTAGCGTACCCCGCCGTGCAGCAGCTTGGTGGAGCGGCTGGAGGTGCCTTTGCCAAAATCGTTTTTGTCGAGCAGCACCACACTGAGGCCACGGGCGAGGGCTTCCAGGGCCACCCCGAAGCCTGAGGCACCCCCGCCGATGATGGCAATGTCGAAGGGTTCAGTCTGTTGTTGTAGTCGGCGGAGGGATTCGGTGCGGTTCATTGTGTGCCGCCAATGTACAAAAAGGAGCGCGCTTTGCTAAGGGTGTAGCCGCAGGATTGCGCATGCAGCGGAACTTTTCAATAGTCCTGCTGTGCCCGCGTTGTAAACCACGTTGAAGCATTAAGGAATCTTTGATTTTGTTGAATGACGAAATTCGACCATCCGCGGCATTGCCTCTTACCGGGTACATCTGTATGGTTTTATTGAACATGGTGTTTTCTTTTTTTCCGAAGGTAAATGTCAACGAGCACGAACAATCTCCTTCTTTAAGTCGGACACTGGTATTTTTTGATCAAATTTGCTTTCTTTGTCAAGTCGCTGAGGTGCTGCGCTGAGACAATGCAGCCTCTTTTCTTATAGTTTTTTTGAAAAAGGGGGATGTTTGGGTCAAGCCATGCAGCGGCGGCTGTTCTTGATCATAGCCCAAGATGCTTTAGCGCTTTGCGCGAATGCATGTCAGGTGCAATTGGAGTTAGGTTGTGTTCTTACGAATGCGTTTTTGAGGATTTTTGACAATGCTCACAGGCGGTTTTGTTAACACGCTGCGATGAAAGGCTCGGAGGTTTTAAAGCACAAACACACTTTACAACAAACACCCGGCTCATGCAATCAAGACGTATTCAATCAGGTTTTAGCAAATTTATTTTGGCCCGAAGCGGGATTATGGCATTGCTCACGGGGGCTGTTCTCGGGGTGGCATCTTCTGCCGCTTTGGCCCAAAGCTCCCTCCCCAAGGCTGAGCACGACTCTCTTTGGTCTGTGTGGAATGACCCATCGCAACCTGATAGCAATAGGCTGAAGGTGCTGGATTACCTCACATGGAGGGGATATTTGTTCAGTCAACCTGATTCGGCATACTATTTTTCTCAGCTTCAATATGAACTCGCTCTGGAAACAGGATTTAAAGAGCCAATGGCTGCCGCTCTGAGCACGCAAGGTGTTTATTACGCGATCAAAGGTGACTATCCTTCGGCTTTGAACAAAACCCAACAATCATTGAATGTATATGAGGAAATCGGCGACATAGGAGGCAAAGCGAATGCGCTGCTCAACATGGGTGGGCTTTATTCCTTTCTGGTTGACTACCCAAAGTCTTTGGAGTATTTCCAAAAGAGCTTGAGCGCATTCGAGGAAATTGGTGACAAACAGGGGATGTCCAATTCTCTTGGCAACATAGGAACTATTTATTCCTATCAACACGAACCTGCTGAGGCCTTGGAATACCATCGGAGAAGCTTGGAGCTCTGCGAAGAGGTAGGAGATGTGCAAGGTGTGTCGGGTTCGCTGCTGAGCATGGGCAATAGCTACCTTGAATTGGGTGAGTATACTTTGGCCTTGGACTATTTCGAGAGAAGTTTGTTGTCTTTTGAAGGAATAGGAGATGTACATGGAATGGCCTATTCTTATTCCGCTACCGGGTTGGCAAAAAACAAGGAGCGCAAGTTTCGACAAGCATTGGAGTGGTGTGAAA
>DAIOTP010000121.1:0-9829 GCA_036751905.1 Cryomorphaceae bacterium
GCCATCGCAGTGGCATCTAGTAGGTACACACAAGCGGACTAGCACATAATAATATTACGTGTACGGCAAACAGTGTCTAAAACTGTATTTTGATCCTCTGGATGAATATAATTAAGATCAGGTTCAAGATTTGTAATAAACCCATGAAAAACTTCCACTGAATCAGATAGTGCTGCTACACTTAGAATATGCCTATTCATGCCGATACTTCCGGATTTTTCACAAATCATAGCGGGTGTGCAAACTTTCATATACTTTACAATTTCATCAATCATTCTATTCCATTCTGCTTCTTCTTCTTCTGGTGTTTTTGGGTGCTTGACCTGAATATTAAAAAAATTGGCAAGATCTTCTTCAAATGCCCAGCCAAAAACACTTGAAGCTCCAGGGCTTGGGTCATTAACACTTAAAACATGTGCACATAAAGTATCCACATGATCTTGAGTCAACGGACACCCATCGACCAAGGGTTTGTCCTCTGGATCAGTAAGCCTTAGTTCAATCATATCGTCATCAGGGGCGGCACTAAGTACATTGTCGCCGGGCTGATAGCCAGATACAAATAAGCAATTTTCAACCACCACATTCTCCACTTCGGCGGTGCCGTATATAGAGGTGTACCTGCCTAAAGTAAAGGCGCACTGCACGAATAGAAAGTCGGACATGTCCCGCTCACCTTCCTGGCTTGCAAAAAACTCGCCGTCAATAAGTATCGTACTTGAGCGAAAATCGATACCGTAAAATTTGGAGCCACTTGCGCTGTACTCTTTGTTTAAACGCATCAGCTGCAGGTTTACCCCTTCAAAGACCGTTTCGGGATAATCTTCCGGGTTGTTTCCACTTTCACCGCGTATCACCAGCGGAATGTTGGAGGTAAGGATGCCCGTAGCTGAGCTGTACTTGCCTGCTGCAATCACAATGGTATCATAAGGAGCGGCGGCATTCAGTGCATCCTGCACTTCCGTAAATTGCGCTGGGCGGTACTGGTTGTTGCTCACCGTCCATGTGGTAGCCAGCAGGGAGAGTGGCGTTGAAATAATTGCTAATAGGGTGCTTAGGGCAAAGGTTGTTTTCATCTTGATCAGGTTAAATGATGAGGGCTTATGTGCAAAATGAACAATGCTATTGACTATTCGGCTGGCTTGTTTTTGCTTTAGGCTTCACTACAAAGTTGGTTTTTATCTTTAAAAATATCAAAGCGTCTAAGCTTACTGATGGAAAAGATATAGCCGATTTTCCTTTCTCACCGCCCCAAGCCATGGGCGTGTTTTAACCCTGCCGCCCGGCTCACCCAAGCCCGGTTTACATTCTTATAAAGGCTTTTCTTGCCTATCTTTTTTCTGTGGAAAACTAGCACCTCGTTGGGCTACCCGCAATAGCCACTTCTGGTCATTTTCAATCCCTGAATGCGGAGTGAACAGATGGCCGTTTTTGGTACTCACAACCACCCCTCTTCAATCGCCCGTATTACCAACTGCAATGTGGAAGATGTTTCGGTTTTGTTTAGCATCCTTTTGCGGTGGTTGTCGACAGTGTGCCTGCTGATGTGAAGCTGCCCGGCAATTTCTTCCGAGGTCTTGTTTTGCGCAAGCAGGGCAAGGACTTGTTTTTCGCGTTTGGAGAGGGGTTGAGGGCGTACTATCTCGTTGAGTTGCTTGTGGGCGTCGATGTAGGAAGGCTCACCCTCCAGGCCAATCAGGGAGAGGCTCATTTGCGTCGAGGTCTTCAAATGAGTGATGTCGGTGAACACCACAAAGGTGTGGATCACGGCGCCGTCCACGGCCATATTGATGGTCACCACTTGTTGCAGAATACGTACATAATGTCCGCTTTTGTGCTGTACGCGGAAATCATAGCGCGTCTTGTACTTCATGACTTTTTCGACCGGGAGGGCCATGAAAAATTCCGTGATTTTTGATTCAAACTGAACGTAATGTATCGCGTCTTCTGGATGCAACAATGAAAAGAAAAGCTGCGGGGTAAACTCAAGATTGGTATAGCCAAGTACGCTCTGCACGGCAGCGCTGCAATACTCAAAGGCCGTTACGGCGGGATTAAAGATCATACAGAAATAATCGCCTACCTGAAATATGTCGAGCATCTTTTTGTAAAGCTCGACTTCCATTTTTAAATCTTTCTCCGACCTGGATTTACCAATTTTTTCCCAGGCCTTTTTCGCCTCATTGTAGAGAAGACTCGCACTGTTTCCTGAAGTCATGCCAGATACTTTAATAAGGTCTATTTTGAACAGTCGTTTTTATCAAAACGAATTTAGAAAAAAACACATAAAAAGATGAAGTCTGGTGAAGCTACTAAAATTCATTAACAGACACTTTACCTTGCCTTAACAATAGCAGGTAATGGTTCAGGCGGGTAATTCATCATCACCTCCCCCCAACTCCAACGCCCTCACCGCCTGCACCGCACTCCCGGCAATCCCTTTAATGGAGCCGTACATCTCAATGGTGTTGGTGGTCACTTTGTCGATTTGCTTTTCGCGTTCTTTCCAGATGCGCTGCATGGAGCGCTTTTCGCTTTCGAGAGATGTTCTCATGTATGTAAAGCCTTCTACAATGGCTTCTACCTGCATGCGAAAAGTGGTGCTGGTGAGGAAGTCGTAGAGCATGTGCATCTTGTCGCCTCTGTTTTCCTGGGAGCTGATGGCGGTGCTCAACTGGATGACTGATTCACGGAGCACGGTGCAAAGTCCTTTGAACTCCTCATAGCTGCACACCCACACGCCATCCATGATGCCCATGCGGTCGAAGCCCGTCGGCATGGCTTCCGTGACCAATACACCCACATCGGCACCTTTCTCCCGCATATCGGCTTTGAACTTTTCTATCCAACCGGTATGGAAGTCTTTGGTGCGCTTGCTTTCGTAGTAGATTTTGCCGCAGTTTTGCCTGGTGCGGGTATTCACAATTTGGATGCAATCCCCACCTCGGGCACCTTTCTTGATTTCATCAATGGTATCGAGGGGGAAGCGGGCCATGAGCCACTCTTCAATGGCAAGCTCCTGCACTTCGCCTTGCAGCTGCGTGGAGCCTTGTTCCTGCTTGCGCTTCATTTCCTCCGTGAGCTTGCGCTGGTCTTCCAACTGTTTCTGTAGCTCCTTGATGCGAAGCTCGTTCTTGTCTTCTTCCGACTTTTTGATCTTGTCCCGCTCAGCGGCCAGCATTTCATTTAGCTTTCGCTGGGCCTCTGCCTCCGCAGCTTCCTTCACTTCGCTATTTTCCCGCTTCAGACGTTCTATCTCCGCCCTGCTGCGGCTGAGTTCCTTGACCTGTTCTGACTTTTCATTGAGTTCAGCTTGCAGCGCCTGGAATTGCTCTGACTGCTCCTCGGCCAGCTTGGCTTTGAGCCTTGCTTCAATGCCCTTCCGGTCTTCCTTGAGTTGCTGCTCCAGCCGTTCCTGAAACAGTTCATTCTCCTGCTTCTTTTTCAGCTCAAAGTCCTTCTGCGCGTTCCTGAGTTTTTCTTCCTGCTCGCTCACCTTCTTTTGTTCCGCAGCGAGTTGAGACTGGTACTTCTGCTTGATCTCTTCTTCCAACTGATGCGCAAGGATGTCCTGCACATCGATGGAGGTGCCGCAGTTGGGGCATTTTATTTGGCTTTGGTTGTTCATGATATCTATTTCTTCCTTTCCATTCTTAACCCTCTTCTATGAATGAATTCATTTTCAAAAACTGACCAGCATCCGTTCGAGGGTCAAGGCTATTGCTTCGATTCTTGTCTGGTTAGTTCACACACTAGAAGTTATGCCTTCAAATTTCACTCCATCAATATTGACTTCTGAATCAGCATTTGATTGTTGCCATAAAATGGCACATCGGTGCTTCCCAGCACGCTCTGTGGCACTGTAGCTAGTTCCTGTAAGTTATCCATCGGCACAATTACGGTTTTGGCTCCATTCTCTGAAAGCAATGTCACTTTATCGCTAAAGTTGGAAGCCCGCTCGATGGCTCCTCCGATTGAAATATTACCAAGCACAGCCAGACCCGGCTTCAAATTTCGCTTATACAAGGCAGAAATCATGGCTATGTAAACTGCGCTGCCCACTCCAGAGCCAATTGACTTGCCAAGTAGATTGGTGATTTGAACATTCACATCAAAGTTGGTAAGACTGTGCTGCTCATTCAATATTTTCTTTTCGTTTGCCTTAATGTATTGATAGGTATTGCGAACGTTTTCCTTGACTACAGCTGCCGTTGTCCCGGAAATTTGCAGTTTACCACTTCCCATAGTTACTACTACTTCAAGTCTTACCAATGAGAAGTTCTCTCCATCACTGGTGCAAGTGTAGCAAACACCCGGCGGAAGCGGATTATTCTCGATCAATTGAGAGCCCCTGTCCTCCGGTAATCCTACAAAAGTTTCTTCCTGGTTTTCTTTATCGATATAAGAAAAGTTGGTGTCCCAGAACTCCATTCCACCAATACGCTTCAGCTGTTCTTTTACCCTCCTTCGCATTTCCATAGCAATAGTGAGGTATTCCCTAACATCTTCTTTGGTGAAATTGCCATCAGGGTGAAGCAACTTAATAAGGCCTGAAACTGTTTTTTTCACTGGCTTGGTGTCACGCTGTTTCAGGTGTGATCCGAGGGAAAAATATTGCTCCAAAACATCGGTGTAAGTTACTCTGCGCAAATTCTTGAGTACTTCCGAGAAATAGTCAGTGCTAAAGCCGTAGTTAGAAGTAAAGTTGGCAGGTGAAAATTTGATCAGCTCCCATCCTGGTAGATAAAAGTGGATACGATCGAGGAACGCAGTATCGGAGCTTACTTCATCCGTAAGCGGACTGAACAGGTGGGAGGTTTGCAGCACTGTCTCCACTGGTTGATTGATGTTCCCATTGAGAATGATGGAGGCATTACCAGTAATCTCTCCACCTGATCCTGCGCGGGAAAAGGAACCTGATTCCATGTAATCCTTCATTAATGGGATGGCATCCCTGTCTTTGAAAAGCTTATCGGTCGCTTCATCAAAGCATATTGCATCCCACTGGCCCACTGCCCCAACGCGGCCAGTAGACCCGTGTACAAAAAGTTTAGCTACAGTGCCCTGTCCGCCCGAAATAAGAACGGCATAAGGCGTCAGCTCTTTGAAGACATAGGATTTTCCCGTGGATCTTGGGCCCAATTCTACAAAATTGAAATTGGACTCCACCAACGGTATAAGGCGCGAAAGCAAGAGCATTTTGACCCGTTCAGTCATCCCTTCTGATTCGGGTTCATAACCACTGCTGCGCAACAGCAAATTCATCCATTCCTTCCGTGAAAATTCCTTTCGCTTGGATTTCACCTTCTCCATATCGAACGAAGAAAGTTGAATGGGCTTGATTTCGCGTATGACGAAAGGATAGGTAGTGGTACCCAACTTGCTGTTAGAATCATATTCGATATCAATGATTGCCCAGATACCGCCCAACATCATTTTGTCGTGCTCTAATACAAGTACATCACGGATTACGGCATCTTTGATGTTGCTGTTATGTAACTGTGCCCAATACCTGTCACGCTTCGCGTCGAGCTTTACGGATATTTTATCAATGATTTTAAAGCTCCCGGCTTCTCTTATTTTGGAATGAATGAGATCACTTTCTTCCGGGCTCACATAGTGCTTTGATAGGATGCTTTTAACATTTGCCATTCCCAGGCGAATCTTTTCTTCATCATCTGTAGAGCAGGAGTTGGCAATGAGGTATTCCAACACAAATACGGGAACATTCGCACCCACTTTTACACTGCGCACAAGGTCTTTTTTCACCACGTAGCCTCTGAAGTGCTCCAGTAACTTTTTATCTAAATCGTCAAGTGTTATCATAATCAAAGTTTTACAGTAACCCACCGAGGTCACGTCCGGTAGCTTGTTTTATTAAGGCTTTATCCAACTGCTCCTGGGTAGTTGCATCGATCAGGTATACTGCGAGTTCACGGTCAGCACCAAATGTGAACTCCCTGCTTACAATTTGCCCGGAGATCAATGTGAAGGTATCACTTGAATATTTTTCTTGACCGGCAGCAAATATTTTTAGGTGGCATTTGCGTTCTGACTTGAAGAGGTTCCCATCACTTTTCCCTGCCTTTACCTTCACTTGAAAGTTTTGGCCTTCAGTTTCTCTAAGCTCCTGCTTATTTTCTATCATTGCTGTTAATAGCGGAGTGGATTTGGCCGATTGGAATTGAAATAGGGGCACAATCAACTCCTGTGGACTTGCACCGCCATGTGCATAGCCATAACTCCCGGTAGTTTTGAATGGTCGTAGATTTTTGGAGAATAACAAGTAGTTATGGTCATGGTACCTTTTCTCAATCTGAATAAGCTGATCAGGAACGTTCTGTTTATCTTCACAAGCAATAAACCGTTCGCTTTTAGTGGACTTTCCTTTGGCGGCAAACTCCACCTTATCCGCATTGCTTAATAAGCCGGAAAGTACAAAGCCGTGATCGGATACCAGGTAAATCGAAGAAAAGCCGAGGTTCGACAACTCCGAAATTTTTTCCGCCAGAGTATCAACGATTGTGTCAAAATACTTCAGTGCCTTCTGCTGCATTTTTTCTGCTAAATCGTCAATATCCTTGTAGCTGCATATGAGCACTTCGCATTCACTGTGGCTTTGATTCAATTTTTCGAGATAAATGTGCTTAATGATGGTTGTAGCAAAATCACCATTGAGCCGTTGTTCCCTCTGTTGTTTGTTGTCGCTAAAGCTTCCGTCAGAAAGATACAAACGACTCATATTGTTGTCGGTCACAGAAGGTAAATCGGCCAGCACATAGTCTTCTTTGACCTTTATGCCAGATGCAACACGTTCCACCACCTCCCTTGCTACTTCATAATTGATGCCATCACCAACAATGATTGCAGTCTGACCAGTGGATTTATGAATAATCTTGTGCAGCAACCCACTTTGGGTCTCCTTGTAATCGGCAAAGTGCTCATACCACTTGTTCAAGAGATCTTTCAGAATGGCTTCATATCGATCCTGAAGGGGCTGAATAACCCTTTCATCGCTGAGAAACTGTGCGTATAGTTTTCGAATATTACGGTCAAGTTTATAGAACGATTCCCTGTAATACCGAATGGCTTCATCGAAAGTGGATATGGTTTTTATTCCAGCGTTATCATATCGAACTAGATTCAGCATATAAGGCCACCAGTGAATTTGCAGCAAGAGCGCGCATTTGTTCCTGGCCCTCGATTCAACTGTGCTGAGTTTGGATGCCACATACTGCTCATCCCCGAGATTGGCGGCCAACTCTGCAATTTGTGCCCGATCAATGCTGGCGAAAGGATGGTCGGGATGAAGTGACCAAATATCTCTGTCGACAGGTATTTCAAATTGACTTATGTATTTTTTCAAAGAATCCTGGAAAGTGGCACTGTCAATCCATTGGTGATATACGTGTAATAGGGTGGCGTCAATTTCGTTTTGAACCAGCCCAAGAAGAATGAAATTGGCTGTTTCCTTTGCTATAGTAGCAACAGGCTTTTTAATTGCTTGCTGACCGATGTGTGCCTGGACTTTGGATAAAAATGCTTGTTTCACTTCAGTATCCATGGTTGACGTAAAGGCTTTTGGGTCATGAAGGAATTCTACCAGCATCGATGTAAGATCGAAAATCTCTCCTGAACCTTTGTGACCAAGATCCATCCAATAGGTTTTCCCTTTACCGACGGAGACCTTTGCTGCAGTGAGCAATTCTTCATTGCTAAGGCTGAGATTTAGTCCAACTCTATCATGTACCTTTTTCTTAAGAAACTGATGCAGCTCTGTCAGATCCAGATGGCCTTCAATCATAGCATACTCCATCAGGAAGCTAAGATCTTCAACAGGTATGCGGGTATAGAATATCGTAAGCTGCTGAGGGCTGCTTTTTTCAACTTGATATTTGGCCTCCAACTCTTCAAGGGCCGTATGGGCTTCTATTACTGTCCAGCTTTTTGGCAGGTGCTTGCACAGGTAGGCAGCATCACCTTTAGGATCACAAATGACAAAGCGAAAGTAACCGCGGTCAAAGCTCTTTTGGATATCTTCTGCCAACCACTTTTCGATCATGATTCCTTTTGGGTTAATTGGTTGAGCAGCGTTTGGCCTTTGTCTGTTAAGACATATTTCTGATGCATGTGAGTGGGAGTTTCAGGAATTGTCAATTCTATTAACCCAAATTCTATTAAGGGCATAATATGCTTCAAATAGTTCTTTCTATGATTTGTCAATCCAATTTCCGTTAGTACTTCTGACCGGCTTCTGGGCTCTTTACAAATTGTGAGAATAGTTCTTTGCTCCTTAGATAATGCTTGGGCACCAGCTTGGTCACTACCTTGTTCACTCAATTTCTCATTACCCTGAATTCCAGTGCTTATAGCTTGGGCACCTTGGGCACTACGTTGGGCAGTTTTCACTTCATCATGGTCGCTCAGATGATTAGGGTGCCACTCAGGGTGCACCGGCAAAACGATGAGGAAGTAAGTACACTGATCATCCGTTTCGAACACGGGTTCAGGCGAACCGTTTTGAATTAGCGTTTTATTCATAGTGGGAATTCCGGTGCCCCGGCCTTCAGTCAGATGCAACTCCTTCAAGAAGTCACCTACTCTGCGATTGCGATAGTCACGGGCTACAATGCGCTTGTTTTCGGCCAAAATTTTGGCATCCACCGGTGGAACAGGACCGGGGAAACTTAAAATCTCTATCCGGTCTACCCAGATTTGCACTTCAATAGGTTTGGCCAATTCATAGCTCTTGTGATACACGGCATTGGCCAGTGCCTCCTCCAGGGCATCATATGGGAAGTTGTAATAACGGTCAGCTTCGGCACGGCCCGAGATTTTCCTTACACGTTCTTCGATAATGTTGCTCCGAATATAGCCCAAGGCTTCACGCAACTGCCAGTGGACAGGACCCTTAAAATACTTCTCGCTAAAATCTTTTCCCGCCTCATCTTTCCGGATCACAACCTCAATCCAGGCACGCTGAAAGAACTTGTGAGGCTCTTTGTTGAAAAACATCAGACCAACGTTGACCGGGCGCAAGTATTCATCAGGCCCCTTGGCGATGGCCATTTGCCGGGTAAGGTCGGGCAAAGGCATGCTGGTACTTTCCTCAAAGAGGCCGCTCTTTACTTCCTGAAGAAAATCGCGGATCAATCCAAGGCTCAAATCATTGAGTTCGGCCTGTTGGTTTATCCGGTCATCAAAGGGAATTCGGGCAGTGAGTTCTTGCAAACGCCTCAGGCTTTCTCCTCTTGCGATGATGGTTTTTGACCCGCTGCGGATGTATGAATGGCGGGGCTGTGCACCTTTTCCCAGGCCCTCAGGTGCGGTGTAAGGACGCATATCACCAGCTGGTGCCCAAATAATAAGTATATGCTTGTTTTGAATAACATAGGGCTGAAAAATAGGTAGAAAATTAGGCAGGATGCGATGACCCAAGTTGGTGAGTTCACCTTGTAATTTATCCAACCTTTCAGGGTTAAGTCCTGCGGGTGGCAGTTCAGGACGGCCATCTTTTTCAGCAATTCCAACAATAATATAGCCGCCCCCCCAATTGTTGATGTCATTGGCATAGGCACACAAAGTATGAAGAATGGGTTCCGGGTTCCAATCTTGCTTGAATTCCAGCCGTTCCCATTCCACCACCTTTCCGTGGATTAACTCTTCTATGTTTACTGGTAGTGCCACTTAAGCATTCAAATTATCTACCGTGAATTTTGAGTCCCGCTGTGGTTTTAACTCCAGCACCTGCTCTAAGGCAGCTTTCATATTTCTCTTTCTTTTTTCAAAGAAAGCTTCAAAATCTTCAAACTTCAGCGAAAGGCCAATA
>DAIOTP010000122.1:0-9794 GCA_036751905.1 Cryomorphaceae bacterium
TCTTACCACTTGCATTTCAACTTTATCACCCCTGCGCTTGTCGGCGAGTGCACGGCCCAAGCTTTGGTAGTCGGAAATCGGCGTACCATTCATGGCCTGGATGATGTCGCCCTTTTGCATACCAATGGAGGCTGCTGTGCCACCGATCACTTCGGCGGCTTTCACGCCGTTTTCAGCACGCTCCACCTGAATACCCAGTGAGGCCTTGCGTTCAAGGCCATAAACAGTTTGAGCAGTGCAGTCTTTGACGTAAAACAGTGCGATGATCAGGAGGATTAAAACCAATAGGACTGTGCGGAACATATGGGCGAAAAGTATGGGTTCATTGCCCACAAAGGAAGTGCAGTATCCCTGTGATTACTTGTCAAAAATTGCTTTGTTGCACTTTACTCGGAGCAACAGAAAAGCACGTTTTGAAGGATTTGCTAAAGGATGCTACATCGGCAAAGCCGGTCAGGTAGGCGGCATCTGTCACTTTTATACCACTCATTATAAGCTCTCTGGCAAAGTGTAGGCGCTTGGCTAAGATATATTGGTAAGGCGAAAAACCGAAGGTAAGCTTGAAGAGACGGATAAAACTGAACTTCGACATACAGGCAATTTGGGTCAACTCTTCAATGCCAATCTCAATGAGAAAATGCGCATCAACGTACTCCTTTGTTTCCAAAAGCTTGCGGTAATTTTCTTCATTAACCACTTGCTTTTTGAATTTAAGCTGCGACAGCTCACTGAACACCCTTGATTGATCGAGCACAATACGCTCGCCCAAGCTCAAAAAAAGCTCTTCATCAAAGAGGTGTTTGTTGAGCGCAGATACACTTTGAATCTCGTTTAAACCGACAGATTGCAACATCATTCCCAGAGAGGTATTCCTTGTCTTGTACTTATTAATCAAAAAATGATCTCCCAAAAGAAAATCCAAAAAATCACTTTGCTCGAAATAAAGCGCAGATACTTCCCTGATTACCTCGTTTGACACATCAATGCATAAACCTATGGTGTGCCTATGCATAAACACCTCGGCAAGCTGACCGCCATTGCCGATGATGTACTCACCTTTTTTCACCGTGTATTTTCGGTTCTTGACATAGTACGTCTCCTCTCCGCTGATCACAAACTTCGCGGCCACTTGATCGAAATGGGTGTCACCGTCGAACTTTTGAAATTCAGAAAAACTCACTCGGTTCTTTCTGCTGTCGGTATGAAGGACTTGAATCACTTCACCAAAGTTCGCGAAAAACAACCAAAACCAAAGTGGTCAATGTGCATTGTGAGATTGCTTGTTTGATCCAAGCAACCCATGATGGTTCAGGCCTCCATACTTTCTTCTGATTTTAGACAAGTTGGCGGAAACCACCGCCAAGATCCTAAGGAGTGCATTTTCCCGTTACTGCTTTACAAACTTCATCACCCCATGCCCTTCCGCCTTGAGCAGGTACAGCCCGGATGGTAAGAAAGATACATCCACATGATGCACGGGCCCTGCGCTGCCCCATACCTTCTTGCCTGTGAGATCGGTGATGCTTACCTGCACGGGCAAGTTAAGGTGAAGCCGCTCCCCAGTTACCGGATTTGGGTAGAGCATTAACCTTTCAGAACCTGGCTTGATAAAATTAGAAAGCGCAGACGATCCTGAACTCCTGTTCAGGTCACTGTCTGAAAATTGGGCAAAGTAATTGGTCCATACTGCCATGAGCTCAACGCCCTGGAGGGCAAAAGTTTTTTGGCCACCGGAGCCGTATGATACGTTGGTCAGCGCCACCGGAATCTGGCTTACGGCGGGGTCTATGCTTCCATCGCTGAGGTAGCGGTCTATCGCAATGTTGCCCTGTGGGTCGTTGTACAGCACCACCACATTGGTGTCGGCATCGAGGCGAAACACCACATTGCTGCCACCGTTGGAGGGCGAATGCTGTATGCCGCTCTGTTGCCAAATGTTGTTGCCCAGGGTGTCGATGCGGTGTATCTGCACAAAGTAGTCGGTCACAAATGGCACAGGGTTGTCAACCCAGGCAAATTGATAAAAGTCGCCTACCCGCGTCCATGTCCAGGCCAGCGGTGTGCCTGGTGTATTGCTTACCTCAACTGTGTTTCCATTCCAGCCTTGCACACCCGAAGGCGTATAGCGGCGCATGCGCAAATCCACCTGATTGCCTACCACTCCTTCCTCCCAGCATACAGAGGCTCCATGGGGATCGGTCACCATGGAGAAATTGTACGACAGTCCACCGGTGCCCTCCGTCACCGTGATAGGATTTGTCCAAAGTACTTCCCCATTGCCGGCTATGCGTGTTAGCCTTGCTGCCGCGCCTGCCCCATTGCCCGTACTGAATACAACGTAGGCACCTCCATAGTGATCTACGGCTGCCCTGATGCTACCTATGTTGCCATAATTGGGCAGTGTTACCCCATTGAGCCCATTTTCGAGTCCGTTTTCAATGCTGAAGCGTACATACTGAAGCACGCTTCCACCAAAAGGCAAATGGTGAAAAACAACGGAAAAACCCTGAGCGTCCGTCATCAGGAAGTAGCCGCCTATGGGGCCAATGTAATCAGGGCCGGTAAAGTTGCTGCTTGCCACAAGGAGTGGTTCATCCCATAGCAAGTCCGCATCAGCATCCATGGCCATTGCCCACAACTTGCCAATGCCAGTGGTATTGGACGCTTCAAACCACATCAGCATCAGGTTGCCATTGGCATCGCGCGCGAGTTGATAACTCAGGTTGTCGCCCGGAGGGCTCATGGCCTGGCCATTGCTCTCAAGCAATTCATCGCCCTCCAAATCCAATATTTGCATAAACACCTGCCCGCCCGAACCGCTTCGGTTGTCAGTCCAAAAGGTCAAAAAGCGGTCATCGCCAAGGGTGGTAATGGCAGGAAAGCGCTGTAATCCTGGCGCATCGCACAAGGCTTGAGGATTGGCCGGGTCGAAAGCCCATTGTCCGGAAAGTGAGGTGCAGTGAATCAGCGACAAGCACCCCAGGAAGGTTGCACATACTACAAGAAAAGATGTTTTCATACCACAGGTCGGATTTATACTTGACAAAGGAAACCATGCTTGCCGAGTTCAGGGCTTGCCAATGAGTAAACGTTGTGCTTAATGATTGAACGTATCGAAGGGAGTCATCTGAAATGAATAATGTGCAAATGTCAATGCTGCTGGCGCCTTTTCTGGGGAATGCGATGTGCAATTAAATGCCTTACCGTTGTAATTATCCTCCTAAAAAAAACCGCCCCCTCCGGCGCTGTGGGCTGGTGGGGGCGGAATGTGTTATTTTTTCCGTAAAGGTGTTCCTTACTCTCTGATCAACTTAATGACACCGGCTCCGCGATCGGTTTGTACGCGGGCAAAATACAGTCCTGGCTTGAGGGCTGAGGCATCCACGCGTAGAAGTTCAGCAGGGCTTGCGCTCGACCAAACCATCTGTCCAACAGCATTGAAAAGCTGTACCTGTTGAATGTCGGCATTGCGCACACTCAGGTTCCAGAAGTCCTTGGCAGGATTGGGATAGGCACGCATATCGGCCGTCGGCAGGCTGCTCACTGACAGCGGGTCTTTGTGGAAGTAAATGTTGTCAAAGTAGAGGGTGCCGTTTCCGTCAAATTTCCATTGGAAAATGTCATTCAGGTCGAAATTAAAATTGCCGGAAGGAAAATCCAGAAAGTGCTGGAGGGGGATGTCAATGCTCACCCATTCACCCTGCACCAAAGGCGCATCGGCATTGCCAGATCCAAATGAAAAGCGTGGCTCCTCGGCAGCTCCACCCGGTATACCGGAGCTCTGATCGATTAGAAAAAAGTTGAAGGCTGTAGAAGTAGTCGCGTAATAATCCAAGTGTACAAAATCAAAATCACTCACGTCGGCTGCGGTCCACTCAGCGCCATAGAAGGTGAGGCCTTCAATTTTGCCAGTGTTGTTGCCTTGGATCTGAATTTCTGAAACCGTGCCGCCACCTTGAAAAGCATTGAAATTGAAGTTCTGCACCACGTTGTTGGTGTAGGTGTCACTGTAGGCAGAGAGCACCAAATCTTCATCGATGGTGGGGTCGGGCGCAGGCGTCATGGGGTCAACCGGACCGGGACCCGATGCACCAAATACTACATTGTCAAAGTAAACCGTGTGGCCTGTGGCCCGCGGTCCGTAACTTGGGAAAAAGATAATTTGGTCGGGGTCACCAGGGAGGGTGCTGCCGATCCAGCCAGACATATCGAATTCAACTTCGACCCATGCATCAGCAACGCTGTTGGGTACAATGGTCTCAAAAAATGCAGCGCCTACCGGTGTTGCAAATTTTAAAGCTACCGGAGCAGCGAATCCTTCCTGATAAATCATCATGCGCACAATACTGTTTTCCTCAGTAACAACAAAAGAACCGAGGTCGGCGCCATGTTGCGATTCGCAGCCGGCCTGACCCCATGGCTCATTGGAGGGATAGTCGATGACCATACGTGCTACATTCGCTGAAGGATTAACGGCATCAACAGCAATGTTGGGGACTACGCTGAATTCCGGATCGCTAAACCCGCCTGGGGCCTCAAATGTGCTCCAAGTCCAATCGGCACCAATGCCGTCCGGTTCAAAATCAATGGGATTTGCCTGGCTCAATGCCACGGTCGTGCTCAACAGTACAAAAGCGAAGAGTAAAGTGTTTTTCATGTTCGTGTGTTTATTGGTGTAAGGAGTACAATATAGTAAGAATATAGGGAACAACACGGAGCAAAACACATAAAAATGGCCAAAGGGAGTACATCAATCAAGAAGATATTCTAACTTATGTTGTTGGTTGACTGAATTTTTACTTCCCTTTTGGCTTTTGGCTTACCACACAATCATCAATGCTTGTGATGTAGTCAAGACGTGTTGCCGGTGCTGCCCTGTCAAGCACTTTTCGCGAACAGCGCAAATGGCCATGTGAAAGCGTATGACGCTTTAAAAGCCACTTCTTGATCTTTATGAGCGGACTGCCCTTTTGGAACACAAATTCACATGAATGGTCTATTTCCATGGAGGCCTTGCATTGGAACCTTCAGTCAGCATCAACAATCAGGCTTGCAGCAAGCAAGTGGGTGGTTGCGCAACTAAAAATCCCGAAAAACATGGTCTTTCGGGATTCAATCATTGCGTTACGCGTCTGAAGGGTTGGCTTTTTACAGTTTGTCAATAAACCTTTTAACTTCCTCTTTGGTCTTGCCTGATTTCTCTTGGATTCGACCTACAAGTTCATCCTCCTGACCTTCTACATACGTAAGGTCATCGTCGGTAAGATTGCCATATTCCTGTTTGATTTTGCCCTTAAGTTGGTTCCAGTTTCCTTTGATTTTGTCTGCTGTTGCGCTCATGAGATATATGTTTTTAGTTCTGTATACCTATGTGCACATGATATACCATGGTGAGCCCGTTCAATCTACACAAGGCCTCCCCTCCACGGGATCAATAACATAAGCCATGCGGCATGCCAAAGGCTCAACGAAGCCTCACTTCGCGAACTGTAGGCGGCACACCACACATGCGGCCATATCCTCCACAGTTCTGTGGCAGCAAGCATTCAATGAATGAATCCATGGCTTATTGCTGAGGAGCACTCTTCCTCTTTGACCATGAGCAAAGCAGAAAATGCCACCTTCTCTCCTTAAGCGAACACCGAGTGTTCAGGTCTTCTCGGTACGGCCATTGCCCCAAAGAAACTTTTGACCGCTTTCTTATTGGTTTAATATCCTCCAGAAAGCCTAGGCATCCTTTTGCTCATAATTTCCGAAAAACAACTTCCCTTCACCATGGAAAAAATAAATTTCAATGAACTCTTAAACGCTGCAATGGAGCGCCTACAATATTGGTTGGTGGCCATAGGAGCCAACCTTCCCAATCTTGTTCTGGCCGCGGTGATGTTTATCATTGCCCTGTTTGCAGCACGCCTTGCAGGGCGTATTGGTAAAAAGTATCTTGTTAAATTGCATGTGGATCTCACCATCAGCTCATTTGTGGGGAGGCTTCTGAATTTGCTTATCATTTTGGGAGGTCTTATGTTGGCTCTGAGCATTCTCGATCTTACCAAAACGGTGTCGAGCATACTTGCCGGCTTAGGTATCGTAGGTTTGGCCTTGGGTTTTGCATTTCAGGATACTGCGGCCAACTTTATGTCCGGCATTTACATCACCTTCAAGCAGCCCTACGCCATAGGTGACGTGGTTGAGAGCTACAATGGTGTGCTGGGATATGTTCAGGACATCAACCTTCGGGTTACCAAAATCCGAACCTTCGACGGGCCTGTGGTATACGTGCCAAACCGCTATCTTTTTCAAGAAAACTTCACCAACTACACCGAGTATGGCAAGCGCAGGCTTAGGCTGGAATGTGGTGTGAGCTACGGTGAGAACCTTGAAAAGGTGGAGAAGGTAGTTGTTGCAGCCCTCAGCAAGGTAGAAGGACGGCTTGAAGAGGACCCTGTAACATTACACTGGCAGGGCTTCGGTGATAGCTCGATCGACTTCATTGTCAACATTTGGATGGAATATTCCAACAACCAACTGGCCTATGTGGGCGTAAAAAATGACGCCATCAAAAGGCTCAAAGCAGCATTTGATGAAAATGACATTATGATTCCTTTCCCGATACGCACCCTCGATTTTGGAATCAAAGGAGGCGTAAAGTTCAATGAAGAGCTCAAATCGGTGGGTATCTCCAATGGTCTTTCCGGAAAAAATGACCGGCGCCAAGTGTGACGAATCCCCAAAGTGTAGAACCTGCTCCACAACGCAATTTCATATTATACTCATTATCTATTAATTACACTGTGGCCGCAAAGTTGACATGCACATGTAGAACCCATAAAACCTAAAAACCATGATTACCTGGATTATCACCGCCGCCGTACTGGCCGTTCTATTTGCAATTCTAGGATTCTCCGGCATTGCCCGAGGTTTTGCAGCCATTGCCAAGGTGCTATTTTATATTCTATTGGTTGTGTTTATAATTACGCTGATTGCGAGTCTCGTTTAGTACACCGCGCGGCTCAGGCCTAATACAGCTGCCTGAGAAAGGACAAAAGCCTCTATGCTCCTATGGCATAGAGGCTTTCATTTTTATCCAAGCAGAATGCAATTGCTTATTGACCACCTGGATCCAAAAATGGGGTGAGAGATATGCAACTGTGTAGCAGAATGTACACAAACCTTCATAAACCCTATCGCCAAAGTGCATTTTGCCAAAACATGTATCCCTCTGTTTTTGAGACCTCCATACCCCACCTAAATTTTGAAGAATGCCTGTTTTTCCTTTTGGTTATCACTTTGCACCAAGCTTCATAAATCAAAATAATTTTCGAACCATGATTAAGTATTTCATAACAGCAACATTTGTCGGTTGCATGGCTTTTGCCGCACAGGCCCAATACATTGGCCTCAAAGGAGGTTTGACTTTCAGCAACCTCAATTTTGAGGAAGTCAATGACCGCAACATGCGCACAGGCTATCATTTTGGTGCATACATTCACCTGCCAATGGGCGACGTTTTTGCCTTTCAACCCGAAGTAAATTACACCACCAAGGGTGCCACAGCCGAGTATGATGTCCTATTTTTTCAAGGCGATTACACTTTCAATATGAGCTATATTGATGTGCCACTTATGGGAGTATTACGGCTCGGTACTGCTGCCGAAATCCATTTTGGACCATATCTCGGCTTTCTGGCCAACACTTCCTTTTCAACGGAGGGTGACTTCGGTGACGGTCAGCAAGCGCTTGACTCCGATAATTTCAAAAAATTAGATTACGGATTGGCCGCTGGTTTGGCCCTTAATTTCAACGTTTTGCAGTTGGGTGCGCGCTATCATTATGGATTGCAGCAGGTAGCCGACAGTGATGCAGCCAGGACTTTCATCGGCGATGCAAGGCACAACTACCTTCAAGTATATGCGGCTATCCGATTGGGTAGCTTTGACTAAGCTGCCATGTCAGCCAAACACGTATACCAACAAAGCCTCTGGCCAAATGGCCAAAGGCTTTGTTGTATCAAAGAGGTGCATTTTGAATTCTATTTAGTATTCCTTACAATTGCGCCATGAACCATGTGCTCATTGTAGACGATGAAAAAGATATTGGTGCATTGGTTTCGGTTATGCTCACCGCCGCCGGATTCAAAACTGCCTATGCCTCATCCATCGAAGAGGCCCGCAGCTTTCTCGTAAACAGCTCTTTTGATAAAATATTTCTGGATTTGAATCTCGGCCGGGCGCATGGTACTGACCTCCTTCCCGACATTCGTCGCGAGCAACCCAAAGCCGAAGTAGTAATAATCAGTGCCTATGCTGACGCCCATTCCAGAGAAGCATTTGACGCAATGGGTATCAAAAAAATCATAAAAAAACCCTTCTCGAAGGCACAACTTTTGGACGTGCTAAAGTAATGGCTACCTTCGGTTAGGTAAACCTCTATTCACCCCCCTTTTGCTCTATGAAGCATATACTCGTTATTGACGACGACTTAGATACATGTCAATTGCTTAGCCGTTTTCTAACCCGACATCATTTCGGGGTTCAAACGGCTGCCACAGGTCGCCAAGGATTGACATTGCTGCAAAAAACAGCATTTGATTTGGTGATTACTGACTTTAGGCTTCCTGATATGACGGGATTGGAACTTCTCAAAGAAGCCCGCGAAATACGCATAGGATTAAAGCTCATTGTGATTACAGGCTATTCGGATATCCGCATGGCGGTAGAGGTGATCAAATATGGCGCCATTGATTACGTTACCAAGCCCTTATATCCCGAAGAGCTGCTAAAGCTCGTTCAGGAAAGCCTTGCACATCAGGCCCCTGCTGCTGTCAATGAATCTTCGGAGGCAGCTTCCGCAAAAAAACCCCCAACAACGGCAATCAGTTCAGCGGAGACCGCATACCTCATAGGGCGCAGCGCAGCCGCCAAAGAGGTAGACAGCAATATACGCTTGGTGGCTCCGACACCAATGTCAGTGATTATCACTGGCGAAACGGGTACCGGCAAAGAGTACGTCGCCAAGCGCATCCACGAATTGAGCAATAGAGGCTCGGGTCCATTTGTAGCGCTTGACTGCGGTGCATTGCCAAAAGATATTGCAGGAAGCGAATTTTTCGGGCACGAAAAAGGCGCATTTACAGGTGCTGTACAATCCAAAGAAGGGAAATTTAAGCAGGCCGATGGCGGCACCATCTTCCTCGACGAGGTTGGAAATCTGGGCTATGAAATACAACTTAAATTATTGCGCATCCTCCAGGAACGCAGCTTTACGCGCATTGGAGGCAACAAGGAAATTCATGTGGACGTACGCATTTTGGCTGCTACCAACGAAAACCTGAAACTCGCTGTGGCCGAAGGTCGCTTTCGTGAAGACCTTTACTACAGGCTCAATGAATTTTCCATAGAATTGGCACCGCTCCGTGCGCGCCCCGAAGATTTGGCCGATTATGTAGAGCGGTTTATATCCCAAGCCAATGCCCAATTGGGGCGACAAGTAGCACAACTGAGCCCAGAAGTTTGGGAGAAATTTAGGCTGTACAGCTGGCCAGGCAATCTGCGTGAATTGCGCAACGTCATCAGGCGGTGTGTGCTCATGAGCGTTGGGCCCCAAATAGTGCTCCATTCCCTACCCGACGAAATTGCATACCATGCCAACAGCGTACCCGGTACAGGCGTGCCCGGCAGCTTGAGGGAAGTAGCCGAAGAAGCCGAACGCGAGCGCATCGTAAAGGCCCTCAGTGATTCCGGCAACAACAAATCAAAAGCAGCGCGCATGCTCAACATAGACCGGAAAACCCTCTA
>DAIOTP010000123.1:0-3789 GCA_036751905.1 Cryomorphaceae bacterium
TTTTGGCGGCAAGCTTCAATATGGATACAACCAACAAGAACGAGAATTCGGACACTGGAAGTTTGACCTTTTTGGCAGCCGTCGTTTTTTAGATGACAAGCTCGGGGTGTCCTTTTCGGGAAATGGACAACGCGCAAACCGCAGTTCCGATTTCCTCAACGCTGATTATGCACTTCAAGGGGAGCGCGATGATGGCACGGCCAATACCATCATTACCAACCTGAATTTGGGTGATAGGCTCGAGGTGCGCAACAGGTATTCAGGAGCCCTGAACTTTGATTACCAATTTAATGAACAGCACAGTGTTGTGGCCAGTAACAGCCTGGGCTACATTGACAGGGATGAGCTACGCCGCCGCCGCCGGTACCGCCTCAATGACAATTACCAAGAGTATGACTTGCGCGACCGGCAGCTGAATACAATGGTTTTATCCAACATGATCAACGGATACCACCAACTGGGCAATAACCTCACATTCACATGGCAAGGAGCACGCAGCCAGTCAGTACAGCGCACTGATTTTGACCACCAGGCGCGCTGGCGCGAAATAGGCGCATTCACCCAAGATCTTGTTGACAACCGCGGCCCAGAATTGGTGCCACAAGGTGCACGCAATGATGTGGACCGCCTTTTCTTAAAAGACGCCCGTTTTGATGTTGCCGATGTTGATGAAGTGAGTTATACAGGCCGGGTCGACATCCGCAACGACTACGCCTTAGGCGATAACTTTTCAGGATATTTCAAAGCCGGAGCACTTATTCGCGATCAGGAGCGTGTGCGTGGCATCAACCGACGTTGGACCGGAACCAACGTAGCCAACATTATTGGTCCGGAGGGCATGGATCAGTTTCAACTCACTGGCAGCGGCGACATCGGGATCTTTGACTTTCTTGACTCGAGCTTTGTAGCCCCCAACTTTCTCAACAGCGATGTATTCTTTATGGGTATGGGAGCTACTGACAACAACAACGTGGGCATTGATGCTGCCGCCGTGCGCGATTTTTATGAGCGCTTTGGTGCAGGTTATGCCAAAGACGATAGGGTTGATTTGGAAAGTTATACTGCCAATGAACGCATTGAGTCAGGATACATCATGAATGAAACCAACTGGAGAAAGCTCATGGTCATGGGCGGAGCACGCTATGAAAATACCATCATTGATTACAGGGCTACCGTAGGGCAATTGTTAAAACTCGAAAATGAAGAATGGGTAGTCAATGACCCCCGTGAAGAGATTACTGCCCGCAGCTACCATGAGTGGCTGCCTATGCTTCATTTGCGGTATAAATTTACAGACTGGTTTGATGTAAGGTTGGCGGCAACCAAAACCATAGCGAGACCAAATTTTTCAAGCTTGGTACCCTTTCAAATAATTGATGATCAAAACAGGATTGCGCGCCAGGGAAATCCTGAGCTTGAGCATACCACTGTCTGGAATTACGATATCTTTCTTTCTTTTTATGCTGAAAAATTGGGTCTTTTTACAATCGGAGGATTTTACAAAGAATTGTCCAATGTGGAATACGATTCCAGGGTTAGGCGTATTTTGCCCGGCGATCCACTCAATGGCTATCAGATTATTGAGCCTCGAAATGCGCTTGGCTTAAGCTATGTGCGGGGTTTTGAAGTCGATTACCAAAACAATTTTCGCTGGTTGCCAAAGCCATTTGATGGAATTGTAATCAATGCCAACCTCACCATGATGAACAGTACGACCTACTACCCATTTTTTGAAGTGATCACGCAGATGGAGCCGCCTTTTGAAACCATTGTCATCGACTCAGAACGAAGGGGAAGGATGCCCGGTCAGTCAGACTTGCTTGTGAATTTATCCTTGGGATATGAAAAGAACGGGTTCAGTGGCCGCGTATCTGTGGTACACCAAGGTGACGCCCTCTTTTCAGTAGGTTCAAGGGCTGAAGGCGATATATTCACAGTGGCTACGACCCGTTGGGATATCGCAGTGAGTCAACGTATAGATAAACAGTGGATGGTTTTTGTAAACCTCAACAACATAACCAACCAAAGGGAAGCCGCATTTTTGGGATCTCCTGTTTTCAGCAGCAACATTGAGTACTTTGGCTTTACGGCCGATGTAGGGGTAAGGTACATGTTCAAGCGTCGAAAATTAAACATATAATCCACCCTCATGATGAAAAAACTATACTACCTGATGTCTGTTCAAATTCTTTTGGCAGGCCATCTAAATGCGCAAACACGTATTGTGGAAGTGCAGCCACTACTTGGTTCATTGAATAACGTGATCGATGGCGATACCACTGCGGCAGGTGAAAGAATCGACCCGAACAATACAGTATATCAATTGCAAGGGGGTCAGTTGTATCCTTTGATCCGCACGATTGAAAACAATGGATACCCCCTTCACATACGCACCAACCCTGATGATCCCGCAAGGGCTGTATTGCAGCCGTTTGCAGTAGGTGGTGGAGAATCAGCCAGAGCATTTGAGGCCCGCGGTGACCTGCGCATTGAAGGACTAAGGGTCAAAAACGTGGATCAGCTCGGTGGTGTGCAGGAACGTATAATTCGTGCAAGACAGGACAATATCCGAATTACAATCGACAACTGCTGGCTGGAAGTAGACGCCCAAACTGCCATCCGTATGGATCAAGGAGGAACGCGCATCTTCATCAGCAATTCAATTGTCAGCAATATAGGTTTATGGAATGATCCCGACAATGGTCGTTTGATTGATGACCGTGGTAACGACCTCGATAGTCTGGAAATTTACAATACTTTGGTATACAACATTACTTCACGCATACTTCGCAATGGTGGGGGTGTTACAAATTGGGCCAGGATTGATCAAAACACATTTGTGAATACAGGACAGAGAGGCATGGAATTTGGCTTCGCCAAAGATGTCTTCGTGACCAACAATATGATCGTCAATGTGGGTTTAAGAGGGAAAGGAGAAGGTGGAAGCCAGGCTTTTGTTGAGATCCAGGAATGGATTGGTCAAGGCAGTCAAACACTCGTGGTAAGTCACAACAACCTCTTCTTTGAACAAGCTGTGCTGAACCTTTACCCCGCCGGTCATGAATATATTAACCTTCTCGACGAGCTGGCCATTGGCATTATCAATGACCCTGCTATGGTGGCTACCAATACAGAGGAGGTACTGACCTTCAATAATCCGGCTCCAACTCCGCTTGCTTGGGTTACAGACTTTTTCAATGACAACGTTCCGAACAGCCAGCCAAGTTTTGACCCTGATCTGCTCACATGGGATTTCTACTACGCGGAATCATTCGATTCATACACCGGCGGAACCAATGGACAACCCATTGGTATACTCCCTGCCGATTTTGGCTCTTTTGTGCGAAATGCACGCAGTGAGGTTGAATTCACCCTTTATCCGAATCCAATGAAGGATCAATTCTTCATTGATATTCCTGAAGAAGCCGGAGTAGGTAGCATAAAGGTTTACAATCTTCTAGGTGCTGAGGTCGCTTCACAAGGCATTAACCGATCAGGTGTACACAGCATATCCATGGCTGGCTTGCCCTCCGGAATGTACCTCATCACGGTTATTGACAGGCAAGGAAAGCCTTCCACGAAGAAACTCGTTAAGCAGTAGTTCTTCGATTTGCTGTTTTGTTGTTTAGGTGGTAATGCGCTGCTCTCGGGCAGCGCTTTTTTTCAAATCAAATTGCCAATATGAAGCGACGACACTTTTTAGAGAAAGCAGGGATGGCTGCAGTTGCAGCGGCCGCATTGCCGTGGGCGGGGCCTCACCAACAGCGGGATGCGGTAAATAGTGTACCC
>DAIOTP010000123.1:3799-9777 GCA_036751905.1 Cryomorphaceae bacterium
CGGCAAGCTTCTCAATGCTTATTACTTCCGGGCGCACATGTATACCATGGTGCCCCGCCAGGTGCGCGAGGATATGCAATTCATGGCAGATTTAGGCACCGATGCAGTTTCGGTGGCCATACTAGAGCAGGACTTGTTTGCCGCAATTGAGAACGTTGACATCATTGCCAATGAGGCGGAGCGACTGGGGATGATGCTGTTCATTGTGCCTTCCCGATGGGGAGGTATCCTCGCCGGGGCGCCCAAAGTACCCAGCATCTTCAGTGCACAACATCCCCACACTTGGGTGCTAGACGCCGATGGTAATTTCGAAAAAAGCAGATGGAGTGGTGTGATGAGCAGCTTTCACCATAAAGATACGCAGCAATTCTTTCAAAAAAGTATTGACCAATGCTTGAATCTGTGGCCTGTAAAAGGTATCATCTGGGATGAACCCAAGCTGTACACCACCATCGACTATTCTCAGGCAGCCATGGAGGTGCTCAAAGGCTCAGCCAGGCTTGTGGAACACCAGGATGCTTTTAGCAGTTTTTTCAGCAACATGAATGCCCACATCAAAATGAAGGCACCACACGTAAGTACCTCTTTATTTGTGTATGCCAACCTGGGTGACGATGTGATTGCGAGCGCCAGCAGAATTGACAACCTCGACTATTTCGGATGTGATGGAAGGCCCTGGCGCAACGAAGATGGAGGCGAACAAGAACAAGCCAATAAGGTGCTGCTCGGAGCTGGTGAGCGCTTTCTGAAAGCTGCTCGAAATCAAGGCAAAGGAGGGTTATGGCTCATAGAAAACCACAACTTGAGCGCTGCCAGTAACGCACTGATGGAGCAAAGGTTGGAAGAAGTTATAGCACACAATCCCGAGCACCTTGCATACTATTACTACCCCCGGAACGTGGACCAACCCGAGGACAATATGGCTATCCTTGCCCGCCATATCAAAAAGTATAAATCATGATGCGAAAGTGGATACAAATCGACCCGCGTGACAATGTGGCTGCCGTGCTGAGTGATATACACCCCGGCGAATCAATAACAATCAATGGAAGTACGGTTACGGCACTTCAGGCAATTCAGGCCAAGCACAAGTTTTCATTGCGTCATTTGCCGAAAGGTGCTGATGTAGTGATGTATGGTGTCACAGTAGGCAAAACCAATATGGATGTAGCAGCAGGAACCCCGCTCACAACCCAAAATGTAGGTCACCACAAGGCAAGTGCCGCCTTCAGGGCCAAGGCCCCATACCAATGGCTGCCTCCCAATGTACAATATTGGCGTACAAAAAGTTGGAGTGGTTACAAGCGGGAGGATGGTAAGTTCGGTACCCGAAATGTTTGGTTGGTAATACCACTGGTTTTTTGTGAAAACAACAATGTAGAACGCATTCGCAAAGCCATGGAAGAGGAGCTCGGCTATGGGCAGCACAGCCTGACGCGCTATGGCATATCATCGCTTGTTCAGGGATATAAGCAGGGCCTTTCGGCAAATCAGCTTCGTGCCCTTGGAGCATCAATCACTGAGATGACCGAAAGCAAAAATAAGCTGTTCCCCAATGTGGATGGACTCAAATTCCTGACACACCATACTGGCTGCGGCGGTACGCGCGCTGATTCCGACAGTTTTTCATCTTTGGTCGCATCATACATAGCCCATCCCAATTGCGCAGGCGCTACGGTACTCAGCCTGGGGTGTCAAAATGCCGAAATGCAAGGCATCAGGCAGCGTCTCCAACGCCTTGCTCCCTACCATGCACGCAAGGTGGTGTGGCTTGAGCAGCAAACGTTTTCCGTTGAGCAAGATTTTTTGCGCACAGCAATCACGGAAACCTTCATAGGCCTCGCAGAGGCCAATCGCTACAACCGCAGCAATGCCCCTCTGTCAGCCTTGAGCTTGGGCCTGGAGTGTGGTGGCTCTGATGGTTTCTCGGGCATTTCAGCGAATCCTAGCCTTGGCCATGTATCAGATTTAATCAATGCCCTGGGCGGCAACACCGTGTTGGGCGAATTTCCAGAGCTCAGCGGGGTAGAGCAAAATCTTGTAGATCGTTGTGAAAATGAAGCCGATGCCAAGCGTTTTGTGCAACTTATGGAGCGTTATCATGCCATAGTCAGGGCTTCCGGATCGAGTTTTGATGATAACCCTTCACCTGGCAATATCCGTGATGGACTCATTACAGGTGCCATGAAGTCGGCGGGAGCAGCCAAAAAAGGCGGAACTGCGCCAGTTGCGGCCGTACTCGACTACACAGAGCCCGTTCGCGGAGCAGGGCTTCATTTGCTGTGTACTCCTGGCAATGATGTGGAATCAACCACGGCGCTTGCAAGCTCCGGAGTCAACATGATAGGGTTCACCACCGGGCTGGGCACCCCAACGGGTAATCCGCTCGTTCCTGTGCTCAAAGTCAGCAGCAATACCACCCTGGCCCTGCGCATGCCCGACTTGATTGATTACGACGCTGGACCGGTAATTGGTGGCAAAAACATCGAATCAGCAGGAGCTGAACTGCTTGAATTGTTGATTGCTACAGCCTCAGGAAAGGCATGTAAAGCTGAGCTACTTGGTCAGAACGATTTCATCCCCTGGAAGAGGGACCTCTCGCTCTGACAATGCCCTACTCTTGCTGAGTTTGTCACTCAGATTGCAATTCCGGTAGCCCCTTCACCCAGCTACCACTTCATCAACCGCCTCCCTGATGGCCGCAGCGCCCTTCATCAAGTCGGCTTCCGAAAGGTTGAGTGGAGGCGCAAGCCTGAAACTGTCAGGGCAGGAGAGGAAGTAAAAAGTGATCACGCCCTTTTCGAGGCATTTGTCTACAATGCGGTATACCAGTTCGGCATTGTCGAACTGTACAGCCATCATCATGCCCTTGCGGCGCACTTCACGTATGGCAGGGTGGGCAATGGCGGCTTCGAGCATGGCCCCTTTGGCTTCGCAGCCTGCCACCATGCCTTCGCTCAGCAGCGCATCAATGTTGGCTACGGCTGCTGCACAGCACACGGGGTGCCCCCCAAACGTGGTGATATGCCCAAGTATGGGGTCATGGCTTAGGCTTTGCATGATCGCGTGGCTGCTCACAAAGGCCCCCATGGCCATGCCACCTGCCATGCTTTTGGCCATGGCCACAATGTCGGGGACAATGCCGAAATGCGCAAAGGCCCAAAACTTTCCCGTACGTCCGAAGCCGGTTTGAATTTCGTCGAGGATCAGCAAGGCACCCACTTCAGTGCAGCGCGCTCTAAGCGCCTGCATATATTCCACAGTTGGAATTCGTACCCCGGCATCGCCCTGTATGCTCTCCACCACGACCCCGGCCGTACGTTCGTCAATCAGCTCGAGGTCCTCCATGCAATTGTACCGCATAAAGTACACCTCGGGCAGGAGCGGGCGCACATGGTATTTCTTCTTTTCATTGCTGCTCACACTGAGTGCTCCATGGGTGCTGCCATGGTAAGCCCCCATACAGGCCACAAGCTTGCGGCGGCCGGTGTAGCGCTTGGCGAGCTTCAGCGCCCCTTCTATGGCCTCGGTTCCGCTGTTTACAAAATAGCTGCAATCCAAGCCTTTCGGCAAAACTGATTTGAGTTTCAAAGCCAACTCAGCCTGCGGGCCTTGCACAAATTCTCCGTAAGGGATTACGTGCAGGTATTTGTCGACCTGTGCTTTAATGGCTTGTACCACTTTTGGATGGCGGTGGCCCACATTGGTTACGGCTATGCCCGATATAAAGTCGAGGTAAGCTTTGTGGTCGGTGCTGTATATGTAGCTGCCCTCGGCATGGCTTACTTCTATGGCCAAAGGTTGAGGTGAAGTTTGCGCCTGGTATTGAAAAAAGGTATCGCGGTGGTTCATGCGCTGCAAAGATAAGAAGGCCCGTGTGCGCAGCACACGGGCCTTCCTTCATTTTATACCGCAATGGTGTTTTTACTTACTGATTTCGTGCAGGGCCGCGCGGTACTTCGGCAGGGCCCTCTCGTTTTTGCTCGCGAAGTCCGCGCATCATTTCGCGTCTGAATTGCTGCTCTGAATCGTAAAAAAGCTGCAGTTTCTCCGTGCTGAGTACCTGCTTAAATTGTTCGTAATACCGCTCTTCAAGGTCAATCATTTTACGCCCCCGCGCGAACCGTTCGGTCATTTGGGCGTCGAGTTCGGCAGCACTCAATGACTTTTGATCACTGGCTCTCGTTTCCTTTCTTGCTTCTTTCACTTCAGCGTACAGCGCAGATCTGCTAGCATTGAACTCATTGTAGACAGGCCAAAATTTTTGTGCCTCTTCAATGCTCAGGTCCAACTCGGTAGCAAGGTAAGCTACTTTTCGTTTTTCCACTTCGGCGCGGCGCTCCTGTGCCTGTTCACGCCACGCTTCCTTGTTGCGGCCTTCGCTGGGCTGGGCAAAGGTGGCGCTTGTTGTGCTTATGAAGGCAATCAGTGCAATGTATTTTTTCATGGCTTTGTTGTGTTGGGTGTATCAATATTCGAATGCGTAAAAAGTGGATGTCAGCAGCAGCTCATCCAACAGAAAGGCTTCAATGGCATCGGGGTCGAGCTGTTCATGCCAGTTGATCGCGGCCAGTTCATCAAGGCTGTATTCATCGGTCAGGGCCCACTGAAGCATGTCGTTGTCATGGTATATCCAGGCATCGTAATAAACCTGGTCATAGCCAACGGGGTTTTTTGCCTGCCCATCAGGGGATTGATTTTTGAGAAACGGCAGCAAGCCCAGAAGCAGGGCAAGGCTGGCAGCGATGCCCACATTGCGCCAGTTGAGTAGGCGCATATGCCCGGCTGCATTGCCCTTTCTGGTTTCTTCTTCGCGCCTGATGCGCTCCATCATTTTTGCCGGAAAGGCATCAAAGTAAGCCGGAGGAACATTTCTGGTAGCCGCACTGCCTTTTTCGATTTTTCCGAAAAGCCGCGGCGCGATTTCCTTTAGATAGTCGCTTTCTTCTGTGTTGTCGGGTGTGCTCATGTTGTTGATATGATGCACACCTGCGCAAAAGGTTTAATGCGCTATGCGCTTCCCTAAGGCTTGATGGTGATTTGTCTGCTTACTTGGCTCATTTTTCCCGGTAGCACATCACATCTGGGTGAGGCTGTCATGTTACTATAATGTTAATTGTGAGTTTTGTGTTGGAAAGTTATCCTTATTTTTTCATTTTTGGCCCTTTAACTAATTAACATTTCTTCACAAATGAAACATTATACTAACCAAAGCCTTGCATTTTGGATTTTTTCAATCGCTCTCTTCATCGCAGCCCAAGGCTGTAAATCGGGTTCCGACCTCAACTCCAGCGCCCTCGTCCAAAAGCGCAAGTATACCAAGGGTTACCACATGAATGCCCGCTTATTTGCCAACGACAAGAACCATACAGCCCATGCGCCCGCTGCTGAAGCACCATCGCTTGCACCTGATCCATCGGGTATGGATATGCGCGCTGCGAGCAGCGCAGAGCATACCAATACAAAAAGGATGCTTGCACCGAAAGCGGCAATTCAACCCATTGAAGCCGAACTTCAGCCCACCACAGCCATGGCCCAAGCTTCAGCCGAGACCATGATCAGCCCCTTGGGCCTTAAGGCCAAAGCTGCACCGCTGATGAAATTATCGGCGCTTGCTTCAATGAAATCTGGCAATCGGTCTGTATACCAGGCAAACGAAACTACCTACAACGAGCGCCGCACCCCGGGTCTTGCCATTGCAGGTTTCATATGCAGCCTTGTCGGGATTTTTATCGCAGGGATTCCGCTGGGCCTGCTCGGGGTAATTTTCGGAGCAGTTTCGATCGGAAAGATCAACAACAATCCAGAGGCTTGGGGAGGGCGTGGTTTTGCCATTCTTGCCATCATCCTTGGCCTCATTGCCATCATCGGAGCGCTTATCGTCATATCAGCAGCGGCGTAAGCCCCAGCGGCATTCGCCCTCACATGGCCTTGCTGTCATCTGAATAAGGAGTTGTACCTACCGTTGGTGCAACTCC
>DAIOTP010000124.1:0-9768 GCA_036751905.1 Cryomorphaceae bacterium
CAGCACCCACGGCGAAGGTGTTCACAAGGCCGGTATTGATGTTGTGGGGCACGCCAATGGTGGAAGGCTCCGGGCCTTCATTGCCCGCCGAGGCCACATTGGCTATGCCCGCAGCTTCAAGGGCGTTCATTACAGGTACCACAAATTCGGGGCAGGGGGCCTCATCCAGATCAGGTCCAAAGCCCCAGGAGTTGTTGATCACATCGGGCACATCGTCGCTCGTATTCTCGTCGCCGTCTGGGTTGAGTGACCACTCATAGGCATACATAAAATCGGTAAGAGGTTTTACAAAAGCGAGGTCACCTACAAGGGGGTCGGTGGCAATAAAATATGCACGCGGAGCCACCCCGATGGTATCATTGGTGGCGGCTTCAAGCCCCAGCATGGTGCCCGTGACGTGGGTTCCGTGGCTACTCAGTTTATCAGCCGGGGTAGGGCTGTCGTAAGCAAACCAGGTTTGGGCGGCTGGCAAGTAGTGGTACAGGAAGCGGTCGGCTATCGCTGGGTGGTTGGGCCATACCCCCGAGTCGAAAGTGAAGGCAATGCGGCCATGCCCGGTGTAGCCCATGGCCCACAGTGCTGGTGCGCCAACTGCGCTGATGCCTGGCTCTTTTCCACCGAGTGATTTGCTTTCGGGCTTCTCTCCTTTGATGGGGTCTATGAGCCCCATAAAAGGCTCATTGAGTGAAATGTAGCCTACCCCTGGCGTGGAGCTGAGTGCTTCGATGAGTTCAACATTTGCCGAAAAGGCCATACAGTTGTTGATCCAGAAGCTTTCGATTGGGCTGCGCAAGCCGCCGTGTGCCTCAATAAAAGCCCTGAGTGCAGGCTGACTGCCCGCGGCAGTACTTTTGAGATGCTGCATCACCACGCGGGGCCTCTCTTTCACCGGGGTGCCGCGCGCAATCATATCGCGCTTTAGAGCAGGTATATCGACTTGATCATCCAGCAGTAATGCCACTGGGAACACATCGTTCGCAGCCGCAGTAGCCAGCTTATCGAGCAAATTTTGCCCGATGAATGCATGCTGGGCATGTGTAAAATTCCCGTAGCACAATGCCAATACAGCGAAGCATACAAATTTCTTCATAGATAAGATTCAGACCCGAAATATAGTGGATTTGACTTGAATACAGGTGATAGATATGGCCACTTTTTTGGATTCCTAATTTGATTTTTTATTTCGAAACAAGGTTCTTCGCAGCGCCTTTTGAAGCGCGGAGGCAGATAACACGGGATGGCGCATTTTGCGGGAGCCAAAGGCCCGCCTTCCTCAGCATTGGCCCGAGCCCTTGGTCATGCATGCGCGCAGCTCCGCTGGGCATTCGCCCTGCGGAATTTTCTTTGATGATCTGAATATGTGAATTACGCCATGTGAGCCCGCCCTCAAGAGCATTGGCCGTACGCCACTGCATTTCTGCTGCTGGCTTATCTTCGGCCAATCTGGCTTGTGGTAGCAAATGCCTGCAAGCTCAGGCGCTCTGTTCCCAAAGTTCTATATAATTGCCCTCTACATCATTGAGCCACACAAAGGTGCCCTCTTCGTGAAATTCCGGTCCTTGCACCTCAATCCGATTTTCTTCGAGGTGCTTTAGAATGTCTTGCATGTTGACCACCCTGAGGTTGATGGTGAAGGTTTTGCCATCTACAAAGGGCTTGTTGCTGTTGTACAAGATAGAAAAAATGGTGTAGCTCTTGTTTTCGCCGCTCAGCTCACGGTAGGGAAATGTGACGTAGTAGGCCTCATGGCTTTCGGTGTATTCATAGCTGAGGCCCAAATACTTTGAATACCACTCGGCCAAAACTTTTGGATTTTCTGAATACAGAAAAATTCCACCCAATGCTTGTACCATGTTTCGCATATGCTGTTAAATGGTCGTAAAATTACACAAACTTACGGGCTAATGGAGTAAAGTAGTGGGCCCACGGCAGACTTCATGGCTTAGTCCGTGCTGGCCCTTTTCACGCTTGGCATAGGCAAAACAAGTATTGGCTTCATTGTTGCTAGCATGATTCAAAAAAATCCATAATTTTGTTGAACATTTAAACCAAATCTGATGAAAATCTTAACTACCGTATTTGCCGCATTGCTTTTTATTGCCATGAGCTTCAAAGCCCAGGCCCAAAGTAGCGTGCATGAAAAAGCAGTCGAAAAAACTGAAAAACTTGCCAAGGTTATTGACATGACCGATGAGGAAAAAACCCTCATCATCCGTCAAAACCATGAATTGATCAACAACGCTGAGCGCCTGCGCAAAATGGAAGCCAGCGATGACGAAAAGCAACGCATGACCGAAGCCTATGAGCAGCGTTACAATGCCGCTATCAAGGACATCCTCGGGGATGAGCGTTATGCCAAATTCCTTGAGGTTAGCGCCAAAAACCAAGACAAAGCCAAAGCGCGTGCCGTAAAATAGTGCCCGCTCAACTCAGTTAAAAAACCGGCCTCAAGGGTCGGTTTTTTTTTTGGGGCCGGTGCAGCCTGCATACAGTCATTTAGAGGAAGATATTCGGAAGGGGCACAATTCCTTTTTTTACCTTCACAGCATATATAAGTGTTCCTATGAAATGGCATGCCACCGAAGTCAGCGAGGTGCTCAGGCAGCTTGACACCAGCGATAAGGGTCTGAGCAATGAAGAGGTTTCAAAGCGCCTTCATACCCATGGCCCAAATGTGCTCCCCGAAACAGGCCAAAAGCATTGGATTTTTGTCCTGTTTAAGCAATTTAGGAGCTTGCTTATATTCATCCTTTTTGCGGCAGCAGCCATTTCATGGTTTACAGGCCACCGCGTCGATACCTATGTCATCTTCACCGTGATTGCCGTCAATGCGGCCATAGGCTTCGTGCAGGAGCTGCGCGCGCAAAAGGCGGTATCGGGCTTGCGCAGTATGCTGCAGCCCAAGGCGAGGGTGCTGCGCGATGGCCACTCGGCCATGATACCTGCCGCCGATGTGGTGCCCGGTGATGTGATCATACTTGAGGAGGGCGACAGCATAGCGGCCGATGCCCGCCTCTTGGAGGCCAAGAACCTGCGCGCCATCGAAGCACCACTCACCGGCGAGTCGGTGCCGGTCAACAAAAGCACTGCTGCCCTTCCGGAAATCACGTCAATGGCCGATCAGCACAACATGGTGCGCAAGGGCACTTTTATTTCAGGCGGATTTGCAAAGGCCGTGGTCACAGGCACGGGTCTCCATACGGCCATTGGTGAAATTGCAAAGTCGCTCGATAGCATCAAAATAGGGCGTACGCACTTCCAGAAGAAAACCGATATACTGGCCCGCCACATGGCGTTTATTGCGGTGGGCAGCGCCTTGTTGCTCTTCAGCGCCGCATACTTTTTTCAGGATACCGAGTTCAGTGACATACTCCTTATAGCCATCGCCGCCATGGTATCGAGCATTCCCGAAGGCCTGCCCGCGGTGCTGGCCATCGTGCTCGCTGTGGGTGCCAGCCGCATGGCGCGGCGCAATGCCATCATCAGCGAATTCACCGCCACTGAAACCCTTGGCGCTGTAACCACCATCCTCACTGACAAAACGGGTACGCTCACGCAAAATACGCTCACCGTGCGCCACATCGGTGTGCCGGGTGCAGCCCACTGGGAAGTAGGTGGGGAGGGTTGGGAGCCTTTCGGCAAATTCAGCCGGGAGTCAAAACCCGTCGACCCCCAGTCGGAGGCGCTGCTCCAACCCCTTTTGGAAATAGCGGCATGGAGCAACAATGCCGACATACAGCACGACAGCGAAAAAGACCGCTACACCCTCATCGGCGACCCTACCGAAGGCGCCCTGCTGGCCATGGCAAGGAAAGGGGCACTCAACCATGAGGGCAGCACCCCATGGAACAAACGCGATGACCTGCCCTTCAACGCTACGCTCAAAATGCGGGCCACCCTGGTAGAAGCCGGCAGCAAGCGCCGCCTGCTTGTGGTGGGCGCACCTGAGAAGGTGCTGGCGCAAGCAAGCCATCGCCTATCAAGCGTCGGGACCGAAGTGCTGGATGCTGAAGGCATAGAGCAAATCCGCGCCAGCATTGAATCATGGTCGTCACAAGCCATGCGGGTCATCGCCCTGGCTTACCGCGATGAGCCCGCCACAGCCGTTGGCATTGACGAAAACGAACTCGGAGGCCTCACCTTTGCGGGTATCGTAGGCATGATCGATCCGCCCCGCCCCGACGTGCGCGAGAGTGTGCTGGCTTGCCGCAGCGCCGGCATCCGCGTGATCATGGCCACCGGTGATCACATCGGTACGGCCATAGCAGTGGCCCGATCTGTGGCCATACTGCCCGAAACTCCGCGCAGTGATGGGCACCCTGAAGCCCTCACGGAATCCCAATTGCTCGAACTCGATGACGCATCCTTCCGCGATGCGGTGCGCCATGTCAACGTATTCTCCAGGCTTACCCCTGCCATGAAGCTGCGCATCGCCGAAGTGCTGCAAGAAGGTGGCGAGCTCATCGCCATGACCGGCGATGGCGTCAACGACGCGCCTGCCCTCAAGCGCGCCGATGTGGGCATCGCCATGGGCATCATGGGCACCGATGTGGCCCGCAATGCCGCTGCCATGGTGCTCGCTGACGACAACTTCTCTACCATCGTGAAGGCGGTGGAGGAGGGCCGCGTGGTTTTCAACAACACCCGTCAGGCCAGCTTTTTCCTGATCACCACCAATTTCGCTGAAATCACCACGCTCGTATCGGCCGTATTGCTCGGTATGCCTGTACCGCTGAGCGCCACGCAAATACTGTGGCTCAATCTGGTAACCGATGGAGCCTGCACCACGGCCATGGCTGCCGAAGGCAGCCATGGCGATGAGCTCAACCAAAGCCCAGCCAACCGCGATGAGAAAATACTCAACAAGAGCATATTGCCTTTTCTTGTGATCAATGCCATACTGATGGCGTCCATGGCTTTGTTCGCTTTCAATTATTACATCGATGAGGGGCTCGACAAAGCCCGTACGGCCGCCTTCATCGTGATGGCATTTAGCCAGCTGTTCAACGTATTCAATATGCGCTCCCTGCGCAGTTCCATCTTTAAAGTGGGCCTGTTCAGCAATGGCTATGTGAATATCGCCCTTGTGGTATCCATTGTCGTTCAAGTGCTGATTATTGAGGTACCTGCTCTTGCCAGCATTTTCAATTTTGTGAGTTTGCCCGCGCATGAGTTTGCAGGTTTGGCGCTTGTTCCCTCTCTGGTGCTTGTATTTGGTGAACTGTACAAGTACATTGCGCTCGATTTGAAGGGAAAGGAAGTCATTTAAACCCCTGCTTTTTCTTGCGGTCAACCCTGCGCAAAGGGAAACTGTAGTGTATGCCTGGCAGGCAGCATGGGTGTAGGCAGCAATAAGCGCATTGTTTAACTTTGGCCCAATAGGCACCCGATATGAAAAAAATTTACCCACTTATTGCCTTGGCCGCCCTGCTTGTGGCCTGTGGCCCCCGGCAGGAACAGCAGGCTGAAAACGCCAAAACCGATCCGGTGGCCATCACCGATGGGCGCTCGCTGGTGAGGGCCATGCACCAGCGCTGGGACGGCGTGTGGTGCCCCAACCAACGCTTTGAGCAGGTGGTGCAATTTTACGAAAGCGAAAAACCTACAAGAAAAGAGGTTTGGCAGGAGCTCATCATGGCGCCCGGCAAGCTGCACATCCGTTACAATGGGTTTGATACGGGCCACGGCGCCATATACAGGAACGATTCTGTATACAGGTTCAAGGATGGCGCCCTCGAGCGGGCTGAAGCCACGGTGCACCACCTGATGCTCATGGCCATTGACGTGTTCTTCCAGGATCCTGAGCACACCATTGCCACCCTTGAGGCCTTGGGTTACGACCTCGATACATACACCTATATAGCCCATGAAATCGGATTCGAAGGGGGCATGCACGTGGTGGGCACCACCTCAGCGCACGACGATGAAAGCCAGCAATTTTGGGTGGATAAAAATGGGCTCTACCTGCGCCGCATCAAGTACCGCGTAGGTGAAGATATGTACGACGTGCACCTCTATGAGTACAGGCAGTATGGAAGTTGTCCCACCGCCACGGAGCTCAATTTCTTCAAGAATACGGACATGGTGCTGGAGGAGCGCTATTTCAATATATCGTTCCCTCAGCAAGTTGATTCACGCATGTTTTCACCTGCCGCCTTTGGCAGTGTGGAAGCCTTCTGAGCGAGCGCTTAGAGCTCGGGTTTCATTGGCTCAATGGTCGGTACTTTGCTTCACATCCCGGCTGCGTACCGCGTACTTCACCAATTCCTCCAGCGGTACAAAGTCGAGCGTGCGCTCATGGGTGGCTTCGAGCACCACATAGGGCGCCACACCTGCTTTCCATGCTTCCACCCAACGCGATGCGCAGAGGCACCACTTGTCGCCTGCCTTGAGGCCGGGGAAGCGGTAGGCGGGGATGGGTGTGGTAAGGTCATTGCCCTTTGACTTGCTGAACGCGAGAAATTCATCGGTCACCACAGCGCATACCGTGTGGGTGCCATGGTCGGTAGGGCCGGTGCTGCAGCAGCCATCGCGGAAGTAACCCGTGAGCGGGTCGGTGCTGCAGGTGAGCAGCTTTTCGCCAAATACGTTGCGGTCAGTCTCTTTTTCAGTGTGCATGGTGGGGGTATTTAGGAGGATGCTTCCGCAAAAATAGAGGATTGCCAGCGGCGGGCAAGTAAGGTGCATGATTGCGCTCATTGTACGCGTTAACACGTGGTACGCGCGAAAGTTTGACCGCGGTTGGCCCATGCGCGCTATCATATTTGCCGAAAAGGCATACCCGCCAAGGCTATAACCCTACACGCGGGACTTACTCCACCTGGAATATTTCGCTGAAGATGCCCACCTGTATGCGAAACTCGCGGTAGCCGCCCTCGATAAAGCTGGTCACAAAGTCGATACGCGCCACACGAAATACGTTGGTAAGGCTGTAGCCAAACTCCATGTAGCTGCGCGCTGTGGGCGTGAGCAGGTAATTGAAGAGGATATTTTCCTTGAGGCCGGTCATGCGCAATTTCCCGATTTGCGTAAGCAGAAAGCGCCGCCCGGTGTAGTTGGTGTACACGCTGAGGTAGCGGTTGGAATTGCTCCATGCATAGTACTCGAGGATGGAGTATCCATTGAGCTGCCCAAAGCGGGTGAAGGGGGTTTCATTGCCCATGAAGTGCTGGAAGTCGGGAAATTCGATGTTGTTGCGGTGAAGAAACAGCCCTGCATCGGCGCGCACACCGAGCTCACCACCAATGTTGATGTCGAACCAGTTTTCAAAAATGAGGTTGAGGCGGGTGTAGTCGATGCTGCTCTCGGCTACCCCGGGAACGGCCCTGAGCACCCGCGCGGTAAATTCGGGGCTGCGGCCCCGCTCGAAGTAATTGTCGTTGTATTTGCCATAGGTGATGCCCGGCCGCCAGGTCACGCTGATTTGCGTTTTGAAGGCATCACTCCGACCAAATCCGGTGTTGTCAAGCTCTTGATTTACGGGCGTATTGGGCTTGTAATCGCGGTCGGGCCAGGGTATCCACACCGCCGAGGTGTTGTTGAAAGTTTCGATGCGGCGCTCGTACCATGCTTCGGGCTTGATGGTGAAGCCGTGCTTGAACTCATGCTGCCAGCTGAGGTGCCCGAAATTGCGGTCGTACACCTTCATGAAGTTGTTTTGGAAGAAGAGCGTGGAGAAGGTGTTCTGGAATATCGGGATGGGCACATTGGGGTTGAACTGGCTGTAGTACCAGCCGCCTTCGAGTTTGAGCTCGCCCTTGCGGGGGCCGTTGCGGTAGTTGAGGCGCGTGCGGAGGGTGCCCATGTGCTGCGGCCTTGCCGTATTGAAGCGGTACATGGGCGAGATTTCGATGCGTGTTTTGTTCTCATAGCGCTTGTACATGGACAGGCGGTACTCCATGTTGTAGCCATCGACCGTGTTGAAGGCGAAGGTGGTGAGGGGGTTGTGAATGCGCAGGTATTTGCCATTTCCAAGGTCGTAGCTCCCGCCGGTGAGCAATTGGCCGGGCTTGAATTTGCGCTGGGTACCGAGGGTATCGCCCTCTTCGCGCTTTTTTAGCTCTATGGCGAGGCTGTCTTGCACCATGTAACCCTTTATTTCACGGTTGCTCAGGGGTATGGGGCGGCGATTGGCCCAGAATGTAGAATCGCTTTGGTAGGCCAGGCTATCCACCTTGAAGCTGCGGGTGCTGATCACCTCGGGTTCATCCGTTTTTTTGCGTTCCTCGCGTTCGTAGTCTTTGAGCAGTTTGCGCAGCTCTTTGCGGGATATTTCCTCTCCGGCGGCCAGTTTTTCCTCAGTGGCGCTGAGTTCCTTTCCGGAAATGGGGCTGCGGCCTTCACGCTCCCTGAGGGCTTCGCGTTCGGTTTTTTCATCGATCACCACGATGGGTACGGCAAGGTCGGGGTTAATTTCTACCTCATAGTTGCTCACCGTGGCTATATAATCGAAGGCGAAGCGCACGCCGAATATATTGCCTCTGCCTTCGTAGCGGTGCGACACGGGCAGCCATACATCCTCCTTCACCGGGGCGAATACCTGCCGTGCATCTATGATGATGCCCTGGATGATGATTTCGAACTCAAAGCTGTGTATGCTCCACAGGCCCTCCACCAGGTTGAGGATGCCACCCACTACATCCTCGTTTTTGCTTTTGGGAATCACCTGTATGCGGTTGATGGTATAACCGCGGTCGGTGTAGCTGCTCAGGTATTGGAAACGGTAGTAGGCAAAGGCTTTTGGCGAAAGCGGCGACACAATTTGTCCGATGGTGGGCTCGTAGAAGGAGCCATTGATGTAGCTCATGGGGCTGCTCGAGCGGTCGTCGCCACTGGTGCGGATGCTGATTACCTCTTCCTCGTAATTGCCCGGCCGGGTGTAAGTGATGCGCGATATGCTTTCTGATACAAAGGAGGTGGCCGTATCCACGCCTTCTTTTTCCATCAATCTCATCAGCCAGCGCGGTGCATCGGTCACACCGCCGCTGCCCTTCACGTACACCTCGCAGCTGTAGCGGTCTACCTGCTGCCGGTGAAAACTGCTCTTGGCGATGGCCTTGCGCATGATGGGGTAGGCGGGATCTTCCTTGCCGGCCTTCACCGTGGCTTCACCCAGGCGAAATACCTGCTTCTGGAGCACAATGTCGCGCTGGGTCATTTCCTCAGTCACCACCACTTCGGTCCGCACGCTGGCATAGCCCAGGTACTGAAAGCTTACGGTGTAGGTGCCGGGGTTGAGCCGCAGTTCGTAGAAGCCGTAGGCATTGCTGATGCTCCCGGAGCCGGTTTCACTGATGTAAATGGTGGTATAGGCCAGCGGTTCACCCTCACCGCTGATCACGCGGCCCTTGATGCCCTGGGCCCATAAGGCAGCGGGCAACAGCAATAGCAGGAATAAAAGGCAGCAGTATCGGTTCATACAAGCCCCCGCCTGACGCTTGGGGGAATGCCAAAGTTACACCCGCTGGCCGAATCAAGGTGTTTTTATGAGATAAAGCCTGAAAACAGAGCGGTGCAGGGTAGTGTTGTGGTCCTCGCAATGGTGCAATAAAGGCCGAACGCCACTATTCGAGGCCGGCGTAGGCGAAGGGTTCTGCTTTGGCAAAATGCTTAGCACATTCTCCGGCATAATTCTCATTTTGCTCCAGGCTAAGCTTGCGCACCTTGGCCTTTTCACTGAAATCGATTTTAGCGAAATCGACCCAAACCACGTTGGGGTTAAGCACATTTTCAAAGTAGTACACCAGGTTGCGCTGGTCGGCTACGGTG
>DAIOTP010000125.1:0-530 GCA_036751905.1 Cryomorphaceae bacterium
TATTATTGAATTTTTTTTGAAAAATATCGGGAAATGAGAGAAGAATCCATTGGGTTGGACGGACGGGTGGTTGGAGAGAATTGCCTTCGGATTGTTGATTAATATGGACTGAAATCACCACCATCCCCCTGACCAATACCTCTCCCCTTCCCCATGGCTGAGCACCCGGGCCTGCACGGCTGCGCCCTAATCCAGCAGCCTTACAGCACCCCAATGGGCCCACGGAGTACAAATCCGGGGCGGGCATGCGGCAATACAATGTTGGTAGCGAAGCGAGCGTGGGGATTGTTGGGCGCGCGGTACAGGCACTACGTTCAAGGAGCGCACATGCCTTTACGGCCCGCGGGGAGGTTCAAAGCCTGTCCAGCACCTTTTGGAGCATGCCTTGCACCTCGGCGGCGTATTGCTCTATTTCTGGCTTGCCTATGCTGCCCATGGCGGCGAGGGGGTCGATGGCAGCCACCTCAATCTCACCACTTTCAAGGCTGCGCAGGCATACATTGCAGGGCAGCATGGGGCCCACCCGCGGG
>DAIOTP010000125.1:540-9710 GCA_036751905.1 Cryomorphaceae bacterium
GCGGTATTCTTTGTTGAGCTTGGCCTTCATGGTGGCCTGTATGTCGATTTCGGTCAGCACGCCGAAGCCTTCGGCTTTGAGGGCTGCGGTGACGCTGGCTTTTAGGTCCTGAAAATTTTGGATCGGCAGGGTTTTGATGATGGCGTAGTTCATGGGGGGCTGTTTTGAAATAAGATACACCGCCTGGGTGCGGTATGTGCACCAAAGATACAAAGCACCCGGCACAACACCTGCTACATCAACAATGCTGCGTTGCCTTTTGGGTAGCGCAGCCCGTATGCAAATCGGCGCTCCTGCTTTTCTTTTAGTCTAAAGGCTTACCCTCTTTGTCAAATTTTAAAAACAAGGAAACTTCAACAACTGGAATCACAGCGAGCGACAAAAAGGTGAGGATCCAAAAGGAGGATCGATATGCGTTGCGGTGATCATCCAAAGCCTTGTACAACACAATTTGTGCGATGATAAATAGAACCGCGACGAGGACAAAAAGCTTTTTTGCCAGGCCGTTGGCGAAATTCCACGTGGCATCATTTTTCAATGACCTGGGCGTCTTATAACCAAAAGCACTTCTCGACTTTGGGGTGTAAAAATATCCGAACACCGCGAATAAAGCAATTACGACGGTGGCAAGCATGTTTTTAGTAATGTAATCCATTATAAGTCCAGCCAATCAAGGGTAAACGCCGTTTATCAATGCAAAGAACATAAAATTCAGAGGAAAAATCTCTGGCCATTGGTCGGACGCCAGCGAATCTTTATTCCTTTCTCAAACTGGAATCAAACACATAAACCTCCAGATTGCTCAGCGTTCCTACCGCTCAAAGGCCCGAAATTTATCCAAAACCAGATATTCACATTTCAAGACTCTCCTCAAAAATGCACATAGCCAAAAACTATAACAAAAAACCAAAAGATTCCACACACCACACGAGAACCGGTCATCATAAATCGGAAAGCTTGAAGCAAAAAAACCTGTAAATCAATCAATTTATGCAGATACAAAGAAGCCTCCCTGTATCTGGACCCTCATAATACTTGATACTTAACACTTAATACATCCACCTAATACTTCATAAACCGTTGCCGACCGACGCTGTTTCCAGCTGACACCTCCAGCACATATACCCCCTTTGCCAGTCCGGCCACATCAATGGTCGTTTCCACATGGCTTGTGGTGGTGCGCATGTGTTGCTGTCCGAGCGTGCTATACACAGTTAAGGTGGCATGCTTGACTTCATCCGGAAGGTCTATGACCAATGTACTTGATGTGGGATTTGGATAAAGCTTAAAACCCATTGTCTCGGTGTTGTTCAGGCCAAGAGGGATGTTCAGGGATGCGGGCAAACTTGTATTGTGGCAACCTCCTGAAGGGTTATACACGATGCATCGGTATTGAAAATTGTTCATGGTAGTCTGGACGTTGGAAATGGTCAATGTATTGGTGTTTACCCCGCTGTACGGACCTGCGTTGGTAAGATTCATATAACCCAAACCGGCATCCTGTTGCCATTGAAAGCTGGCATCGGCTGAGGCTGAAATAAAGAATTGAACATCGCTACCGGTGGCCGCAGTCTGACTTTGGATGGGTTCAAAAATCACACAGTTCATTGGGAAAGTATAGTTGGGATTCTTGATCAGAATTTGTTGGGTCACCTGATGTTGACAATTGTTGATGGTATCAGTAATGGTCAAAGTAACATTTGTTGGCGACACCCTTCTGAAATTGTTGTAATTGAAATGGAACGAAACAGATGGTCCACTCAGGGGAATTGGATTGCCGAAACCGCTAATAGAGAAGGTATAGCCTGTCGCGTTTTTATTCATGGCTGTGAATGTAGCAACGGCATGGGTGGGTTGATAATCGATGACCACTTCATAATTTGCTGAGCAGTCCTGATAATTAATGGCTGATGAATAGTTCCATGGAATTGTCTTATAATAAGCATTGAAGATTCTAAAACCGTAAATGCTATCGGCCGTTGTGGCTTGCATACCGCCCATAAACAGGGCAGAAGGCCAGCCATTCCATTGCGTTGGACCACACCAATTTTGGGCGGATCCGAAAAAAGAGCAATTGACATTAAAACCCGAACAATTGGTGGAGAGGTTGGTGACCGAGGCAGTACCTCCAATAATGGTGTCGGCAAAAAGTATTTGGCAGTCCAGGGTATCAGGCTTCACCACATCAATCCACTGCTCTTTTACATCTACACACTGGCTCAAGGTATCCACTCCGTAAAGTGTCACCAGGTATTTTCCATCGTCAGGGTACACATGCACTGGCGACACCTCGTTGGAGCCTGAACCGTCGCCAAAGTTCCAATAGAAATGTGCATTGGATACGGCTGACAGGTTGGTAAAAGTCAAGGTGTCGGTAGTTCCGCTGTAAGAATAATCAGCGGTGCATTGACCATTTACAGCAATTGTCCTTGCTACAAGAAGGATTGCGAGTGTTAAAATTTTATTCATTATTACAGAAGATTTTGGAATTGCAAGATAAGAATTTATCTATGCGGCACAGCTCTGATTCAGAAAAATAATACGCGCAGTCGGGTGTAATATCATAGCGCAAACAGCCGTTTTTTCACGATTGCTGCGCCAGTACTTAAAAGTTAGTCCACGGCCCTTACCGCGATAATCGGAGGCCCTTCGCCCCTGATATACAACCCTTAATACTTAATACTTAATACAATCACCCCCCATACCACCCCTTATACTTCACATACCCCTCCGCACTCTGCCTGATCGCTGCTGCCATGGCATCGGCATCGGCGGCTTTTACCTGCTTTGCGGGCACACCGGCCCAGGTGGTGCCGGCGGGTACGCGGGTGTTTTCGAGTACCACGGCGCCGGCGGCGATGACTGCTCCCCGCTCAATGTGGGCATTGTCGAGCACGATAGCACCCATGCCGATGAGCACGTCATCTTCTACCGTGCAGCCGTGCACAATGGCGCGGTGGCCTATGGTGACGTAACTGCCAATCTCCACCACGCTCTTGCCGGTGGTGCTGTGGATGATGGCGCCGTCCTGCACATTGGTGCAATCGCCGATGTGGATGTGGCCCACGTCGCCGCGCAGGGTGGCCTGAAACCAGATGCTGCAATCGCGGCCGCAACGCACCTCGCCGATGATGTTGGCGTCGGGGGCTATGAAGGTGTTGGGGCCAAGCTGGGGGGTGTGGGAGTTGAGGGGGAGGATGGGCATTTTTTTGGTTTTTTGAGGGCCAAAGCTAAGCAATCGAAGGGGAGCGTTTCTTTGCCAGGCATGAGGCTGCAGCATTGCAATTTCAGTTGAGCGAGTCGAAAAGGGGCCGCACATAGGCGGCCCCGTACCGATGAAATCAATGCTTGTTTTTCGAAACGTGCTCCTTTGCAGGAAAATGCTCCGGCGATCCCTCCTCCCCGTCGAGCACGCCGGGGGCACGGCAGCAGTGGTGGAGGCGGTCGTATTGCTCGGCGGTGGGCTTTTGGTCGTCGGCTACGTAGCCCAGCTCGTTGATGCGGTCGCGGAGCTCGGCGGCCTTGATCTTGTCTGGGTTGTAGCGCACGTGGATGGTGTTGGCTTCGATGTCCACGCGTGCGCTTTTCACGCCTTTGGCGTAAGCGAGGTCCTTTTCGATGGTGGCTTTGCACATCTGGCACACGGTGGAGCTGCTGAAGGTGATGTCGCCGCTTTCGGGTTCCTGTGTGGTTTGCGCTTCTGCAAAAAAGGCTGTGCCAAGCATCAGGGCAAGGCTGAGAAGGTATTTCATGGTGTTTGTGCTTATGTTTGTTTTTGTGTTGTTCATTTATTTGGTGTTGAGTTTGAGGCGCACCCCGGCATACAGCATGCGTCCATTCAAAGGGGCGAATACCATGCTTGCGTCAAAATACGGGCCAAAAGGGTTTTCGGCGTCGAGGATGGCGTGTTCGGGGATGAAGTTGGCCGCGTTTTCCACGCCCGCATACACCTCGAAGGTCTTAAAGATACGGGTTATCTGCCCGTTGAGCAAGTAGTAAGCAGGTGCCCTTTCGGGAAATTGCTGATCGGCCGGATTGCTGGCAGTGGAGGGCAGACGCTGGGAGCCAAAGTAATTTGCCGTAAGGTCAAAGTACCAATGCCCGCTGCCGGTGGTATAGCCCACATTGAAGAGGGCCCTGTGGCGCGGTATCAGGGGCTTTTCGAGGCGGGCGCTGAGGTAGTCCACCTGCACCTACTGGTACTTGTAGCTGGCCTTCACGCCGAGGCCGCGGAAGGGCTCGGCCTGTATGTCGGCCTGCAGACTGTAAGCGCTGCTGCGGCCTTCGAGGTTGTAGAACAGCAACAGTTGCGGATCCTCGTCGCGGTCCACCACGAGCTGGTTCTCGAACCAGGTGTAGTAGCCGTCCACATTGGCGAAAGCTTCCCGCCCGAAGAGCTCGAATTTGTGTAATAGGCTGAGCCCGGCATTCCAGCTGCTCTCGGCCTGTGGGGTGTTGAGCACGCGCACGGTACGCGAGGAGGCAAGCATGCCCAGCTGATCAGCGAAGGCGTTGGGCGCGCGAAAGCCCCGGCCCAAGGTGGCCCGGAGGCTGGTGAGGGGCAGCAGGTTGTACTTGAGGTGCACGCGTGGCGAAAGCTGATTTCCGAAAAGGTTGTGCACATCATTGCGGGCGCCCAGCACGGCGGTAAATCGGGGCCGCTCGTAGGTGTATTCCACAAAGGCGCCGGGCACCTGCTCACTGCGCGTGAAGGAGGAATCGCGCCAGCTTTCCGCAAAATCATCGTACTGAAAGTGAAGGCCCGCGCGGAAGCTGTGGTCGCTGAATTCGGTAAATTTCTGCTCGAAGATGGTGTTGATGCGGGCATTGTGCTGTACGCCGAAGTAGCGGTTGTTGCCAAAAAAGGCGTCCATGTCGGTGAAGGTGTAGCCCGCGGTGATGCCCAGGCTGCGGTCCTGCCTTTTTTCCGAAAGGAAGGCCGCCTTGGCCAGCAGCTCGGCCTCCTCATAGCCCAGCCCGAAGCCGTAGCACTGTTGGGTGCCAAAGTGTTCGCCAAATCGGTAGCCGAGCTCCCCGCTCGTGCGCTCCTCCTTGCTGTAGCGGCCTATGAGGCGCAGCTGGAAGCGGTCGCCGAGGTACTGCCAGCGGTTCATGAGGCGGTAGCTCTCACGCAGGGGCATGTCCATAAAGTTGTCGTTGTTCTGGTCCATTTCGCGCAGCTGGGTGGCCGCTCCTGCAAAAATGGCTGTACTCCAGCGGCTGCCGATCAGCTTGTTGTAGATCACGTTGGCCTCGTAGCGCCCCTGGTCACTGGCGAAGATGTCGGCGTGGAGGGTTTCGTCGGGGTCGTCGGGCGGCAGAAATTCGAGGTTGATTTGCCCCGTCATGCTCTCGTAGCCATTCACGCCCGAGCCGATGCCCTTGGTGAGCTGTATGGCGTTGATCCAGGGACCGGGTATGCCGTCGAAGCCCAGCACATTGCCCAGGCCGCGGTTGAAGGGAATGCCTTCGAAGAGGTTTTGCACATAAATACCTTCGAGGCCGAGCATCTGTATTTTGCGGGCACCCGTCACGGCGTCGTTCATCACCACATCCACAGAGGCGGTGGCTTCAAAACTCTCGCTGAGGTTGCAGCAGGCAGCCTTGCGCAGCACCCCGCGATTGATTTGCTCCACGTTGATGGTGCTCGAAGCCGACATGCTGAAGGTGCCTTGCCGGCCTTCAATTTCCACGGCGTCCATGGATTCGCCGGGGGCCAGCTCCACGCGGATGCGCTCGGCGGCATTGGCTTCGTTGATGGTGATTTTGGCGCTTTGGTATCCCACAAAGCTGAACACCAGCGGGTGTGGTAAGTGGTGGTAGCGCTCCAGTCGGAAGCTGCCATCCACTGCACTTGTGGTGCCCGTGGTGGTTCCTTCCCACACGATGTTGGCGCTGGGAATGGGTTGTCCATTGCTGGCATCCACCACGGTGCCGCGCAGGTCTTGGGCCTGTGCGCCGAGGGGGATGAGGAGGCCGGTGAGGGCCAGAAGTAAATTTTTCATAAAAATGTGTGTATAGGGTGAATGGATGAATTCAGCGAAGAATCATCCTCCCATCACACATTGAGGCGGGCGTGCAGCGCGAGCAGGTCGCGGCCGCTGGCCGGGGGTATTTTAAGTTGCTGCTGTACGTGGCGCAGGGCAGGTGGCCTTACGGCAAATACAGCTGATGCGGGAAGTGCCGGGCTATGGTCAAGCAGCTGCAGCGTTCCGTCTGTTTCGTTTTCCTTGATGGTAAAAAAGACGGCTTCGGAGCTGTGGGTGTCGCAGCATTTTTGGCTTACAGCGCTGTAATCAAATGTTTCGGGGCTGCAACAGCTTTTAAGTTCGCCAAGGGCAATGCGCTGGGTGCCCATGCTGGAACATGCGGCATAGCTCACCGATACGTAACCCATTTGCAGCAGCACGGCCACGGCCATCAACGCGGCGAAGCTGCGGCGGAGGGCATTGTGGGACTTAAGTGTGGTGCGTTGGGGCATATTGGATTTTGCGGTAAATGCAAAGGTACAACGATATTTACGATTTACGATGCATTGGCGTTCGGGTAAATTTTCGAATCGGTTCAAAAGATTTCTCATCCGCACTGGCATGCCTGCCCGCTGAAGCGCCGGCCTTAATTGCGGCAGGCGGACAGCACATCCTCTCGTCCATGCGGACTTGCTTCGCTGCGTGAGAGAAGTTTAGCTTCGATTCTACTTCGTGGTCTCCCTTCGCTACCAATGACAGTACTCGGGTACGGCTAGAGGTCATTGAGCGTACATGACAAAATTTAAGGAGGTGGGCGGATGCCCACAAAGCGTCATGCACTAACTCTAAGCATCTTGAACATTCCGCAGGGCGAATGCCCAGCGGAGCTGCAGACGCAGCCGCAGCCAACCGAAGGAAGCGAGCCACATCCTTACCACATTTCCTTCTTTTTCCATACTTTCACAGCACATGATCTCAGTGCTGCCCGTGAAAGCACCGTGGGTACACCTGATTACGCAAAAAAACAAGCCTGTGAGAATCATTGTTCCGGTACGCATCCTTGTTCCTGTCAGGAAGTTTTTCTCGCGCTCCTCCTCGGGTGCTTTGTTTTTGTTCGTGGCCACCTTGGCGGCCCTGCTTATTTCGAACAGTTTTCTCGCAGAGCATTTCGAAGCCTTGTGGCGCACCAAGATGGGTTTTACCATCGGCAACTTCAGCATATACAAACCCCTTCGGCTCTGGATCAATGACGGACTGATGTCGGTGTTCTTCTTCGTGGTAGGGCTGGAGCTCAAACGCGAAATTGTAGCCGGCGAACTCTCCGATCCGCGCAATGCCGTGGTGCCCTTTATTGCGGGCCTTGGGGGCATGCTCCTGCCTGCACTCATCTTCTTGTGGTTCAATTACCAAGTCGAAGGCGAGGCCATCAACGGCTGGGGCATCCCGATGGCCACCGACATAGCCTTCGCGCTCGGAGTAATTTATCTGCTCGGCGACAGGGTTCCATTGAGCCTGCGCATCTTCCTCACGGCCCTGGCCATCATCGACGACATTGGGGCGGTGCTGGTCATTGCCTTTTTCTACACTTCTGAAATCTCGATGAGCAACATTGCCATCGGTGCGGGATTTCTTACGGCCATGGCCCTAGGCAATTTGCTCGGCGTGCGCAACACCCTCTTTTACGGCATTCTGGGCATCGCAGGCCTGTGGCTGGCATTTTTGCTCTCGGGGGTGCATGCCACCATTGCAGCGGTGCTGGCCGCTTTTACGATTCCTTCCAATTTTGAGATCAATAAAGAAAAATACATACGCCGCACCCGCTTCCTGATGAAGCGCTACATGGAGCTCCCCAAGCGGGAGTCTCTGATGCTCGCCGAAGAGCAGTACCAGGTGCTCGAAAAAATGCGCCGAAGCACCGACAGGGCTGTACCCCCTCTCCAAAAACTCGAGCACAACCTCCACGACCTCACGGCCTACATCGTGTTGCCTATCTTCGCCCTGGCCAATGCCGGCGTGGAATTTTCGGGCAGCTTCGCCGACAACCTGGGCAGCAGCATCAGCCTGGGCATCGCAGCCGGCCTCATTTTCGGAAAGGTAATCGGGATCACGGGTTTTATTTTCATTGCAGAAAAATTGCGCGTCATCAGGCTTTCCCAAAGCCTTACCTATCCGCTGATCATCGGCACTGCCTTCCTTGCGGCCATAGGATTCACCATGTCCCTTTTCATCACGTCGCTGGCTTATGAAGACTATGAAAATATAGACCGCGCCAAGGTAGGCATCCTCAGCGCCTCGGTGATCGCGGGCAGCATCGGCTACCTCATCCTCAACCGGGTAACGCGCAACAGGCCTCTCGGCAAGACGGAGGTTGATATGGGGAAAGGGGGGTGATTCGATGGGCAAAAGGCAATTGCCTCCCTACTGTCGATGAGATCGCTTTGCTCAGTTGGGGAGGTTCTCGGCAAATAATTGAAATTTCTACCCTCCTCCTGCGTTCTCTTGGTGCCCCTTTTTTGGCGGGCGGAGCGAGCCCACTGAGCACAGCCAGCCCTTCAATTTCTTGACTCCTTCAATTTCTTCATGTTCCCTATTTTTGGTGTGTGCAAAGCTCGCTCCCGACACCACCACGTCAATCCCTTCACTCCTTCATTTTCTTCATGTTCCCTTTTTGGCGAGCGCAGCGAGTCTGCGAGCCTGTCATTTTTCCCTATTGGCAAGCGCCGCGGGCATTTCGTACCTTCGCGTCAAATCCATCTACCTATGTCATCACCTGCTGCATCTCCACTCAACCTCAAGAAAATCATCCCTGACGCGCAAGATTTTTTGCCGCTCAACGGCACTGATTATGTAGAACTTTATGTAGGCAATGCCAAGCAATCAGCGCATTACTACAAAACAGCCTTCGGGTTTCAATCACTCGCCTACGCCGGCTTGGAAACGGGCGTGAAAGACCGTGCCAGCTATGTACTGCAACAAGACAAAATTCGCCTCGTGCTCACCACGCCGCTTGAACCGGGAGGCCCCATCAATGAGCACATCGTAAAGCATGGCGATGGCGTAAAAGTAGTGGCCCTTTGGGTGGATGATGCCACCAAAGCCTGGGAAGAAACCACCAGGCGCGGCGCACGCTCCTTCATGAAGCCCACCCGCGAGGAAGATGCACACGGCCATGTGGTGCGCTCCGGCATACACACCTATGGC
>DAIOTP010000126.1:0-9560 GCA_036751905.1 Cryomorphaceae bacterium
AAATGGTGATGCCTGCGCACTTATTGACGTGGTGAGCAACATCAAGGGCATGCAGTTTGAAAGCAACATCGGAATAGTGGACGTAAAGCACCGCGATGATGGCTACGATGTGTATGTGGCTCCCAGGGAGCGCAATATCAAACTCCTTGCCCCAGGCTACCTCAGCAAAGACCTCAACCTGCCTGAACCCGCGCAATCGCTTACGGTGTACAAGTTGGTGGTGGCCACCAAAGGGGCTTCTGTGGCACAAAGTGACCTCGTGCGCATTACTTTCCGACTCAATGAGAGCAATGCCTATATACGCCACGGCAGCAATGCCCCAGTGATGGCGGCGGGCAACAATGCAGTATATGACCTCCCGAAAGGCCAGCAAAAATTCACGTTTAGCAAACAGGGTTTTGAAGACAAAACAATTGACATCAACGTGCAGAAGGAAGCGCTTATTGATGTGGCGCTTGAGGCTGGAATACCCGCCACCACCATGGACTTGCCCGGCTTTATCATCGTGAGCAGCGAACCTGCTGGCGCTGAAGTATTCCTCAACGACCAGCGGGTGGGCCAAACTCCTTACCAAGGCCGACAATTGCCTGGGGCATATACCATGGCGCTGCGCAACCACCTCTACCATGACCACGAGGAGAAATTCACCCTTGCAAAGGGAGGCACAGTGAGTTTGCCAACAGTGCAGCTAAAACCCCGTTTTGGTTTTTTAAAGCTAAGCACCGATCCCGCGGAGGCCGAAGTAATCCTCGATGGCAAATTGGTGGGTAAGAGCCCTATTGACCGCTTACAGGTAGAAAGTGGATCCCACAACCTCACTGTGCGCAGTTCACTTTACCACGAGCGCCAGGAAAACTTCAGTATTGTAGATGGTGAGAATAAAACCCTCAGCTACACCCTGCGTCCCGCCTTTGGCAGCCTCGTGCTCGACAGCGACCCGCCCGGTGCAGAAGTATTTCTAGATGAGCGCCTCGTGGGCAGCACCCCTTTTCGGGAAAACCAACAGCCTTCAGGAAGCTACAATGTACGCCTCGAATTGCCTTTGCACAGTTCAGAGCGCAGTCAGGTGCAGGTGAAGGACGAAGAAAATACCGAGCGTTTCTTTGCACTCACCAAAAACTATGGCACCATCGCGATAGAGAGCGAAGGCGCCGATATTTACCTGGACGGGAACAAGATCGGTACTGGCAGTTTTGACCACCGCACGCCACCGGGCAGCTATACCCTTATTGCAAAAAAAGCCAGCCACGACGACGACAGCCGTGAAGTTTTTCTCACCATTGGGCAAGTTGAAAACCTCAAGCTCACCCCCCAACCCCGGACAGGTGCTGTGAGCATCATGACCACGCCATTTGAGGCTTCGGGCGCCGAGATATGGATTGATGGGAAGAGAACGGAGTATAGCACGCCGGCAGTGGTACAGTTATTGGAAGGCGAGTATGTGATGGAACTCAGAAAATCCGGTTTTTTTGTGGCCTCGCGCAAATTGGAAGTGGATAAAGGAACTAAGCAGGAATGGGAAGCCACTTTATTTGCATCCGCGATGGGGAATGATTTTGACATCAAAAGTTTCAAAGTTAAAGATCAGCTTAGGGTCAAAACACAAGTGAATGGATTTAGAGTCCTAGAAGGCAATGAAGCAATGATGGGTTCAGCCAAGAAATTTACTGAAAAACATCCGGAAATAATTGGAAGCATGACTTTAACCAAAGCCAGCCGTAAGGTTGAAAACAAAACAGTCGAAAATATTTACCTAAGTGAAATGAAACCAGCGGGCCCTTCAAATGCAGTGCGCTCAGCTGTGCTTCCTGGATGGGGCACACTCGCTGTTACAGGAGGTGAAAAGGGCCGTGGCAGGATGCTCCTGTTCGGAGTAACTGCAGGCTTGGCAGTAGGAACGCGACTCTACTCCAACAATCGCTATGATGCTTACCTGAACCCTGAAAACGTCGAAAACCGCGACGATCTTTACGGCAATGCCAACCTTGCTCATCAAATCTCTCTGATTGCGACCACCATGGCCGTTTCCATATCCATTTATGATGTAATCTGGGTGATCAACCAAGGAAGTAAGAACAAAAGAAAAGCTGCCGAATTGAGTCAAACGCTGCAAAAAGGATGGATCTATGTGGAGTAGAAGTCTTTTCTGTATGATCGTAATCCTCCTCACAGCTTCGTGCCAGAAGGATATATTGACCTGGGACCTGGAGCAATTACCTGAAATAATAATTTCGGCAGAAGCAATTTCATCCAATGAAATCCGCATCTCTTATGAAGTAACTTCTCAAAGTCCTGTTACCGCATTCACGCTTTACTGGGGTGAGGAGCCCAATCCTTCTCGGGAAAGTAACCTAAAGCAAATTGAGCCTGGCAGCGAAACAGGTGAGGTCATCATTTCCGGATTATGCGAAACCACCCTTTACTATTTCAGGGCTGAGGCCGAAACTCATTTAGGTACAAACCTGAGCAATGAAGATAAGACACTCACTTTATTGCCGTCAGGATCGCCCGTACTGGCTTTTGAGTCAAGTTCAACGTTGATCTTTCCAGGGAATACTGTCAATTTTTCAAACCTGAGCTCGGATATTAGCTGCGAAGAAGATTGGGAATGGTACGTGAATGACAGCTTGTTTTCAACTGAATTTAATTCCTCCTTGCATTTAACACAATCGGGTATCTACTCCATCACCATGGTGCTGCGTGTTACTGATGGACAAACATTTGAAGTCGAAAAGGCAGATTATATAGTTGTGTCAAACATTGAGCTTCAAGTACAGGCAAGTGCCAATGAAATAGTTCAGGGCGATCTTGTACAATTCGGGGTTATCTCGGAGCAAAATCTCATCACATTCGACTGGGAGTTTGGTGATGGGATGGGGGTAAGCAGCGCCGCAAATCCGGAGTATCGGTACATTGAATCGGGAATTTATACTGTATCACTCACTGCATGTGATGTGTATGGTAATTGCTCAGTCCACGTTATGGAAGATTACATTACGGTCAATTCACCTCAATTTCCCAACGGTACTGACCGCTGCGGGACAACGGTAACTCAAATCATCCTCGTAATCAATCCCCTAACGGGAAAGCTCTGGATGGATAGAAACCTGGGTGCTTCGCGGGTCGCAAACGCTATCACGGATGAGGCTGCCTATGGCGACTTATACCAGTGGGGGAGGTTCAGTGATGGACATCAGTGCAGGAACTCGTCAAATACAATCAATTTAAGCTACTCAGATACACCGGGTCATGACGATTTCATACGGACTATCGAGACAGACATTGGAGATTGGCGTAACCAACAGAACAACAGTTTATGGCAAGGCGTGAATGGTATGAACAATCCCTGCCCTTCAAGTTTTCGATTGCCTACAGAGGCTGAACTTCACACCGAAAGACAAAGCTGGAACAGCAATAACAGTGCAGGTGCCTTTGGCTCACCGCTCAAATTCACCGCAGCAGGCCGTCGCAGCAACAGCAGCGGCGGGCTCTCGGTTGTAGGTTCCCGCGGCGTTTACTGGAGTAGCACCGTAACGGGCTCAAGTGCAGTGGCTATGGACATTGCCAGCAGTGTCTCCATGCAGGATTACTTCCGCGCCTTTGGCCTCTCTGTGCGCTGCATCAAGGATTAACACTTTTAAAAGCAAAGTGATTTGAATCATTTGTTACTTTATAAGGCTGTCACGCAGCGCAGCTTTTCTGAAAAGCCAGCAACTCGATTGTAAGGGCAGATGCCTGTAGCGACGTGAACGTTTATACATGTTTCCTTTTTTGGTGCATTGGTCATCATGAAAGGCATACAATTTGAAACCTGCATCACGAGAAGAGGAATAAAACTTCGCGCGGAATTTCGTTAAAATGCCGATCTTTAGCGATCTCAAGCTGCACAATTGCACAGAAAACAAAATAGAGAAGGATTCATGTGGCATAGGTTTTTTTCTTGTTTAGTCCTCATTCTCCTCTTAGCATCTTGTCAAAAGGAAATGCTGAATTGGGACCTGGAGCAGCTGCCTGAGATTGAAATTACCGCTGAAGCGATTTCATCCAATGAAATCCGCATCTATTACCAGATCATTTCCGAAACTCCCGTCACATCATCTACCCTGTACTGGAGTGAAGAACCGAATCCAACTGCAGAAAGCACAGACAGGCAACTGGAGCTCGGCAACGAATCAGGTGAGATCGTCATTTCGGGTTTATGCGAATCTTCGGTGTATTACTTCAGGGCTGCGGCAGAAAACGAGTTGGGAACAAGCTTGAGCAATAAAGTTGAGGCGCTTACTTTACCGCAGGCTGGTGAGCTACTATTGGCTTTTGAGGCAAATTCAACAGTGATTTTTCCTGGTGACACCGTCTTTTTTTCTAACCGATCTGAACAAGTAAGTTGCGATGCAGCATGGGAGTGGTATGTAAATGACAGCTTGTTTTCAACAGGCATTAATTCTTCTTTATTTTTAACAGTGCCAGGTTTTTACTCGATATCAATGATGCTTCAAAATATTGATGGACAAACATTTGAGTTGTTGAAGGAAGATTATGTCGTAGTTTCGAACATTGAATTTCAATTGCAGGCAAATTCAAATGAAGTTATTCTTGGCGACCTGGTTAATTTCGAGGTGATCTCGGAGCAAAATCTCATCACATTCCACTGGGAGTTTGGTGATGAAATCGGGATAAGCAGCGCTGCAAATCCGACATACCGCTACATGAATTCAGGAGCTTACACCGTCTCACTTACTGCTTGTGATGTGCATGGAAATTGCGCAGTACACATTAAAGAGGATTACATTCTGGTTCAATCACCCGAATATGCAAATGGTACTGTCCACTGTGGAGGGTCGGCAACTGAAATAGTACTGGTGACCAATCCCCAGACCGGAAAGCTTTGGATGGACAGAAATATGGGAGCTACACATGTTGCCAGCCCACTGTCTGGTACATCGTCTTACGGTGACCTGCACCAATGGGGCAGACTCAGTGATGGCCATCAATGTAGGACCTCGCCGACCACAACCATAATAAGCAGCAGTGATTATCCTGGACACGGTGAGTTTATCCTAAGTAATAGCGGACAAGATTGGGACTGGCGCAGTCCTCAAAACAACGATCTCTGGCAGGGGATTAATGGTGCTAATAATCCATGTCCTTCTGGCTACAGATTGCCCACTGAGGCAGAGTTCGATACCGAACGACAAAGCTGGGGCAATAACAACATTACCGGTGCTATCGCCTCACCGCTTCGACTACCTCCGGGAGGTGGCCGTGACTTCAATAATGGCGGACTCTTCGCCATTGGTTCTAGCGGATACTACTGGACTAGTACGATTTCGGGCACAAACTCCCGCTTCCTCTACTTTAGCACGAGTAATGCATTTATGAACGCATTCTACAGGTCCACCGGCTACTCCGTGAGATGCATTAAGGATTGAATCGAAAAGGAACTTCAAAAGCCATATACAAAGGAGGTAGATTGTGTTTCTCATTTTTGATTGATCTATATATTCCCTTATCTTCGCTACTCACAGCCAGCCATGAAACTTCTGCTAACCAGCCTCCTTCTAACTTTCACGCTTGCCGTTTCTTCCCAGGAATTCGACATCCGCTCCTTCGCCCCTGACCGTGCCGACCTGCGCGCACGTGTGGATGGCCGCACCTCTGTGAATGGCGATGCCTGCGCCCTTATCGACGTGGTGAGCAATATCAAGGGCATGCAGTTTGAAAGCAATATCGGGATAGTAGAAGTCAAGCACCGCGACGATGGGTATGATGTGTATGTGGCGCCACTCGAGCGCAGTATCAAGCTGCTCGCCACCGGATACCTAAGCAAGGAGATCAACCTTCCCGAGCCTGCGCAGGCGCATACCGTGTACAAGCTGGTGGTGGCTACAAAAGGTGCTTCAGTGGCACAGAGCGACTTGGTGCGCATTACCTTTCGCATCAATGAAAGTGAGGTGTACATCCGCTCAGGAGACAAGGCTCCTGTGATGGCCACAGGGCGCAATGCGATGTACAACCTCCCCAAAGGCAAGCAGCGCTTCACCTTTAGCAAAGCAGGTTTTGAGGACAAGACTTTGGATCTTGACATTTCAAAAGACGAGGTGATGGATGTACAATTGCAGCCGGGAAGCACCGAAACCGCCATGGAACTCAAAGGCTTTATCATCGTGACCAGCGAGCCTTCCGGAGCCGAAGTTTTCCTCAACGGACAGCAGGTGGGCATCACCCCCTACCAGGGCAGGCAGTTGCCGGGCGCCTACACCCTCGCCCTGCGCATGCACCTCTACCACGAGCACAGCGAGCAATTCAGCCTGAGTCCGGGTGGCACCACCGAACTCCCGGCCATTGCGCTCAAAGCGCAGTTTGGAACCTTGCACGTCATGACAGAACCCGCTGGTGCCGATGTATTGCTCGATGGCAAAAGCATAGGGACCACGCCCATCAGCGCTTACCAATTGGGCAGCGGGAGCCATAACCTTGAGCTGAGGGCAGCCATACACCACCCTTTGCAGCAGCGCCTTGACATCAAAGATGGAGAAGAAAAACGCCTCAGCCTTGCCCTGAAGCCCGCCTATGGCAGCCTCCACATCGACAGCGATCCGCCGGGAGCCACCGTATATCTCGACAACCAAGAAGCGGGCAGCACCCCCTACAGGGAGGAGCGACAAGCTTCCGGCAGCTACCAGCTCCGTCTCGAAAGCGAGCTACACTCTAGCACCCGCGCCACGCTCACCGTCGAAGACGAAAAGCGCAGCGAACACTTCTTTGCCCTCACCAAAAACTACGGCACCCTGCGCATTGAGAGCGAGGGCGCCGACATCTACCTCGACGACAAGAAAATGGGCACAGGCAGCCTCGACCACCGCGCCGCCCCCGGCAGCTACGCCCTCAGCGCCAAAAAAGACCGCCACGACGACGACAGCCGCGAGGTGTTTCTCACCATTGGGCAGGTGGAAACCATCAAGCTTGCACCCAAGCCGCGCACCGGCGCCATCAGCATTATGACCGAGCCCTTTGAGGCCTCGGGGGCGGAGATTTGGATTGATGGGAAGAAGACGGAGTATAGGACGCCGGCGGTGCTGGAGTTGCTAGAGGGGGAGTATAAGTTGGTCTTGAGAATGACTGGATATAATGATTATGAATTTTCTGCAACCGTCAAAAAAGGAATTCATGAGAACAAGGAAATTGTAATGGACAATGAACCCCCACCAGGAAAACTTGAAGTAACCGCTGCCGACAATGCATATGGGTCCAAGGTTTATATAAACGATGAAGACCTTGGTTTAATCGCTCCAGGAACAATTGAATTGGAAGCAGGTAGTTACACATTAGCAATTAAAGAAAGTGGCTACAAGGACATTACTAAGAAGATAATTATTAATGCGGGACAAACCACCTCATTTTCACTTAGCCTAAGTGAAATTCCAACTACATCGCAAGGAGTCTATCCCGTTGGAACCGTTCATTGCATTCTGGGAGGTACAAAAGTTGTTGAAGTCACTAACCCTAAAACTGGGCGCACTTGGATGGACAGAAACCTGGGTGCAAAGCGGGCAGCGACCAGCCCTACGGACGAAAAATCCTATGGGGATTTGTATCAATGGGGAAGGTTTAGTGATGGGCATCAGTGTCGAGATTCAGAAACGACAGATAGATTAAGTCCGAGTGACCGTCTTGGACATGGTATGTTTATTTTGACTGATATGTTAGATGACTCTACAGAAATCTTTGATTGGCGCAGCACGCATAATAACAAGCTATGGCGGGGAATAAATGGAATCAATAATCCTTGCCCAATTGGTTTCCGCTTACCCACGGTATCAGAATGGGAGCAAGAACTGAAAAGCTGGCTCCGCGAAGATACTGAGGGCGCTTTCGGATCTCCCTTGAAGCTTTCGGCCACTGGTTACCGCCACCTTTTTGGTGGTAGTTTGATGACTGTTGGTAATATCGGACACTACTGGAGCACCATGGTCTCGGATGTACCCTACCGCGGCCTCAGCTTTGGCAGCCGAGGTGCCGGCATTAGTGTGTTTTCACCCACTTTTGGGCGCTCCGTTCGCTGCATTAAGGATTGACCCCGGTGGTGGATCCTTCCGGCGAAAAGCCGGAAATCAACAGGGCAAACCCCATTTAGTAGCCATAAAAAGATGGTGGATTGTTCCCCCTCCCGTGGACTATTCCGGCGAAGCCAAAGCCCGATCAAAGGCCTGCACACTATCAAAATCGTGCGCCGAGACCATGTTCTTTTTGTAGGCCAGGTTGGTGTCGCTATTGTTCCAAATGCCGCGGCCACCGAGGAAGAAGGCCGTGCCATATTCGCCTTATACGCGGTAAAGTCAGGCTATCTCATCGCTCTACTGAGAAAAGCTGGAATTGAACCCTCTGCAAATTCAGTATTGCAACAAGGCAAGTCTAATGACAAGTGCTTTCAGAATCTATGTTTTCATTGTTGACACCCCAGAGTAAGTTGCAAGCAATTAAATATTTTCTGACGGATTCAGCCTATTGATTATTCCCTTTTCGTACCCATATAATGTAAGATTGGTCGAAATTTTAATGCTTACAAACCATCCAAACTAAAAATTTCCTAATTTTGCAGTATACCCATTCTGCAAATGTTCTTAGACCACCTCGCCGAAATCTTCACCGGTCTTAGCTTCCGAAGCAAGATTGAGCCCGAACATGGGGGCAAGGTGGCTGTCATTCAGTTGCGGGACGTGGAGCATGAGTACAGCCAATTCGGGACGGAGCCGGTGCGCATCACCGGTCTTGGCGTGAAGAAGAAGTATTTTTTACAAAATGGTGACTTGTTGCTTGTCGCCAAAGGAGGCAATAACAAAGCCATCCTATTTGACCCTTCGCTGTCGCCTGCGGTGCCCTCCTCGTCTTTTTTTGTCATTCGCTGTGACGAAAGCAAAATCTATCCGCCCTTTTTGGAATGGTTCATCAACCATCCTCAAACGCAAAACATATTTACCTCCCAACTCACCGGAACCTACACGCCCACCCTTAGCAAGCCGGCTGTTGAAAGCTTAGAGGTTCCCATGCTGCCGATGGAAACACAAATGCGCCTCGGACACCTCTACGCCCTGCAGCGCGAAGAGCAGCACCTCCTGCGGCTGATCAAAGAAAAACGCAGCCTCTACATAGACCAATTATTAATCAACGCCATAGCGCAAGAAGCATGAAAACAATTCAACAACCCAGTCAGGACCAGATCAACAAAACCCTCTGGGAAGCCTGCGATACCTTTCGCGGGGCTTTCGACTCCTCGGAATACAAAAACTACATCCTCGTATTTCTATTTGTAAAATACCTCAGCGATGTGTGGAAAGACCATTACGAAGAGTACAAAAAACTGTACGGTGACAATGAAGAGTTGCTGATGCGCAAAATGAGGCGTGAGCGCTTCTACCTGCCCAAGGATTGCACTTTCGACCACTTGTACGCACACCGCAACAAAGACGACATTGGCGAGCAGGTGGACAAAGCCCTGCAAAAAATTGAAAGCGAGAACCTCGAAAAACTCGAAGGGGTGTTCCGCAACATCAGCTTCAACT
>DAIOTP010000127.1:0-9467 GCA_036751905.1 Cryomorphaceae bacterium
TCTATGGAGTGAGCACCAGCATTCCGCTCATTTCGTTTTTATTTGCCGGATTCGATCCAACGCTTGCTTTTTTCAGCATGTTTGTCATTGGTTTTGCAGTAGTTCATGTGGTATTTCTGTTCAAAAAACGAAAAAATTCTTCCCTTGCGCAGACTGCTGTTTCATAGCCTCGTTCAGGTGAGCGGCGTCGCTGTGTTGGCCTTGTCAGCGCATGGGCAGGCGGATATGCGGTACACCGATTCGTGGCAATCCATGGCATTGGAGCGGAGCCTTTTCGGCAAAAAAACCCGCATGCACACCGCCGTATGGCCCGCAAGGTTGGGCCACATGCCTGATGCCGATAGCCTTGAAGCCTTGAAGCCATGGCTGAGCGGAGGTGAGGCCGAAGCCATTCAGTGGCAGCTCAACCCCCTCGTCGACCTATCGGGCGGATACAGCAGTAGCCAAGGGGCATTGTATACCGCAGCCGGTGGGGTGGATGCGCGGATAGCCTTTCGGCAAAAATGGAGTTTGCAGATGCAGATTTTTGGGGGTGCAGAGCGGCTGCCGACTTACCTTGCCCACTTTGTTGACTCACTTGGGGTGGTACCGGGTCTTGGCCGCAACAGGGGGAGCAGCTCTGCTGATGTAGCTTATTTGTGGCCGGGCTTTGCGTTGAGTTTTACACCGAGCAGCTTTTTTCAGCTGGATGTTGGTTTTGGCAGCCAGCGCTTTGGATCGGGGTACCGCAGCTTCATGCTCAGCGATGTAGCGTACAACTATCCGTATCTGCGCATCACCACCGACGTATGGCACTTCAAGTACACCAACCTCTTTGCTGCCATGACCCATGCAGCCGATGAGGCCCTTCAGCGCAGCGCCTTCGAGCCCAAGTACATGGCATCCCATCACTTGAGCTATGCCATCAGCAGGAGGGTTACCCTGTCCATTTTTGAATCGGTGGTGTGGCAGGGGCGTGACTCCCTCACGGAGCGCAGTTTTGATCCACACTACCTCAATCCGGTCATTTTTTACCGTCCGGTTGAGTTTGCCATGGGCTCCCCTGACCGCATGTTGATCGGGGCTGATCTTTCGGTAAGGGCAGGTGCGGGAACACAGTTTTATGGTCAGCTTGTTTTTGATGAGTTTTTACTGGCTTATCTTCGGGAACGCACGGGTTGGTGGGCGAACAAGTGGGCAGTGCAGTTGGGCGTGACCAGCTATGATCCTTTCGGTATCAATGGATTGCGCTTTCAGGCTGAGTACAATGTGGCAAGGCCATTTATATACAGCCACGGCAGTGTGGTGCAAAATTACGCCCACTTTCAGCAGCCACTTGCGCACCCGCTGGGTTCTAATTTCCGCGAGGCTGTCATCATGCTCCACTATGATCGCGGTCCTTGGTTTGCGGAAACGCATACCGTGGTGGCCAGCTATGGCAGAGATGAAGGCCCCAACCTCGGGGGTGATCTCTTTCGCAGCTATGCCAACCCCGCCTTTGAGTTTGGAAACGAGATAGGGCAGGGTTTGGGTCACGACGTTTTTTTTCAAAGGATTACGCTCGGCCGTATGGTGTACCAACCGATGGGCCTGCGCCTCGCTTTGCGTTACACCGTGCGCAATGAGGGCATTGCTGATGGCCGCACTGTCAATGAGCACTTTTTTGGCTTGCACCTGAGCACCGGCATCCGCAATCGATACCGCGATTTTTAACGCGATTTCAAGGTTTTCACTTCTTATGTTTTTGTGAATATCCCTATCTTTGCACCCAAATTTTCAGGATGATCGTTGAGAGCCCAAGTACTTCCATAAGTCTACGCGTGAAGAGCAGGATAGCTGCTTACGTAGAATTTATGAAGTTGAGGCTTACTTCACTTGTAGTTGTTTCATCTGTCATCGGTTACGGAATCGGTGTTGAGTCCTTCTCATGGGTCGAGGCCATGTGGCTTGCTGTGAGTGGTATACTTGTGACAGGGGCGAGCAATGGATTCAATCAAATCATTGAGAAGGACTTTGATGCGCTGATGAAGCGCACGGCCAAGCGGCCGCTGCCCACCGGGCGCATGTCGGTGGTTGAAGGATTGATCTTTGGCACCCTCATGGCTATTGTTGGGATCTACATCTTGTTCACTGTATTCAATACACTGGCAGCTGTACTTGGCATGCTGGCTTTGTTCAGTTACGTGTTTGTCTATACCCCGCTCAAGCGGGTCAACAATATTGCCGTTTTCGCAGGGGCATTCCCGGGGGCATTGCCGCCCATGCTGGGATACGTGGCTGCTACAGGTCGTTTCGATCTTTTTGCAGGCTTGTTGTTTGCAGTTCAATTCGTTTGGCAGTTCCCACATTTTTGGGCCATCGCATGGGTTGCACATGATGACTATGCCAAGGCAGGCTACCGCTTGCTCCCTTCGCGCGGAGAGCGCGACGGGCACAGTGCCTTTTTAATTCTGTTGTACACCCTGTTTTTGTTGCCTGTAGCCTTGCTGCCATGGGCATTTAATCTTACGGGTGCGCTCAGCGGATGGGTGTCGGTGGTGCTGGCTGGGCTGTTTATTTGGCCTGCGGTAAGCCATTTTTTCCAAAAAGATGCCGCGACGGCCCGCAAAGTAATGTTTGCATCCTTCTTCTACCTGCCGCTGATTTTGGTTGTTTACTTAATAGATAAAGTGTAGTGTGATGGGTGAAACAGTATTGAATGCACAGGAAGGTTGGGATGGAACGCGCAGCGAGCGCACCCAAAAAATGGTTTTGTACATCGGTATATTCAGCATCGTAATGCTGTTTGCCGGATTCTCTAGTGCCTATGTGGTGACAAGCTACAGCGAGCTTTGGGTGAATATGGCCATACCCAACGCGTTTTATATCAGCACAGTGGTAATTTTGTTGAGCAGTGCCACCATTCATTTTGCCGTAAAGGCATCGGATGCAGGTGAACATGGCAAGAGCAAACAGCTGCTTATCGCCACCCTGGTATTGGGCTTTGTTTTCGGGGTGACCCAATACGTAGGCTGGAACCAAATGGTGAAAGTAGGGGCATTTCTGAGCGGACACGTCGACAGCCTCGATGGGGTGTATGGTGAGGATTATACCATCACCTACAAAGGGCAGGAGTTGATCGCTGAGAATGGCGATTATTATTTCCCCGGGGATGATTTGCGCGAAAAGCCCTTGTTCAATGAGATTTCCATTTTCAACAACAGCTCCAGCAGCTACATTTACGTGTTGAGCTTTATGCACTTGCTTCACGTATTGGGTGGCTGGCTGTTCTTCCTCGGTATTCTTATTGTGGCCCTTGCCAAAAAGCGGCCCCAGGTGAACCCTTTGCGGTTGAAGCTCGGGGCAACCTATTGGCATTTCGTGGATATCCTCTGGATTTATCTGCTCCTCTTTTTGGTATTTATTCACTAAACTTGCATCAAAATTTAAAAGCATGGCTTCACACGCTACCCAAAATGTAGACACAGCGACCCTTTGGGGCGGAGGTAGATCACCGTTCAGCGTCAGCTACGGTAAAATGATGATGTGGTTTTTTCTCGTATCCGATGCATTGACCTTTTCAGGTTTGCTCATCGCTTACGGATATGCCCGACACGCCTTCACCGGCACCTGGCCCATAGGTGAGGAAGTATTTCACAGCCTGCCCGGCCTTACAGGCCACTACCCACTGATCTATGTGGCATTGATGACATTTATATTGATCATCAGTTCTGTAACCATGGTACTCGCCGTGGAAGCAGGCCACCGCAAAGACGACAAAGCCGTGATCAAATGGCTGGCCTGGACCATCGTATTTGGATTTTTCTTTCTGGGTTCACAGGCGTGGGAATGGAGCCACTTCATTCACGGCACGCCGGGCTACATCGTCACCCAAGACAATGCAAAGTACTACCTCACTGACGAGATCAAACATGGTCAGACCGCTGCCGATGTAGCCAATTTTGGCCTCATTGCCAACAAAGGTCTCGAAAATGAATCCATCATTACCGGTGAGCAAGCCTTGGCATTGTACAACAGCAAGCAAATGCACGTGCAAGGGGCCAACATGATTATCAACGAATACGGACCGCCTCAGTACGGAAACTTTTTCTTCTTTATAACTGGCTTTCACGGTTTCCACGTTTTCACCGGTGTGGTGATCAATATCATCGTTTTCTTTCAGGTGCTCAAAGGCGTGTACCGCCGTAGAGGCCATTACGAAATGGTGGAAAAAACAGGACTCTACTGGCACTTTGTGGACCTGGTTTGGGTTTTTGTCTTCACCTTCTTCTACTTAATCTGACCCATCAAAAGCATCTCTCTACATGGAACGCGACGACCTTATTGTAAATGATTCCTATTCACTGAATGCTACGCACAGTGAGGAAGATGGTGTAGCCATCCGCAAGAAAATTGTGAAAGTGACCATTCTGCTTTCTGTAATCACTGCCATCGAGGTAGGTTTGGGAATTTTCATCAAGCAGGGTACCACCTTGTGGCCTGTTGTGAAGTGGTCCTTCATTGCAATGACGCTGATCAAAGCCTTTTACATTGTAGCGGTTTTTATGCACCTCGCCGATGAACGAAAATCATTGCGCTATGTTATTATTGTGCCATATGCACTGTTTATCCTGTATCTGCTTTTCATAGGTATTCAGGAATCCATGAACATCAATCAATTATGGCTGGAGTTTAAGCCATAAACATGAAGAAAACATCTGAAGTAAAAAAGGTCCTGGTACTCCTCGCACTGCTTGTGGTACCGGGGCTTGTTTTGATATTCCTGTCCAAAGCAGAGCACAATTTCGAAATCCTGCCTTACCTCGGAGAGCCTGAGATTATCTATCTGGCTGATGGCAGTGCTGATACCACCTTTCATACCGTTCCCAACTTCCACTTGATCAATCAAGAAGGCGAGGATGTAAGCTTCGCTGATTTCGAAGGCAAGATCATTGTGGCCGATTTCTTCTTTACCACTTGCCCTACCATTTGCCCCATCATGACCAAGCAACTTACGAGGCTGCAATGGCTCCTTGAGGATGCCGCCTACCGGGATGTGCATTTTCTGAGCTTTACGGTCAATCCCAAAAACGACACGCCGGAGGTATTGAAGGTATATGCCAAAGAACAGGGTGCGGACCTCAGCCGATGGACTTTTATCACCGGCGATCAGGAGGCCATTTTCGAGTTGGGATTTGAAGGGTTCCTGCTCAGCACACAGGAAGACGAACTGGCGCCCGGAGGATTTTTGCATTCGAGTATGTTCGTGCTGCTCGACCGCGAACGCCATATACGGGGCTTTTATGATGGAACAAGCACCAAAGAAGTGGATGACCTTGTGACCGACATCAAAATGCTGAAGAAACAAGAGGTAATGAAACCCACCGAAATGGTGAGAAAATAAACGCGTATGGCTGCCACTACAAATCTGGAATCCAAGTACAAAGGATGGATCATCGCGGTGTCGATCGCAGTGCCCCTTGCAGTAGCTGCACTCTTTGGGGTGAGCATTGAAGGGTACGACACCAGCTTTTTACCCCCCATTTACGCCACCATGAATGGCCTTACTGCAGCGTTTTTGATTGCCGCTGTAATCGCCATCAAGAACAAGAAAAAGGCGCTGCACCAGAAGCTTACTACTTCCGCTGTTGTGTTTTCGGCACTCTTCCTGGTGATGTACGTGGTGTACCACAGCACCAGCGACAGCACGCCCTTTGGCGGCGAAGGCTGGATACGTACCGTATATTTTTTCTTGTTGGTGAGCCACATCCTTCTCAGCGTAATCATCATTCCCTTTGTGCTTTTTACGTATGTACGCGCCCTTTCGGGAAATTATGAGCGACACCGCAAGCTCGCCCGAATCACATTCCCGCTTTGGCTCTATGTGGCCGTAACCGGGGTGGTGATATACCTCATGATTTCACCTTACTACGGAACTTAAAGCCAATGAAAATTCCGGCCTGGACATACCGCACTGCTTTTTTGATCCTTGCCCTCTTCGCATGGGTGGGCGGCAGCGCGCAATGTGCCATGTGCCGGGCCGTGGCTGAGGAAAACATGTATGATGATGCCTACGGGTATGCCCTAGGGCTCAATGCAGGCATCATCATGCTCATGCTCATACCTTATATTTTGCTCGTTTCATTGTTTGTTCTCTTTTTCAGAAAGCAAATAGCTGGTTTTTTTCGCGCATTCAATGACATACATTGAGCGCCTAACAAAAGTGTGATTGCCCCTGTGATGCGTAAACCCTCCCCTGCTTCCGCAAAATTGTACCAAGCCCTCGAAAAGCGCATCCTTGTGCTTGATGGCGCCATGGGTACCATGATCCAAAGACATACACTCTCCGAAGAAGACTTTCGGGGAGAACGGTTCAAGGACCATCCTCATCCCCTCAAAGGCAACAATGACCTGCTCAGCCTCACCCGGCCCGACATCATCAAGGCCATACACGAGGCCTACTTCGAAGCCGGTGCCGACATAGCCGAGACCAATACCTTCAGCAGTACCACCATAGCCCAAGCCGATTACAGGCTTGAGCATGCCGTGTACGACCTCAACTTTCACAGCGCACGCCTCGCCCGTGAGGCCGCCGATGCATTTACAGCTGCCAATCCGGATAAGCCGCGGTTTGTGGCGGGCTCCATAGGGCCTACCAACCGCACAGCCAGCCTCTCACCCGATGTGAACGATCCCGGGTACAGGGCCGTAACCTTCGATCAGCTTCGGGTGGCCTATGCTGCACAGGCCAAGGCCCTGCTCGATGGTGGCGCTGACATACTCCTGGTCGAAACGGTATTCGACACACTCAATGCCAAGGCCGCGCTTTTTGCCATAGAAGAAGTCATGGACGAGCGGGGCGAGCAAATACCCGTCATGGTATCGGGTACCATCACCGATGCGAGCGGTCGCACCCTGAGCGGTCAAACCACGGAGGCCTTCCTGATTTCGCTCGAGCACATTGACCTGCTCTCCATAGGCCTCAATTGCGCACTCGGTGCTGCACAGCTGCGTCCGTATATCAAAACACTCGCTGAGAAGGCTCCATTTGCAGTAAGCGCCCACCCCAATGCAGGTCTACCCAACGAATTTGGTGCCTATGACCAAACGGCCGAAGAAATGGGCGACGCCATAGAGGAATTTCTCAAAAGTGGCTTTCTCAACATCATAGGCGGTTGCTGCGGAACCACTCCGGAACACATACGCGTCATTGCCCAGCGTGCTGCCAAATATCCACCACGCACCCGCTATGCACGTGCCACAATCCAAACGCTTTATTGAAGCCCTACCATGTTAAAGCTTAGCGGACTTGAAAGCCTCATCGTAACCCCGGCATCCAATTTTGTAAACATTGGCGAACGCACGAACGTGACCGGAAGCCGCCAGTTTCTGCGCCTGATCAAAGAAGGCAATTACGAAAAAGCGGTCGAAATAGCGCTCGAACAGGTAAGGGGCGGTGCACAGATCATTGATGTGAATATGGACGAAGGCATGCTCGAAGGTGAGCAAGCCATGGTGCGCTTCTTGAACCTCATTGCTTCCGAACCCGAAATATCACGCGTGCCCATTATGGTGGACAGCTCCAAGTGGAGCATCATCGAAGCAGGCTTGAAGTGTGTGCAGGGCAAAGCCGTGGTGAACAGCATCAGCCTCAAGGGAGGCGAGGCAGAGTTTCTCTGGCAAGCCCGCCGTATAAGGCGTTACGGAGCCGCTGTGGTGGTGATGGCTTTCGATGAAAAGGGGCAGGCTGATTCGCTTCAGCGCCGCATCGACATATGCAGCCGATCTTACAAGCTGTTGCGCGAAGAGGTCAATTTTACCGCGGACGACATCATCTTTGACCCCAACATTTTTCCCGTGGCAACGGGCATGGATGAGCACAACAACAATGCATTGGAGTTCTTTGAAGCCACCCGCTGGATCAAAGCCAACCTGCCCGGCGCCAAGGTGAGCGGGGGTGTGAGCAATGTGTCGTTCAGCTTTCGCGGAAATGATGTGGTGCGCGAAGCCATGCACAGCGCATTTCTGTACCACGGCATCAAAGCCGGCATGGACATGGGCATTGTGAATCCAAGCATGCTCACCGTGTACGACGATATACCCAAGGACCTGTTGGAGCATGTGGAAGATGTGCTGCTCAACCGCAGGCCCGACGCCACTGAACGCATGCTCGAATTTGCCGAAAAGGTGAGGGGCACAGGCCAAAAAGTGGAAACAGCTGCCGCAGAATGGCGCTCGCTCCCTGTAAACCAGCGCTTGGCGCATTCGCTGGTGAAGGGCATCGACAATTTTATAGAGCTCGACACGGAGGAGGCAAGGCAAGGTTTTGAAAGGCCGCTCCAAGTGATTGAAGGCCCTTTGATGGATGGTATGAACGTGGTGGGCGATCTGTTCGGTGCGGGCAAAATGTTTCTGCCCCAGGTGGTAAAGAGTGCCCGTGTGATGAAAAAAGCGGTGGCCTACCTCTTGCCTTACATCGAAGCGGATAAGCTGAAAAACAACGACAAATCGGCGGCGGGCAAGATACTGCTTGCCACGGTGAAGGGCGATGTGCACGACATTGGAAAAAACATTGTCGGCGTCGTGCTCGCCTGCAACAACTACGAGGTGATCGACCTCGGGGTAATGGTTCCTGCTGAAACCATCATTCAGCGGGCCATCGAAGAGCAGGTGGATGTGATAGGCCTCAGCGGGCTCATTACGCCGAGCCTGGAGGAAATGGTGAATGTGGCCAAAGAAATGGAGCGTGCCGGCTTTGAGATTCCACTGCTCATAGGCGGGGCTACCACCTCAAGGGTGCACACTGCCGTGAAAATTGAACAACATTACAAGCGCAGCCAAGCCGTGCATGTGCTCGATGCCTCACGCTCTGTAACCGTGGTGGAGCGCCTGCTCAGCAAGGACAAGGGCAGCTTCATCGGTGAAATTCAGAAAGAATACGAGAAAATCAGGCTGCACCATGCCAGCAAGGAGGAGAGGAAAGTGTACCTCCCCCTCGCCGATGCCCGTGCCAACAAGTTGGCCATAGATTGGGCAAGCGAACCGGAGGTAAAGCGGCCCAATAAATTGGGTGTGTACACTTTTTACGACTACAGTTTGCGCGAGATTGCTGCATATATCGACTGGACTCCATTTTTTCAAACCTGGGATTTGCACGGGCGCTTTCCGCGGATCCTTGAGGATGAAGTGGTGGGGGTAGAGGCCAGCCGGTTGTACAAGGACGCCACGGAAATGCTCAAGGAATTGATCACCAACAAGTGGTTGCGCGCCAGGGCAGTGGTTGGTTTGTGGCCTGCCAATACCGTTGACCACGATAGCATTGTTGTGTATGATCCAGAGGATGGCACTGAAATACATCGTTTTGAATGTATGCGGCAGCAAGCCAAGAAAGCTGCCGGTCAACCCAATTACTGCCTTGCTGATTTCGTTGCCCCCCGCGAAAGTGGGCGCAAGGATTATGTAGGGGGCTTCGCTGTGACGGCCGGCCTCGGCATAGAAAGCCACATAGA
>DAIOTP010000128.1:0-9296 GCA_036751905.1 Cryomorphaceae bacterium
ACAAGTATGTGCGCTTCAATGTAGGCGCAGGCTACCGCATTGTGGGCGATATGACTTACCGCAACTTTGATCAGAGCGATATTTCGGGGTTCACCGGTTACGTGGGCCTTAAGATTGGACTGTTTGATTGAAAGCAGCCGGGCCATTTTGCCGTGAGCATAGCACTCCCTAATCTTGGCAAGGCCTACTGCTTGGATGCAGTAGGTTCTGCTTTTTTACAGGAGGTGTTATAGCTGGCCCGGAAATTGGGCACTTGCTTAAAAACCTACTTTCACCACCTTTTCCGTAAATTGTAGGCACCTTAAACGCGCAATTCATAACATACCATTGCAACATTGCTTCCCCTCAAATGAAAAAACTACTGTTTCGATGGAATGAATTGAAGGCCACCTTTTGGTTTGTCCCGGTGATTATTCTCACTTCATCGGTCATTTTGGCCATGGGCTTACTCTATTTGGACAGCATTGTTGAATTTCATCCGGAGGGCCCGGGCCGTTTCTTTTTTGTGAGCAGTTCTGACTCGGCCCGCAGCATCCTCTCCACCATTTCCGGTGCGATGATGGGCGTAGCAGGTACGGTATTTTCCATCACCTTGGTGGCCTTGACGCTGGCTTCTTCACAATTCGGCCCACGGCTCATTAAGAAGTTCATGTACGTGCGTCTCAACCAGGTGGTGCTGGGTTCCTACATTTCCACTTACCTCTACTGCCTGCTGGTTTTGAATGCCATCAAAGAGGGGGACGATTTCACCTTCATCCCATCCATTGCTATTATTGCCGCGATTGGTGCAGCCGTCATCAACATTGTTTTGCTCATTGTATTTATCCACCAGATCGCTACAAGCATTCAGGCTGACAAGGTAGTGGCCGATATTTCAAGCTTTCTTTCCGGTCAAATTGAAACCCTGTTTCCCGAAAGGATGGGTGAGGAATTGGAAAGAGACGACAATATCGACACCTCGGTAGCCATCTCGACCTACATGACCCGCACTTCCGTAAAATGCCCCAAAAATGGCTACCTGCAATATGTGGACAGCGAGGCCTTGATGGAAACAGTAAGCAAAAATGATGCTTTCCTTACTTTGCATTACCGACCCGGCGCTCACCTTTTACCAGGAGTAGAACTGGCTGTGCTGCACACCCATGATAAATGGGGTGATGAAAAACTGAAGAAACTCATGGGGCACATCGTGATTGGGAAGACCAAAACGGCGCAGCAGGACTTGGAGTACTCTATCCACCAAATGGTGGAAATCGCTGCCCGCGCCCTCTCTCCCGGTGTGAACGATCCCTATACGGCCATCGCCTGCGTGGACAACCTCGCCTCGACAATGGCTTATTTGGCGCAAGCCAAATTCCCTTCCAAATACCGGTATGATGAACAGGGAACGGAATTTGAAGGGGTTCTCGACGCGGCATTCAACCAGATCAGGCAGTTCTCGGGAGGCAGTCCCTCGGTGATCATCAGGCTGATGGAAGCGCTCAGCACCATACTCAGCCTTACCAAAGACGAATCACGCAGGAAGGCAGTGCTCAGGCATGCGTCAATGGTGCTCAATATAGGCAAGCAAACCATCAAAGAAGAAAATGACCTGCAGGATTTGAAAGAGAGGGCGGAGAAGATTTTGGGTTTCTAGAGAAGTTAAATAGATGGGAAGCGTAGAGACACGATACAATGCATCCATTGGCTCGTTTTTGAATCAAATTGTTTCAATTTCACCGCTAGCTTAGCAAGGCTTTTCTTTAACCTCAATCCAACATGGCGAAAATACCAAAGCTCCTGTACCTGTCTTTATTGATAGGCTGTCTGAGTTGTAGCAACAGTCCGAAAATCCCTGAATTCAGATACACGCAGGAAGAAATTTCCAGTCCCATACCTTTTGCTGAAGGGGTCATTTCAACACCAGATAACAGCGAGTTTGAGTTGGCCTTTTCTGCCGACGGGCGCAAGGTTTATTTTTCCAGAAGGGCACCCCAAGGCAAACAAATGATTTACGAAAGTGACTTTTTGGATGGCGCCTGGTCGACGCCACAGTTGGCGCCTTTCTCCACAAGCCGGGACGAGACGCCATTTATCGCCCCCAATGGTAATTTCCTCTTTTTCGGTTCGGAGCGGCCTATCCCGGGCAAACCCAATAAGGGCAACTTTGACATGAACATCTGGATGATGGAGCGCACGGACAATGGTTGGAGCGAAGCAAAACCACTACCCGAACCTATCAACGACGTGCAGGTGGAGGGGGAAGAATGGCCCTCGTCCAATAGCAATTTTATTTTCAGCAATGACAATAAAACATTCTACTTCACAACCATGATGCGCGGCACGGCGGCTATCAAGCTTTATGAGACGAACTTCGATGGAAAGGACTGGTCTGAGCCAAGGCCAATCGATGGTTTCTTTGAGGATGAGCAGTATTGGGTGTATTCGGCTGTTGTTTCACCTGATGGAAAATATTTGGTATTCAACTCCTTTGGCGCACCCGGTGGCCAGGGTGGCGAAGATATCTTTGTAGCTCAAAAAACAGCGCAGGGATGGAGCAAGGCCCAATCTATAGGCAGCTTGGTCAATACAACGGACGAAGAAAGCAGTCCGCGGTTTTCTCGGGATGGCAAGTATTTCTTCTTCAGCAGGGCTGAGAATTTTGGGCACTACGAATACGGCGAGTGGAGCATACACTTTGTGGAAACGAAATTCCTCCATTTGGAAGAACTCTTTGAGTAGAGCGTTTTGACGAAAAACACATCTCTGCGAACCATGCCCAAGATGTAGGAATCGCATTTCGCTGACGTGCATATGCCATGCCCCGACCACGGATAACGAACCATGCTGTCCAAGGAACCGTTTTGCATGTGCAGACGCTTCATCTTATTCTTCCAGCTTTTTAAACTCCGGACGATCGTAAAATCCTTCATCGTTTTTTACGAAGTTCATCCTGCGGCGAATCAGGGATATAATGGTCCAACACTACCACCTCATACGTGCGCAATGTCCGCACCCTTGCTAAACCTCTTGGTTTTGGCAAAAGTATCCCGGTCGATTTCTTTGGTGAGTACCTTTTTATTTTCTTCATCGAGTCTGACCATCCCGATAGGGATGATCAAGTGATTTTCCCCATCTTCATTTATAAAACCATGGGCTCCTTCGCTCGCTGGTTTGTTTAGAAATTCATGCCCGTCTTCAATCAAAGACATATCGACTTCAATATCCAAATAAACCATCCGTTTGGATTTTTTATTTGCCAACAAGCCATCCACTCTTCCCACTATACGGCGGTCGGCGTCCATCACTTCCCAGCCCCTTACATTGCTGTAATCTGAGGCAACCTTATAACCGGAAAGATCATCGAGGTAATACAGGTTTTTATTGTTTTCTGATATGGTTCTTCGTTTGTGGTGAGTTAGTATTCATGTTGTCCAGTAAATCAGCTGATTCACTGAAGGAATTTTTGACCTCGTGTTTTTGATCCAGCGTTAGCACATCAGGGTCAATGGCGCGTGCCGCATTTACTACGCGATCGGCTTCACTTGTCAAGTCCGGAAAGGCCATCTGCTGAATTTGCTGTAAAGCGCTGGCCAGAATATCTGCTGACTGCCTGATGGAATTGGCGTGGGTGGTTTCTAAGGGCTCTTTGGTAGTCTTTTCAGCGTTATTTCTCACCTGGTCCATATCGTTTTGGATGTCGTGGTTCACTTCAAGGGCCATGGCCTGCGTGGCGCTCCTCAACTTTAAGAGGGCTTCATTCGTGAATTCGTGATCAAGTCCCATACGGCCTGTGTCCTCTTTTACAAAATTCACATAAGCTACAACGGTCGAATTATTTGGCGCATGCTGTAGGGTTTCGGATGGTCGTTCAGAGTTTTGTTCTGTCTTCGCATCTTGATTATCTCTGCTGTCGTCATCGTTGAAGACAAAAAAGTACAGCAAGCCAGCAATGATGAGAATGATCAAAATCACCCAAGGCCACACCGACGATTTCTTTTCCATTTTTATTTCAGCCATAATTCATGTTGTTACTTGATGGTGGTGGTAAGGTCAAACATTGTTCCGCTTGACAATACTCCTGAGTGCCGATTTGTATCAATCAGATAAGCAGCGTACAACAGGAATGGCTCGTGCTCAAGTCCGCACATCAATCGGGAAATACGCCAATTTTTGGGATTTGCTTGCTCAATCGGGATTCCCCACTTGCCAGTCCTTCAGCCATGCGCGCAGCTCTCACCCAATGAGGGTTTTTTAACAGGGCCAATCCCAAACAAGTCCTTACCTTTCAGTGCCCAAAAGGCGGTCGCTTCACAGCTTCATGCGCATCCACCTGCGTTGAGGATTGGTTCATATACACCTATGGAGTGCGTGCTTTCCGCAAAATTGGCCATGAGCAACCTTGAAGCAACCCTTCAACGCTGAGCGACAAGGAATGAACATGGGCCAAAAAGCCCAATGTGCACCTAAAGTACTCCTTCAGGCAATCCCTGCAGCTGCATACGTTTGACTTAACAAATTTTGAAAATGGCTGAGAAAAAAACCCATTTGCAAGCGCTGATCGAAACCAACGATGAGCTCGAGAACTACTTTCGGAACACGATCATTCCGCAACTGTACGTGGACGGGAATTTGAAATTGCGGAAGTTTACGCCCCCGGCCATGCGACAGTTTCGGCTGTCGGATGGTGATATCGGGAGGGCCATCGAAGAAATCAAAGACAACCTGCGCTTTCCCACCATCATCGAAAACATACAAGAGGTGATAAGCACCAATGAAATTCTTGAGAAAGAAATTCAAACCACCGACCTGCGCTGGTTCCAAATGAACATCATCCCTTATGTAAAAAAGAAGGACAACCGCACCGATGGCGTCATTATCACTTTCGTGGAAATCACCCTGCGCATCAAAGACCTCAAGGCTCAGGAAAAATTGATTGCCGACAATGCCATCTTACTGGATACCATCTCACACGATATCCGCAATCCCCTGGCCAACCTGGTGACAGCGGTAGAGCTGTTCAAGTCGACCTCGCCCGATGACAGGGAGGAATTTACCATCCTTCTTGGCGTCGTGGACAGCTCATTGACCATCATGCACAAAGTAATTATGGAGCTGACGAATTACAGAAAGGAAGAATCCGAGCGCTCAAAAGAGGAAGAACTTCTCAACTTTGAGCACATCCTCGAAGATGTTCGACTTACGTTGAGCGACAATTTTATAGCCGCAAAGGCATACCTTACGTCAGAGATAAAAGTCTCTGAAATCTGTTTTTCCAGAAGGAAGTTGCGCACGGTGATGTACAATCTGGTAAACAATGCCTTGAAATTTAAATCGAAGGACCGCCTGCCGCACATTGCCGTGAGCACTTATATGGAAAACGAGTGGATCGTAATTTCCGTGCGCGACAACGGGATTGGTATGGCACCGGGCGACCTTGAGTCAATATTCATCAGGTACAAGCGCTGTGATCATACCACTGCGGGTTCCGGCATAGGTTTGTACCTTGTGAAGGAAATCGTGACCCATGCGGGTGGTAAAGTCACCGTGGACAGCCAGCTGGGTAAAGGTTCCGAGTTTAAGGTATACCTGAAATCAGCCTAGAAACCTGGTCATTGTTGTCGTCCAAATATTGTGGATCGCGTCACAAGCGCTGCTCAGTAGTCCACGCGCCCTATGGCCATTCGGCTCAGCGAAAAGTGGTATATTGACCACGTCAATAACCATGGCACAACTCCCGTCCCGCCCAAGCACCACATTAGAACTGAATGAAGCAAGCCTTTCCTGAGTTTTTGTCCCAACAGCAATTTGATGCGGCACAGGTGGAGGCCATTCTCCGCAATTTTGAGCCCTCGCCTCTGAAGAAGAACAGCTTTTTCCTCGAATCAGGCCAAATTTGCCGACAGGCCGCCTATGTTGAAGCGGGCATCCTGATGTATGTCAAAATCAATGACCGCGGCGAAGCGTTGGTGTGCGACTTTGCTTGTGAGGGGCAATGGGTCACCCAATATGAAAGCTTTATCAGGCAGGCCCCATCGCCTTTGTCGATAAAAGCCATAGAACCCGTTGATTTGCAAGTAATTTCACTGAAAGCGCTCAACAAGCTACAGGCCGAAATACCTGCATTTGAAAAGTATACGCGAAGTATCATTGAGGCAGAGTTTTTCAGTTCTATTTCGCGATCCTCAGAGCTACAAACCCTCAGAGCTGAGGAGCGCTATCTGCAAATGCTGGAGAAAAACCCTGAATTGTTGCAAAGGGTACCCCAATACCACCTCGCCAATTATTTGGGCATTGCGCCCCAATCACTGAGCCGCATCCGAAAAAATTTTAAGAGATAGTCTATTTCTTCACAAATGTGAATGCAAACGGCTTTTGACGACCGCAACTTTGTATCGTAATTTAAACATGTAAACGATATGAATCACCCTGTTACAACCTTTTCCCTATTGCTCACCTTCATACAAGCCGGTTTCAGCGCCTGGGCGCAAAATCCACTTTCACAACAAGTACAAACCGAATTTGGCATAGGCATCAGCACCCCATTCCTCTACAGCGGTGCGGAGTTGCTGCAATCTCAATCCATACGTGAGGCTGGGCTCAGCTATTTTCAAGACACTGAAGGCCGTCGAAATGAGGTAGGCGACTATGGCAACCTTATTGGCTGGTCGCTTGCTGTAGCGTACTACATTCCTGTGACCAAGGTGGATGGGCTTATGCTTGGTTCAGCTTTTCGCACTTCACTCACTGGAAGTCAGCCCCAAACGGGTGGTTATGAAGAAGGGTACTTCTTCAACACACTTTCTCTTGGGCTCGCTGCAAAGTACTATCCCTTCGCGCGGCACAACGCATTTGTAAAGTTGGACGCTGGAATGGCCTCGGTTTTCACCAAAAACAGGTTCATGAATGCGGCACAAGAGCAAGCGTTCTTCCACCAGTTCGGCATCGGGACCAATGCTTCTGTGGCCCTTGGACTCTCCATGCTGCCCTTTCAAAACAAGAAAAAATCCGTTGATTTACAGATTATTTATCAAATAAATTCCACACGGGTGGAGGTGAATGGACTTGGCAATGATACATGGGTGTACTCAGCAATTACCCTGATGGCAGCGATCAATTTTTAAAATAGGTTGGGCTGAGGCCATCTAGCTTCAATAAGGCCTCTACCCTTCCACGGCATACACCACCACGGGGAGCCGTTTGTTTTTCATTTTTATTTCGCCCAAATGCGTGCATCGAAAAGAATCATTGACCTTCTTGTAGGTGCTTTCAGTGATGATGATTTGACCTTTGTCTGCTGCGGCTTGAAGGCGGGCGGCCACATTCACAGGGTCACCGATTACGGTATAATCGAGGCGGCGCAGGGATGCAGCGCCAATATTGCCCCACACCATTTCACCGCTGTTTACCCCTATGGATACCTGCGGTTTAAATTTGGCTTCACCGATTCCAATGTCGGCGGCCTTGATGGCAGCACGGATGGCCAGACAAGCGTCCAATGCCCTGTCTGTATGATATTCACCTTTGAAAGTGGCCATCACTGCATCACCGAGGAACTTATCAACGGTGCCGTCCTGTTGTATAATTTCTTTGACAATAATGTCGAAATAGGCGTTCAGCAAATTCACCACGAGGTCGGCGGGCTGGGTTTCGCTGATGGTTGTAAATCCGCATATGTCAATGAAAGCCACGCTCCCTTCTTGGGTCTCATTTTCGAACAGTGACATCTCCGCACCCTTATTGACCATGAAGTTGAGCACTGTTTCGTCCACGTACATGCGGAGGATGTTGTTCTCCTTAATGGCTTGAAGGGTCTTTTTGAGGGCGGCTACATGCAGGATGGTTTTCTCGATTGTAATTTCCAGGTCTTTGAAGTCAATGGGCTTGGTGATAAAATCAAAGGCACCGCGGTTCATGGCGGTGCGGATATTTTCCATATCGCCATAGGCCGATACAATGACCGACTTGAGCAGGGAATGCGATTCGTGGAGCTTACTGAGCAGGGTCAGTCCATCCATTTCGGGCATATTGATGTCGCTCAGTACGAGGTCCACATCAGGATGCGATACAAGTTGCTCCAGGGCATGTCGGCCATTATCCGCAAACACAAAGTCGTACTCATTCTGCCTGATCTTTTGGCGGAAACGCTGCTTGATGAGCACTTTCAAATCTTCTTCGTCGTCAACTACCAGAATTTTGGTCATGGAGGTTTTTTACAGGAGTTGGGTAATTTCGTGCTTGAGCGAGTTGAAGTCGATGGGTTTGGTAAAAAACTCTTTGGCACCCGATTTCATGGCTTTGTCGTAGTTGTCGCTGTCGCCATAAGCGGAAATCATGCTCACATTGATTTGCGGAAAGCGCTCCTTGACTTTTGCCAGGAGTTCGAGTCCGGTCATGCCTGGCATGTTGATGTCGGAAAATACGTATACCACCTTGGGGGGATTGGAACTATCGAGTATGTCGAGGGCTTCCTGTCCGGAAAAGGCGAAGTTGAGTTCAACGTCACCACTTTTGATTTCTTTGCGAAATTTTTGTCTGAAGAGCATTTCGACGTCTTTTTCATCGTCGACGATGAGGATTTTCATAGCTTATGGATTTGGATTGGTTGTTGGGATTTGGATCACAAAGCGTGTGAAATGGTTGATTTCCGATTGAATGGAAATACTGCCCTTGTGATTTTTAATAATATCGTGTGTGATGCTGAGGCCGAGGCCGGTACCTTCCGTCCCTTTTTTGGTAGTGAAGAAGGGCTCAAAAAGTTTGTTTTGGTTTTCATCGGAAATGCCTGGGCCATTGTCCTCGAACGATACAGTGACGCCGTGATCGCCTGCTGCCGATTTTACGGTAAGTACCGGCAGGTAAGCCCCATTTTGCGAAAGCTTTGCCTTGTCGCGCATGGCATCGAAGGCGTTCTTACACAAGTTGAGCACCACGCGGCTGAAGTCCTCCGGGAAGAGTGGGATGCTGCCGATATGCGCGTCGAGTTCGTAATTGATCTTTACGTTGATCGCGTTTTTGGTGGCGCGCATGCCGTGAAAGGCCAGGTTGACATACTCACGCAGGAGTTCGTTTAAGTCGGTGGGCTCCAGTATGCCGCTGCCCCCGCGTGAGTGCATGAGCATGGATTTCACGATGCTATCGGCGCGGGTGCCGTGCTGATGGATTTTCCTGAGGTTTTCGGCCACATCGCCGAGCAGGCTGTTGATTTCGGCGGTCAGCTCATTTTGCGGAAGCTGGGCAAGGGCTGCTTTGATTTCGTCGACGTACTCCAGGCTAAGCTCCGAGAAGTTATTGACGAAGTTCATCGGGTTTTTGAT
>DAIOTP010000129.1:0-9207 GCA_036751905.1 Cryomorphaceae bacterium
GCAGATGTCCTTCATGGCGGTGCTGAAGGAGCGCAAGTTAGGGAAAAGGGGGGTAGTGCGGAAAGGGGTAAGCTATTCTTGGGCCTGGCCTGAAGTGGGGCTGCTTGGTTTGGTCATTTTGGATGGTTGGGTGGGGAGTGATTTGGGAGGAGGCAGAGCCGTGGGTGATTATTTACCTCACTAAAAATTTGAATATTGGCGCTTTGAATCAACTTTGGGCCACACTTAATGATCGATATAGGAACCAGGCCCGTCAGCACCTGAGAAATAAGGCGCAACCCAAATGACTGCAAAAGCAAGTAAAAGCAACAATGCATAGGTGAGTAAACCAACTTCTTCTTTTAAAGTGGTCTTGACAACAAGATAAAAATAAATGGTCTGAATCACCAACAAATTACCAACAACTGTAGCAAATCCAGGATCACTTGTTAATCCTAACTCGCATAGACCAGGATAATGCAGAAACGGTATAAGCCCTGAAGCAAAAAAGAAGATGAAGGTTAAAGTACCCGTTGAAATTTGATCAGAATGGTTTTCAAGTTCTCTCACTCTCTTAAGTCGCGCCATTGCAGCAGCCATGAAATATATGAGTAGGGCAATTTGTATTGCCATTCTTACATATGGCCAATTCACAAGTACTGATTCGCCTCCCTCGGTAATAACATCTCGGTATTGATAATATACCGCCGACACAATCAAGAGAACGGTAACCGTAAAAAAGATCGAGTTCAAAAATACATATTTGTTAAACTCTTTCATTTTCTACTTGACTCAGATGGATTACTTCCTTGAATGAACTCCTTGCAGTGCCAAAATAAAGAGAAATTGTTCGGTTTGTTCGGTTTTGGGGTGAAAAACTAGCAGAGGCCAGCCCGTGTCAACGGATATATTGGAATTTCAATGGGGAAAGGAACATGCAAGACAAGACCATCAATGCCTGTCACATCAAAAACGAGAATGAGTGAATTTTGAGGTGGATCAAAAAAAACACCACCTATATTCCATACGGAGGTCAAAAGTACGGAATATTTGTATTACTTTGGCCTGCCTTCGAAGCTCCGCGACTGGCTCTTGCCTATGGGATGAATGGTCAGGTGACTGTGGGTGATGAGGGGTATGGTGAAGTGGGCGGGGTGGGGATGGCGGCAGAGGCGGAAGTAACGTATGGAAAAAAGAGGGGAGGGTGAAAAAAAAACAACTCCTACGTTCCATGCGGAGGGTTGGTTGCGCGGATAGAATTGGCGATGCCACGTCTTTGCATAAGACAGATATCAATGCTATTTACCCGCCACTGCTCTTGGCTCGATTGAATCTTAATTCAAACGTAACATTGACTCTTGCAAAAGCCGTCAATAAGTGCCATCTTGCGCCGTGTTAATCAGGAACCTCGTCTAAAAATGTAAAAGTTCAGTGCATCGCACACTTTTCGGCATCAAAGAATTTGGTGAAAAGCGGATCAAACCTATTACACGGTATTAATTTGATGACTTACAAATAGAAAAGCTATCACAAGAACAATTGGCAAAGCTTTGTTTTAACCTGTGTTTGGTTGAATAAGACTGCAACTACCTCTTCTGAGATTTTTCTAGCTATACATAACCAAATCATACAGAAGAGATGACCACTCCGAAACCACTGTTCACTACAGCGTGCACACATTTTATTAGCACTATTGCCCTTATTGCTTTCCTGCTCATTGCGGGTACAGTTGAACGCGTCATGGCCCAGCAATTCGAAATTCTACCGAACTTTTGGCAAACCAATGGCGAAGTGAGAGCCATTGAGACGGATAAGGTAAATGATATTGTCTATATCGGGGGGGATTTCACGAAAATAGGGCCGAACAATGCTAACGCAGCTTTGCTTAGCAGCATAGATGCAACTGTTTTGAAAAATTTTCAAATTCCCAACGGTCCGGTGAATATAGCAGTGGAAGACGGGCTGGGCGGCTGGTACATAGGAGGGGATTTTAGCGCTGTAGGCGGAGAAGCACGGCGTAATCTTGCCCAGATAGATTCAAATGGCGTATTAACCCAATGGACACCAATAACCAATGGAAGCGTATATTCCATGTTGCTCCACCTGGGAAAACTCTATGTGGGAGGGGCATTTACAAGCATTAATGAGACTATACGCGGAGGACTTGCTGCACTTGATCCTGCTACGGGTGAATTACATCCATTTGACCCTGCTTTGAATGGTGCGGTACATACCATGGAAGTGACCAACAATACATTGTATATCGGGGGAAGTTTTACACGTGTTGATGCGAAGCATTATGGAAATGTTGCTATTCAAGAGGCTCCACAATATTTGTTTGTTGACAAAAGAGATATTTCAGATGAAAACCCGCGAGAAATACTGGCTTCGGTACCAGACGGCAATGGGGGTTACTTCATCGGTGGAGATTTTGATAGGGTGAACGGTGTGCCTCGGGCACGCATTGCGCATATTGACTCATTAGGAACCCTTACACCGTGGAATCCTGGGGCTGATGGGAATGTCCGGGCCCTGAAACTCGATAATGGCGTACTTTACGCCGGTGGTGAGTTTGATTTAATTGGTGACTTGCGTCGTGCAAGTGTTGCAGCTTTAGATGCCGCAACCGCCGAGGTTTTACCCTGGAGCCCCAAGGCATCAGGTCCGGTAAATACTATTGACGTGACGGGTGATGCTGTGTATGTAGGGGGTTCATTCAGCATGGTAGGTAAATTCGTTCCCATAGCTGGTATTTTTCATGAATCAGACGCAGAAATAGTTTCAATTGATGGAGTTATTCCAGATGGGGCAGTACTTGTATCGGTACCAGATGGCAACGGCGGATGGTATGTAGGTGGAGATTTTACCACTTATAGCGGTTTGAATCGAAGTCGATTGGCTCAAATCGACTCGACTGGGCAGGTGACAGATTGGAACCCGGGAGCTGATGGAACGGTGCGCGCAATCGCCGTCTCCGGCAATACTGTTTACGTGGGCGGTGAATTCACACAAGCCGGCGGAGAAGTACGCATCAGGCTTGCGGCCATAAATGCCATTACGGGTACTGCCAACTTCTGGAATCCGAACGCCAACAATTCTGTCTATTCTTTAGCGGTTGCGGGCAATACGGTCTTCATTGGTGGGGATTTCACAAATGTGGCTGGTGCCTCCCGAAGCAGACTCGCCGCAGTGCGCTCAGACAACGGAGCATTGATTCCATGGAATACTTCAGCCAATGGGAGAGTAAATGCTTTGGTTGTCCATGACAATGTGGTGTACGCAGGCGGAGCTTTTACAACTGCAGCAGGTTCCAACAGATCCAGGATTGTGGCTATTAATGCCTCAAGTGGGGAGGTGTTGCCATGGAATCCAGGAGCGAATGGTGACATTGAGACCCTTGCGATTGGAAACAATGCGATTTTTGTTGGAGGTCACTTCACCTCTATCGCCGGAACATCGAGAAACCGACTGGCAGTGCTGGATATCAATACTTCTGCCGTCCTTGGATGGAATCCAAATATGGACAATTTTGTTAGGACTTTGCTGGTGCGTGACGAAGTAGTTTATGCAGGAGGTGACTTTGGTTCTGTTGGTGGCAACTCATCTTTTAAAAGGCTCGTTGCTTTAGGTAGCAATGGGGCAGTAATTCCCGGAGCTACACCATCGGCTTCAAGTACCGTACAGACTTTAGCGTATAGCGAAGGAAAAATCTTTACCGGCTCTTCCTCAGGCTTCATCGGAGGAGATTCTCGCCAGAACGCAGCAGCATTTGATAAGATCACAGGTGCTATAAGGCCTTGGAGTCCTAATCCGGTAGGGGAAGTACTTGACATGAAAATTGCAGAGAATACTATTTTTCTGGGAGGAACCTTTTCTTCTCTTAACTTGTCTTCAGGCAGTGTTTCCAGGTTCAAAATTGCTGAAGTCGATCTGATCACTGCCATCCCTACTACCTTTGCACCTTCAGTTTTCACCCCAGGAATACAAAACGCGATAGTGAATGCATTGCTTGTGACACCCTCCACGCTTTATGCGGGTGGGTCATTTACGACAGTGAATGGTTTCACTCGAAATGGATTGGCGGCTGTCGACAGAGCTGGAGGAGCTACGACCAGTTGGAATCCAAGTATGAACATGTCTGCGGAAATATTCGTGATGGAATTTTATGAAAACGACATAATCGTGGGTGGCAAATTTTTCAGTGCGGGAGGTCAAGGCAGGACAAATGTGGCAAAGGTGTCGCTTCAGAGCGGAAATGGTACCCCATGGGATCCAAACCAACAATGGAGTAGTGTCAAGTCATTGTCCGTTCAAAATTCAGTGATTTTTATTGGATCCGATGCCAATCTGGTAGTTGGCGAGAACACCAGGAACAGGGCTGCTGCCTTCGATTTGGGCAGCGGTGATTTGCTCGATTGGAATCCAAATGCCAATAATGTTGTCTATGCGTTGAAGGTTCATGAAAACTCGGTCTTTTTGGGTGGGTCATTTACAAATGTCGGTGGTTCGACCAGAAACCGGATTGCTGAAGTTGATAATGAGAACGGATCTGTATCAGCTTTTGCTCCAAGCATATCACCTTCTGGCACAAACCGGGTATCTTCCATGGCCTTAAGCGATGACGGCACTGCACTTTATATCGGGGGTCAGTTTTCGACGGTTAGCCCATTTGGATTTGGAATTACCAGAAATAATTTAGCTGCTTTTGATTTAGAGTTCGGGAATTTGCTGCCGTGGAATCCGAACGCCAATAACAAAGTGAATTCTGTCTTTTTCAAACCGGCTGACGACAATAACGGTGCGCAGATCCTGGTGTGCGGTGAATTCACTAGCATAGGATCGCAAATACGAAACGGAGCGGCGACCATTAATGTCAACGGCAACCTCACCTCATGGCAGCCTGAATTCTTGAGCACGAATAACAACCTTTCATTCATATCCATTGGTTCCGGGAAGGTCTTCATAGGTGGTCTTTTTGAAGGGGTCGGTGCCATTGAAAAAAATCGAATCGCGGCGTTAGATCTGTCCAGTGGATCACCTTTGTCTTTCCCGGTTAGCTTTAACAACCCCGTAAATTCCTTGCAAATAGCCGACTCAATCCTATATTTCGGCGGTGAATTCAACAATGTAAACGGCAACGCTCGCAATCGTCTCGCCGCCACCAATCGATTTACCGGAGAATTGCTGGATTGGAATCCGGGGGCAAGTGGCCCTGTTACTGTGATAAAGCACAAAGACGACCTTGTCTATGTAGGTGGTTTTTTCTCCTCTGCGGGAGGAGCTCAAAGGAACAGGGTAGCCTGCCTAAGTGCCGCAACAGGCTTTGCAACTATATGGAATCCAAATGCGAATGGCGCAGTTCACTCCCTTGCCGTTGAGGAGAATGTGGTATATCTTGGGGGTGCATTTACAACCATAGCAGGTACAACCAGGAATAGAATTGCCAGGGTCAACCGTGAAACAGGCCTTTTAAACCCATGGAATCCCAATGCCAATAGTACTGTCTTTGCAATTGCGGTAAGTAATTCCAGTGTTTATTTAGGTGGATCTTTCTCCCAAATAGGTGTAAAAGCGCAGCCGTATATAGTTGCAGTAAGTCCATTAACAGGGGTAGCACTTTCTTTCAATACGACGCTCGACAACGAGGTGAGAAACATTAAGCTCTTAGATAACAAGATATTTGTCGCTGGCGCTATGAGCAATGTCAATGGGAACCCTCAACGTGCGTTTGTTGTCATGGATAAAGCCTCTGAGGAATTGTACCCTTCAAATCTGGACTTCGCCAATTCAGAGCCGACATCGGTTCGTGCCATGTCGGTGGCCGGTTCCAAGGTGTTTTTAGGCGGAAATTTCAGCAAAGCAGGTAACAGCGGAAGCAATCTCGCTGTTGCATCATTCGATTTCTCTGAATGCAATCTTGTGCTCGATTGCCCTTCTGTCCAAATTCCACTGCCCATAACCGGAGAAATTTTTCTCGATCCCAACCTCGTTGCAAACCAGTTAACCGATTGCAACGATGGCCTGATTAAATCTTTTAGTCCTTCATCGCTTGATTGCAGTAACTTGGGAGACAACGCGATCACGGCAATTGTGAGCAATCAGACAGGTGATACCGCTACTTGTGTGTTTCTGGCAAGGCTGGTGGATACTACTCCACCAATGATCACTACACCCGATACTTTAGTACTTGCTACCTTGCCGGGCAGCTGTGAGGCATTGGTTGAAGGTTTAGACACACCTGTAGCATCCGACAATTGCAGTGAGGTGACCCTTACCAACAATGCTCCACCAAATTTGCCGAAAGGCAACAATACCATCACCTGGACGGCCACAGACGCTGAAGGCCTGACATCCACAGCACTGCAGGTTGTGACCGTTATTGACAATGAACCTCCTTCATTGCAAGTTCCTGCCGACCTGAGCATCAACAGTGTTGCCTCTGCCTGTGGTGCACCCCTTCCAAGCCTTGGCACTGCAACGGCTACTGACAACTGCGATGTTCCGGTGGTGACCAATAATGCGCCATCTGCGTTTCCGGTTGGAACCAACTTCGTAACGTGGACAGCCACCGACGAAAGCGGCAACAGCATTACAGCCCAACAAGCGATCACCGTGGTTGACAACAGACTGCCTACCATCACAGCACCAGAACATTTGCAATTAGCCGCGCTCACGGGAGTCTGCGAAGTAGATAATGTTGAGCTGGGCCTGCCTATTACTGCCGACAATTGCGGTGTTGCCTCAGTAAGCAACAATGCCCCGCTGAGCTTTCCAATAGGTACTACATCTGTAATTTGGACAGTGGAAGACCTTTCAGGAAATACCGCAAGCGCCATTCAAACAGTCACCGTTTCTACGGATGAGGTACCCGAAATAACATGCCCCGAAAATGCCACCCGCGATGCCGACGACGCGGCATGCAGCTATTCGGTGCAGGAAGGAGAATTTATCCCCTCCATTGCTGCCAACTGCCCTATAATAAGTCTGACCAACGACTTTAATAACCTTGAGAACCTTAACGGGGCCTCCCTCCCACCCGGCACCACCGCAGTGACATATACAGTGGTGGGGGCAGGGGAAAACACCGCCGACTGCACGGTAAACATTACTGTGCTCGACGTGGTTCCGCCCACCATTGAGTGTCCTTCACCGATCAATACCAACACCCTTCCCGGGCAGTGTGGTGCAGAGGTGGAATTCAACATCCCCCCAACATCTGACAATTGTGGCCTGCAATCCATGGAGCAAATTGCCGGACCTGCCAGCGGAGCATTTTTCCAGAAGGGAAGCACCGATGTGCTCTTCGAAGCTATCGATACCCAAGGCAACAGTTCAACCTGCACCCTCGAGGTACATGTGCTCGATCTGGAGCCTCCCGTGATTACAAATTGTCAGCTCTCAATTACGATCAACAGCAACCCCGGACAATGTGGGGCAATTTTTCAATATTTTGCTCCGTCCGGCACCGACAATTGTCCCGGAGCATCCATAGCGCAGGTGGCAGGCCTTGGCTCAGGCGCGCTGTATCCGATAGGCACCACCACTGAGTCGTACCTGCTCAGCGATGCAAGCGGAAATACTGCCACATGCAGCTTTACCGTTACCGTGGTCGATGTGGAGGCGCCAGAAGCTCTGTGCAATAACCTCACCGTAGAGCTCGACGCAAACAACGCGGCTACAGTGACCGGCGAGCAGCTCGGTGGAAATTCAAGCGACAACTGCGGCATAGCATCCATCCAACTCAGCAAGGAGACCTTTGGCATTGCAGATGTTGGGGTGAATTTTGTTACGGTTACGGCAACGGATGCCGCGGGCCTGAGCAGCACTTGTACAGCAACGGTAACAGTATTGCCCGGCGCGTCGCAATGCAATGTGGACGGCGGCACCCTTGCTACTTCCGACCCGAGAACGAGCTTGTGTGTGGGTGACAACAAACCCAATTTGATCCAACTTTCCGTGAGTGGCAATGTAGGAACAGGACGCTTCGGCCTCGTAAGACAAGGTGACCTGGAAATCATGGCTACAAATGCATCCGGATTGTTTGACATGGAGAATTATCCTGCTGGAAATTATTTTGTCGGGCACGTTGCTGTACCTGCTTTGTCGGCGCTCTCGGGCGTTACCAATGTAAGTCAGCTCAGCGGATGCTTCGACTTGTCAAATCAGCTGTTAGTTAATACTCTTGCTGTAAATGGAGGAACCATTGCAACCTCTGATCCTACCAGTCTTTGCAACCAATCTGGCTTAGGCAGTACTATTGAATTTGAAGTGACCGGACAACAAGGAAGCAGCTTCCGGTGGGCATTGCTCAACCAGGGGGGCACTTCCATTATCAACTCTAACAGCACAGGTACATTCAATTTTGATCAAATAGTCCCAGGTACCTATCGGGTCGCCCATGCGGCTGCGCTCGGGGTGAGCTTATCATCCGCAAATCCAGCCAACCTGCCGGCCTGTGTTGCGGTGTCAAATACGATCAATGTGAGCGTAGAAGCATGCGAACCATCGGCCTCCCTCAGCACTTCGCCTAACCCCACAAATGCTGTATCAAATGTGGAATTCTCGATTCCTCAGGAAGGACGGGTCTTTTTGGAATTGGTAGATATGTCGGGCCGAACGCTGAGAACCGTGCACAATGGCGTGGCCAATGCAGGCGCAACTTACCGCTATACTGTACACACCAGTGGCCTGGCCAATGGCATTTACATTTACAGGCTTACTACTGGCAGTGAGGTAATTATTGAAAAAATGATGATTGCAAGGTAGCTAATCGCAGGTAGCCTGTATGGAAGTCCCAATTGCAGCTTTAGACACCAACCCGACTACATCCACGAGCGCATGGCCACCTGGAGCGATGAAATCCCCGAAGGCCACTGGCACAAATACAGCTACACCGACATCATAGCCCGAAACAAAACCAGCCGCGACATTTTTGGATCAAAGACCAAAGCCTCACCCACCTCGACAAACTACCTGACCCCGATGTACTCGCCAACGAAATTGTCGAAAACATCGAATCAGCTCTGGAGAGTTTTAGGGCTGTGGAGGACGGGTTGAAGCAGGGGGCAGCCGAGGTTGAGATAAAAACACCACCTACGTTCCATGCGGAGGTTCAGTGGTTCGGGTCAAAAATATGGAATATTTGTTTTACTTTGGCCTGCCTTCGAAGCTCCGCGACTGGCTCTTGCTTATTTGGAAGTAGGGTATGGTGAAGTCGGTGGGGTGAGG
>DAIOTP010000130.1:0-9177 GCA_036751905.1 Cryomorphaceae bacterium
GAAAAGCTATTATCTTTGCAGCCCCATTTTGGGTAAGCAATACTGTTAAACAGCTTAAGCACAGTGAATACACTAAGTTATAAAACCATTTCGGCCAACCGTGAAACCGCTGATAAGAAGTGGATTCTGGTCGATGCAGAAGGCCAACACCTCGGGCGTCTCGCCAGCAAGGTGGCCAAAATCATCCGCGGAAAGCACAAAACCAACTTCACTCCACACGTGGATTGCGGTGACAACGTGATCGTTATCAATGCTGAGAAGGTAGTGCTCACCGGCAACAAAATGGAGGATAAAATTTACCTGCGCCACACGGGTTATCCCGGTGGCCAAAGGGCTCTTTCCGCCAAAGCGATCCTCGAGCGCAGGCCCGAGAGGCTCGTGGAGAAAGCTGTGAAAGGCATGCTTCCCAAAAACCGTCTCGGCAGCAAGCTCTACACCAACCTGCACGTAGTAGTGGGCGCAACGCACAAGCATGAAGCCCAGAAACCTGAACATATTGACCTCAACACCATCAAATAATGGAAGTTACCAATACCATTGGCCGTCGTAAGACTTCTGTAGCACGCGTGTACCTTAAGAACGGTACTGGCGGAATTACCGTAAATGGCCGCGACTACAAAGAGTATTTCCCAACAATGCCTTTGCAGTACCGATTGCATCAGCCTTTCAACATCACCGAAACAGCAAGTCAGTACGACGTGAACGTGAACGTGAAAGGTGGTGGAATCACAGGTCAAATCGAAGCAGTACGCCTGGGTATAGCCCGTGCGCTCGTTGAGATCAACCCTGATTTCAAAACTGCTTTGAAGGCAGAAGGACTGATGACCCGCGACCCGCGCATGGTGGAGCGCAAAAAGTACGGTCAGCCCAAAGCCCGTAAGAAATTTCAGTTTAGTAAGCGTTAATTTTTTTGACGCTTGTTTAGCATCTAAATTGACGGGACTCCTCATCAGGGCTACCCGTCAATTGTTTTTTTAAAAAGAAAGTAAACAAAAACACACATGTCCGACAACACAACGCAGGAAGAGCGCTTCCAGGAACTGCTCGATGCAGGAGTACACTTTGGTCACCTTACCAGAAAATGGGATCCGCAAATGGCGCCCTACATTTTTGGCGAAAAGAAAGGGATCCACATCATCGATTTGAACAAAACTGCCGTACGCCTCGATGAGGCCTGCAAAGCAGTAAAGCAAATAGCCCGCAGCGGAAAGAAAATCCTCTTCGTGGCTACCAAAAAGCAAGCCAAGCACATCATCGATCAGAAAATCAAACCCACCGGCATGCCCTACATCACAGAGCGCTGGAGTGGAGGTATGCTCACCAATTTTGCCACCATCCGCAAAGCGGTACGCAAAATGAGCATGATCGACAAAATGTACGAGGATGGAACCATGGACACCCTCAGCAAGCGCGAGCGTCTGCAAATTTCACGTCAACGTGAAAAACTTGACAAAAACCTCGGCAGCATCGCTGAGCTTACCCGCATTCCTTCAGCGATCTTTATCGTTGATATCAACCGAGAGAACATTGCACTGCAGGAGGCAAAAAAATTGAATATCACAACTTTCGCCATGGTCGATACCAACTCCGACCCCACAAAAGTTGACTTCCCGATTCCTGCCAATGACGACGCATCAAAGTCGATAGCCGTGGTGGTAGACCGCATTGCCAATGCCATCATGGAAGGCATGGCTGAGCGTAAAAATACCAAAGAGAAAGGTGCTGAAGAGGGTAAAAAGAAAGAAGAAACAACCGAAGCATAACCGCTAAAAATATACAGCAATGAACATTACAGCAGCTGACGTAAACAAACTGCGCAAGCAAACCGGCGCAGGTATGATGGACTGCAAAAGCGCTCTCGTAGAAGCCGAAGGTGATTTTGAAAAAGCCGTTGATGTACTGCGCAAAAAAGGCCAGAAAGTTGCCGCCAAGCGCAGTGACCGTGAAGCCTCTGAAGGCGTAGTATTGGCGAAGACCACTGCCGACCAAAAACGGGGAGCAGTACTGATCTTGAATTGCGAAACCGACTTTGTAGCCAAGAACGATGACTTTGTGAAAATGGCTGAAACCATTCTCGATGCGGCCATCGCACACAAAGCAGCCAACCTCGACGCCCTGCTCGCACTCACCTACGGCGATTCAAGCCTCACCATAGCCGAGAAAATCACCGAGCAAACCGGCGTAATCGGCGAGAAGATCGACCTCTCAGGTTATGATGTGGTAGAGGCCGATACCGTTGTGGCCTATATCCACCCGGGCAACAAGCTTGCCTCGGTCGTAGGGCTCAACAAAGGAGGCAACCTCGTAGAGGTGGGCCGCGATGTAGCCATGCAAGTGGCCGCCATGGCGCCTGTAGCCCTTGACCAGGACAGCGTACCACAGGACATCATAAGCCGCGAAATAGAAGTGGGCAAGGAGCTCGCCATCCAGGAAGGCAAACCCGCCGATATGGCTGAGAAGATCGCTGTAGGCCGATTGAACAAATTCTTCCAGGAGAACACGCTCTTGAACCAGGCTTTTATCAAAGACAACAAGAAAAGCATCAAGCAGTACCTCAACGATACTGAAAAGGGTTTGAGTGTGACCTCATTTTTGAGATTTTCGCTCAATTAAAACCTAAATTCCATACCCGAAAGAGAGAATTCGTTCTCTCTTTTTTTTTGCTATTTTTCGCCGTCTTTCAACGAGGCCACACACACTGATGAAGTACAAACGCATTCTCTTAAAGCTGAGCGGTGAAGCCCTCATGGGCGAAAAGCAATTTGGTATCGACAACAAAAGGCTTGCCCAATATTCGCGCGAAATAAAGGAAATTCATGACCAGGGGGTCGAGATAGCGATCGTTATAGGCGGTGGAAATATATTCCGCGGTCTGCAAGCAGCCGAGGGAGGAATGGAGCGCACCCAGGGCGATTACATGGGCATGCTCGCCACGGTGATCAACGGTATGGCACTGCAAAGTGCCCTTGAAGTACTCGATCTGAAGACGAGGCTGATGTCGGCCATAAAGATGGAGCAAATCGCCGAGAGCTTCATACGCCGCCGCGCTGTGCGCCACCTCGAAAAAGGACGCATCGTAATCTTTGGTGCGGGTACCGGCAACCCTTATTTCACAACCGACTCGGCAGCATCACTCCGCGCCATTGAAATTGAAGCCGATGTGATTCTCAAAGGCACCCGCGTGGACGGCATCTACACCGCCGACCCGGAAAAAGACAAGACTGCAACCAAATACAGCACCATCACCTTTGAGGAAGTGTACCGCAAAGGCCTCAATGTGATGGACATGACCGCCTTCACGCTGTGTCATGAAAACAAGTTGCCCATCATCGTGTTCGACATGAATGCCGTGGGCAACCTCAAGAAGGTAATATCAGGCGAGCAGGTAGGAACGCTCGTCAAATTTTAAAATAGACGTCGATTATGGACGAAATGCTTGAAATGATACGCGAGGAGGCAGAGGCTGCGATGAACAAAGCAGTGGGCCACCTCGAGGATGAATTGTTAAAAATTCGCGCCGGTAAGGCCTCCCCAACCATGCTCGAAGGCATCAAGGTGGATTACTATGGCAGCATGACCCCCCTCAATCAGGTGGCCAATGTCAACACCCCCGACCCGCGCACCCTCGTGGTGCAGCCTTGGGAAAAGAAGATGATCGAACCGATTGAGAAGGCCATCATGGCCGCCAACCTGGGGCTCAATCCCCAGAACAACGGTGATGTAATCATGATCAATGTTCCCCCACTCACCGAGGAGCGCCGCCGCGACCTGGTGAAGCGTGCCAAAGCCGAAGCCGAACATGCCAGGGTGAGCATACGCACCGCCCGTAAGGAAGCCAACGATGAAATCAAAAAGCTTCAAAAAGATGGCTTGAGTGAGGACCTGGCCAAAGACGCTGAAGGGGAAGTGCAAAAGCTTACTGATAGCTACAACACCCGCGTTGACGCCGAGGTGACAAGGAAGGAGAAGGACATCATGACCCTTTGAGCGCAATGCCCGCTCAGGGCATCAAGTTGCTGTCCCGAAATCCCTACAAACTTGCCAGCAGAATTAACCCCACACACGGGTGCCTTCTGTGCAGTTGGTGCAAATGTCAATTTCAGCCCGTGAGCGCAACACTGCCCCGCGAAACTGTTGGTAGGGTGCGCTTTGCCATATTTCCCGAAAGGGCTTTGCGCCAAATTGCCCGAGCTGATGGCTGGCGTCTTTGTCGAAGCAGCAGGGCACCACGCGTCCATCCCAGGTGAGTACGCAGCTGTGCCACATTTTCCAACACTGGTTGAGCAAGCGGTTCTTGATCTTGTACGTGCCATCGGCTTGTCGCACATAGCGTGCATATTCATCCAGCGTGGGGATGAGGGCATTGCCGTGTTTGTAATCGTACACCTGGGCCGTTTTGAACAGCACATCATCTACCCCCATTTCGCGCCCAAGCTTGAGCACCGCATCAATTTGGTGCTCGTTGGGCCGCACCACCAAAAATTGGAAATACACCAGCGGCCATTTCGATTTCAGGGCCTTTCGGGCTGAGAGTATATGGCTGGTGCCCTCCAGCACTTTGCTGAGCTTGCCGTGTACGCGGTATTGCTCATACACCTCCTGGCTGCTGCCGTCGATGCTCACAATGAGCTGATGCAAGCCACTTTTTACAATGGCTTCGGCCTTTTCGGGGGTGATAAAATGCGCATTGGTGGAGGTGGAGGTGTAAATGCCGCGCGCTGCTGCCAAGCCGATGAGCCCGGTGATGTCAGGATGTATAAAAGGCTCACCCTGAAAGTAAAACTGCATGTGCTGCAAGGTATCACCCGTTTCGTCGAGGAGCTTTTCCAGCAAATGGGGCTCCAGCCTTCCGGTGGGCCTGCTGAACTTTTTCAGTCCACTCGGGCATTCAGGGCAGCCCAGGTTGCAGGCCGTGGTGGGCTCAATGCCAATGGATGCCGGCATGCCCTGATGCAGTGCCTCCTTGCGCCAGCGCGAACGGTGAAAGCTGCTATAGAGCAGTGCCATGTTGCCCAGCCGGCGTGGTGTGGCATGGCTGAGCAGGTAGGCCGCTGCCTGTAAGCGGTGGTGTTTGTTCACTTTCCAAAGATAGACAACCCCGGCATAGTGGTAACAGCCCCTGCCTACTTTGCATTTGAATGGGCCGCCTTTGCTCCGCGCTGTGCGCAGGCACATGCATGCATATCCAAATCGAAAAACAAGATTACCTTTGTGATAAGAAAAATCAGACCCTGTTTTTTATCATCTAAGGATCTGTTTGATTGAAATTTTGCAACAAACACCATTTTTCAAAGCATAGTTTGCCATCTGCATTCACGTGATAAATGTTTCCAAAATTTATGTGGTTCATGTGCGTACAGCGGTCAACAGGGCGGCCCACATGGCCCAAATGATGGCAAAATTTGGACTGTCGTTTGAGTACATGCTTCAAGGCGATATCGCCGATTTCAGCCCTGAATTGCTCGAAAAGTATTTTGATGAAGCGTTTGTGCGTTCGCACAGCCCTGCCGTGGTGTCGTGTGCCCTGAAGCACCTGCTCATCTATGAAAAAATGCTTGCCGATGGGGTTGATAATGCCCTTATTCTCGAGGACGACGTGTTCCTGATGCCCAATTTTACGGAAGTGTTCAACCGGTCCATGGCCGAGCTCAAGGCAACAGGGATGCATGATGTGGCACTGATCAATTATGAAAACAGCACGCTACAATTTGCTGCCGACCACAGCAGTGCAAAGGATAAAGTGCTTTTTCAAGCGGAAAAAAGCCGTTGCGCGGCGGCCTACTTTTTATCACATGCATTGGCCAAAGAAATCGTGGCATATACACGAGAGCACAAATGCAACAGGCCCATTGACTGGTACCACAACACCTTGATCGGAAAAATTGAATTGCAGCATTTTTGGTGCCACCCACCCATCGTGGAGCAAGGCAGCCACAATGGAAAAATACCATCTTTGCTGGATCAAAAGAGAACGGGCCTTTTCAGGCAAATAAGCTGGAAACTCCAAAAGTTTTACAAATCGAGCATAGTACCGCTGTTCAAGCATTAGATCATTGAAAAGCCTTATCCGCATTATACGACTTGCCAGAGATTACAAACAGCAGATAGCGTTTAGCTTGCTGTTCAGTATTCTGAGTTCGTTTTTTTCGCTTTTTTCGTTTGTGCTCATTGCGCCCCTGCTCGATGTAATTTTCAATAGTGATGCCATGGCACATGCCGAAGCCATGGCTGCCGGTCCACCTGATTTCTCCCTGTCGAAAGATTACTTCATCGGCTCGCTCAATTACTATTTGGGTGATATCATTACCACCAGGGGCCACTTGCAGGCTTTGCTTACGGTGTGTGTGTTTATCGGAATTGCTGTGCTGGCCAGAAATGTTTCGGTATACCTCGCGGCCATATTTTCATCCATCGTAGTGAACCGCAGTGTGGCACAGCTGCGCAACAAGATATACCGTACCATTGTGTTTTTGCCCATCGCCTATCTGAGCGACGAAAAGAAGGGCGAGATCATCTCGAAGACCACCAACGACGTGCAGGAAATTGAATTCTCCATGTTGTCGGCAGTCAATGGCGTGTTCAGGGATCCGGTGCAGATCATCATCTTTTTTGCATCGCTCCTGTTCATCAGCTGGGAGTTGTCCCTGTTCATTTTGTTGTTTTTGCCCCTCACGGGCCTCATGATCTCCTTGATCAGCAAAAGCTTGAAGAAGAACACCAAATCATCGCAAATACGCTTCGGTAGCCTCGTGTCCATTTTGGAAGAGAGTCTTTTTGGTTTGAAGGTGATCAAAGCCTACTCCAACGAAGAGCGGTTCGTACAGAAATTCGAAGAGGTGAACGAAGCCTTCGTATCCGATAAGATCAAGGCCTACCGCAAAGCCGACCTCGCCTCCCCAACGAGCGAGTTTCTCGGCGTTTCGGCGGTGATTTGCGTGCTGTGGTTTGGGGGCAAGCTCGTATTCAGCGGAAGCATGGAGTCGTCCTATTTCATTGCCTACATCGCTGTATTTTCGCAGCTTATTACACCCCTCAAGTCGCTTTCGAAGTCCATTTACGATGCGCAGAAAGGGGTTTCGGCGCTGGAACGCATCGATGAGGTGTTCAACGCTTCGAAACATGACATCAAGGATGGGAAGAACCTGCCGAAGAAGTCATTCGACACGGAGCTCAGCTTTGAAGCGGTTTCCTTCAGCTATGGCGATACCAAGGCTTTGCGCAATGTTTCATTCCGCTTGCAAAAGGGCAAAACCATAGCGCTCGTGGGGCAGTCGGGCTCAGGGAAAACCACCATAGCCAACCTCTTGCCCCGTTTTTATGACATCCTTGAGGGTGAAATATGCATTGACGGCCTCAACATCCGCGATATGGCCATCGACGACCTCCGAAACCTGGTAGGCCTGGTGACGCAGGAGTCTATCTTGTTCAATGAAACGGTGGCCAACAACATCATCTTTGGCTCAGAAGCGCCCGATTATGACCGCGTAGAACGCGCTGCAAAAGTGGCCAATGCCCATGAATTCATCGTGAAGCTCGAGCAGGGCTACCACACCAACATAGGCGATGGGGGCAACAAGCTTTCAGGTGGACAAAAGCAACGCCTGAGCATCGCCAGGGCGGTGTACAAAAATCCCCCCATCCTCATCCTCGATGAGGCCACATCGGCCCTCGATGCGGAGTCGGAAAGGCTGGTGCAAGATGCCCTGGTCAAGCTCATGCAAAACCGCACATCCATTGTCATTGCGCACCGCCTCTCGACCATACAGCACGCCGACGAGATACTCGTAATGCACGAAGGCAGGATTGTAGAGCGCGGTGACCACCTCAGCCTAATCAACCACAATGGGGTGTACAGGAAGCTCGTCGATTTGCAATCGTTTGCTTAAAGCGAGCAAAAACAACAGACTACCCAGTGGCCTCAAATGCCCGTGTAGTTGTGGGGGCTGATGCGCTTGAGTTCTTCTTTCAGGGAATCGCTTATAGCCAGCGTGTCTATAAAGCCATGAATGAGGGCTTTGGTCATGGCCTCATTGGTGCGCGTAAGGTCGCGGAGTGCCTCGTAAGGCTTGGGGTATCCTTCGCGGCGCAGCACGGTTTGAATGGCCTCGGCTACTACGGCCCAATTGGCTTCGAGGTCGGCCTGGAGTGCGGCTTCGTTCAAGAGCAATTTGCCCAGGCCCTTCTCGATGGAAGTCAGTGCAATAAGGCTGTGACCCAAAGGCACACCCACATTGCGCAGCACGGTACTGTCCGTGAGGTCACGCTGCAGGCGCGATATGGGCAGTTTTGCCGAAAGGTGTTCCAGCAGGGCATTGGCCATACCGAGGTTGCCCTCACCATTTTCAAAATCAATCGGATTCACCTTGTGTGGCATGGCCGATGAGCCCACTTCACCGTCTTTGATCAACTGCTTGAAGTAGCCCATCGAGATGTAGCTCCACATGTCGCGGCACAGGTCAATGAGTATGGTATGGATGCGCTTAAGGCCGTCGAAAAGCGCTGCCAACTGGTCGTAATGCTCTATTTGTGTGGTGACAGCCTGCCGTTGCAGGCCCAGCCTGTCGCGCAAAAATGCATGCCCAAAGGCGGCCCAATCGCGCTCGGGATACGCCACGTGGTGGGCATTGAAGTTGCCGGTGGCGCCACCAAATTTTCCCGTAAAGGGGATGGCTTCCAGCTGGTCGAGCTGCAAGCGCAGCCTTTCGGCAAAAACGCGTATTTCCTTGCCCATCCGGGTGGGTGAGGCGGGCTGCCCATGGGTAAAGGCCAGCATGGGCACATCTTTCCATTGCTCGGCCAGGGTATACAGCCTATCGTTGAGGGCATGAAAGCGGGGCAGCAGTTCCTGCCCGAAGCATTCCTTGATGGAAAGCGGAATGGCTGTATTGTTGATGTCCTGTGAAGTAAGTCCAAAATGTACAAATTCAGTCATATGAGCTATTCCCAAGGCCTCCATTTGCTCTTTGAGCAAATATTCAATGGCCTTCACATCATGGTTGGTCACGCGCTCGAACTCCTTTACTTTCAGCGCTTCCTTGTCGGAAAATTGCCCCACAAAGTCCCGCAGGCCCTTCTTGTGGACATCCGTAAGGCCTGCGAGGGGCGCAAGGGGCAGCTCGGCCAGGGCTATGAAGTACTCTACCTCCACATGCATGCGGTAGCGGATCAGTCCGTATT
>DAIOTP010000131.1:0-5951 GCA_036751905.1 Cryomorphaceae bacterium
GGTAGAATTTCTTGAGTGTTTGCTGCCAGGCGTGTTGGTACATGTAGGCCCGCTCGGCATCCTGGTTCAGGTTCATCTCGCCGCTGTATTTGATGCCTTCCTGCTTGCCATCGGCCAGTTTTACCTTGGTGAGGCTACCTTTGTTGTTGAGTACGAGGTGCTTTTCGCCCTTGTCGAATTCCAATCCGGATGGGCCGCCATTGAGCGCCGTAAGCTGCTCTGTTTTTCCCTCTTTGAAATCGGTTTTCCAAAGGTTAAAGCCCTTGTCGGTGCGGGCCAGGTAGTAGAGCTTTTCGCCGAGGCTGTCCAGTACAAAGTCGGAGAGGAAGGAGCTGAACTCGGTGAGTTTTTCCCGGCGGTACTCCAGGTCATCCCATTCAATGTTGAGGGCTTTGGCTTCGGCTTTTTTTGCGGAAGCATCCTTGCCTTTTTTCTTCTTGTCGTCCTTTTCGGCTTCTTTTTCCTTCTTTTTTTCGGCTTCTTCTTTTTCCTTCCAAAGGGCATAATCGGCCTTACTCAGCTTGAAGCGCTGATAGGCGTCCTCGTTGAGGAAGAGGGCATACACATCGCTTTGACTGCCCCAGCTGCCGTGGGAGCGAAATCCGTCCCTATCGCTGCTGTAGTAGATTACGTCGCCCTGCATGCCGAATTTGGCGCGGCCGTTGCCATAACCGCTGCGGGTGAGGTCGATGGGTTTTTCCTTGCCGCTCGCCTTTACGAGGCCTATTTGGGAGTTCCAGCGGTCGTTGTCGAAAAACTCCACGAGCAGCCACTGGCTGTCGGGGCTCCAGGTATAGTACTGGTCCCCATCGCTGTAGGAGTAGCTGTACTCCCCGGGCATCGCGGTGCGTATATCGCCGCTTGCAAGGTTTTTCACGCGCAGGATGGTGCGGTCTTCGAGGAAGGCCACTTCCTTGCCATCGGGCGAATAGCGCGGCTGGAAGGTTTCGGCATCGGTTTCCACCACGGCCTTTTCCTTGATGAGGGTGGCGTTGTAGAAATATTTTTCCTCGGGGTGCTCGAGGGAGGCCTCATAAATGTTCCAGCTGCCGTTGCGTTCGCCGCTGTACAGCAGCTTGCTGCCGTCTTCATTCCAATGCAGGTCGCGTTCCTGCTCGGGGGTGTCGGTGATGCGCTTGGTGCTGCCAAATTCCACGGAAGTGACAAAAACTTCCCCCCGCACAATGAAGGCCACCTCTTTGCCATTGGGCGACACAGCGAAATCGCCGGCCTTGCCAGCGATTTTTTCCGGAAGGGAGGTATTGTAGCGTCTGTCGGGGCGGATGATCACAGTGACTTTGCGCGGCCGTTGGGTTTCGAGCTGGGTGTGAATTTCGCCGCCATAGCTGTAGCACAGCACGCTTTCATTGCTCATGCTGAGGCTGCGCACGGGGTGGGTTTTGAAAAAGCTCACCTGCACGGGGCGGCCTTCGGGCTTGTCGGTATCGGCTTTCCAGACGTTGAAGCTGCCGCTCCTTTCTGAGAGAAAATAAAAACGGTTCGCGTCGTACGACCATACCGGCGTGCGGTCCTCGGCGGGGTGGGTTGTGAGCTGCAAGTGGCTGCTGTCGGCGGGGTTGTAGCGCCATATATCGCGGGCTACGGAGCTCGTTTGGTGCTTTCGGTAGGGGTCTTCATAGCCCTTTTGGTCGTGGTAGAGGAGGTACTTGCCATCGGCGCTGTAGCGGGCATCGATGGCCGGGGTGGTCAATATTTGCCGGTCACGGCTCCCATCCACAGGCACCTCGTAGAGCTCGGGCAGCACGCCGGTAGGGAAGCCCACCGAGGCGTGGTGGTCGAGGCGGCTTGCGCCAAAAATCACCTTATCACCCTCGGGGCTGAAGCTGTAAGGCGTGTCGTTGCCGCTGTGGTGGGTGAGCCTTCGGGCCTGTCCGCCTTCCGCGGGCATCACGAATACGTCGGCATTGCCGTGGCGGTGGCTCGCAAAGGCGATCTGCTTGCTGTCGGGGCTCCACACGGGGTGGCTCTCGTAGGCCTCGTGCACGGTGAGCTGCCTGGCTTCCCCGCCCTGGTAGGGCACCGTGTATATGTCGCCCATATAGCTGAATGCGATCAATTTGCCGTCAGGCGAAATGGCCGGAAAGCGCATCCACAAGGCGGTATCGCTTTGCGCAAAAAGCGCTGAGATGCAGAGCAGGAACGAGGGGAGGAGGAGGAGTTTTTTCATAGAACTTTCGGTGATGAACGGCGAAAATAGCAGGTAGAATTAAAATTGGGTTGACCGCTTGTCACAATTGGCGTTAATGGAGGGGCTTGGTCAGGCTCGTTCAGTGAGACTCGTGCGGCTCGCAGGACAGCTGCGACCCGGGCAATGTCGCCCGAGTCCCACAAGTCCCACGATGCGCAGTGGCAAGGCACACCACCAAACAGCTAATCTTTCTTATTTCTCTTCTCAATCCTCGCTTTGGTCATCCGTTCCCGAAGACCACCTTCATTGACAAAGGCAGTTTCCAAAGTCTTGATTTGCTGTTTCAGCAGGTAGGTACAGATTTTGATCAGGGTGATCATCGCATTGGCGCAGATTTCGGGATCGTCGTGCTCAATCGCCTTTTGGAAGGTGGCGTAGGTGGGCTGCTGGCAGCTTGTGTTCAGCTCGCGCAGGCGGGCTACTAGGCGGTGCTCTTTTGGCCAAAGGGGCAGTTTTTGCGTTTGCAAAAAATCTTCGTAATCCGTTGCAGTTCTTCGAGGCTGGCGCGGGCCACATTGGTGAGCTTGATTTCCATTTCCTTGGAAGTGGCCGAGGCCATGCTTCCTTCGGCAATGTTTTGCTTGCCACTGCGGGCAGCTTGCACCATTTGCCCTACGGTGCGGTCGTAATGGTGAAAGAAGCGTTTGGCAAAATACACCGTACTGTCATAGATGATTTCTGCCTTCTGATAACTGAACAGCTTGCGGTACCCGCCATGGCTGAGGATGAAGCCTTGGGTATTTTGTGGGTTATCGTCCATGGTTCGCGGAAGATTTTTGGGTTAGCGGTTCATTTGGCAAAGGCTAACTTAATGAATTTGTGGATTTGGCCTTATTTAGGCCTTGCATTTTCTGCGAAGCGTTAACATGCCTAAGTTTCCTTCGACAGGTGGGACTCGTGCTACCCGGTCCGGGTCGCCCGAGTCCCACAAGTCCCACAAAAGCGCCCTATCACAACCCCGTGGCCTTCCAAGAATCCCCAAAAACCTAAACCGTCTAATGACCGGCACACAAGATTGGATTGCTTATATTTGATTACCAAACCCAATCACCATGAAACGACTGTTACTTTTTATCCTACTTTCTTCCCTTGCATTTAACGCTTCAGCGCAAAATTATCAACTGATCAAAAGCAATGAGCAGCGGATATACGGAAGCTCCAGTTCAAATATTGGCTTGGAAGTTCGCGAAGTAGACTTCGATGGCGATTCCATATTCTGGCTGGCTCCGCACTGGACCAAAGCCGCCCAAGTTTCTGCATGCGTTTATGCTGATACCAGCTCAAGTTTAGGTCGATACGTACGTATTTCGGAAAATGGCATTACCACCTTTCACACCTTGGCCAATGAAACCATCACCTTGCTCACCCATGCCAATCCTGGCGATGACCCATGGCTCGCATATACCGCTCCAGATGAATCATGGTACCTCAAGGCCTTCGTGAGTGCGAAAGTGCTTGAAAACGTGCTCGGCACGCCCGATTCGGTAAAGACATTTAATTTTCAAGCTTTCAACGCTGATGATACGCCCATAAACCAATGGATTACAAATCATCATATACGCATCGGGAAGCAAATGGGGCTGATCAAGGCACCTCACATCGGTATATTTCCTGAATGGACTTCAACCTACGGGGCCTACAGTTTCAATCAGCTTTTGGGAATTGAAGGAGTGGTTGGACTGCAAAACTTAAAATGGTTTGAAGTTTATAATTTTCAGGTGGATGATGAGATTCATGTCGAGATAAGCACTTTCAACTTTGGTGAAGGGTACGTGGAGCATATTCTAAGTAAGTATCTGTCAAGACTAGATTTTCAAGATTCCACAGTTTATGAGGTGGAGGTTACACGCTGGTACTATCAGGGCGATTTTCAAAACATCAATTTGCAGTATCAGGGAACAGAAATTGAAACGCACACAATTCGAAGCAATCCCGATTTTGATGCACTTCCTGCCACACCTGCAATTGTTAACGATAATGAATTTGGTTGGGAGAGCACCTATGGAGGTTATTATCAGCTTGGTTCCTTCGAAGATTTCCCGTCCAAGTACAAGTATGGAGGAGCTGATATGTACTGGCCATATTACGATGGTACGCCAGGGTGCTTTGACGAAGTGATAGACTGGTGGCTATGTTATTCTGAAGCACACACTCATTATGTTCAGGGATTGGGAGGTCCTTATCGCAATTGTGACAACATTGTAGGCGGCAGCCACACCAAACTGATGTACTTCAACAAATCAGGTGTGGAGTGGGGATCGCCGCTATCCACCACTGCCTCAGAGCGCCTTTCGGCAAATGCGCTCAAGGCCTACCCCAATCCCGCCACCCAAAGCTTCCGGATCAACCTCAGCGAGGAGCACTACCCCTTGCAGCTCGAAATGTACGACTTGAGTGGCCGTTTGGTGGCTACAGCCACACTCACCGCATCCAGTCAGGAAGTGCCCGTGCAGGGGCTTGCCAAGGGGCTCTTGATGCTTCGGGGTACTGCCCGCAATGGGGGCATGACTTATGGCAAGGTGGTGGTGGAGTGAATCGTACATATAGTACACACATACCAAATGCCAATAACTACCAACATACTTTAGCCCTGCAAGAATCCCTGAACTTCTGGCGAGTATGAAGGCGCTGATGCTCCGAATGAATGCTTATATTTGAACATCAAAACCAATCGCCATGAAACACCTTCTACCCTCTATCTTTTTTGCTGCAATAGCTTTGAGCGCTTCCGCGCAAAACTACCAACTCCTGAAAAGCAATGAGCAACGCATTTTTGGGCATTGGAACAACACCTCGGGTCTCGAGGTTAGTACCGTGGAATTCGACGGGGATTCCATCTTCTGGCTGGCACCCCATTGGATAGACGTTTCAGATGGTGTTTATTGCACCTTTCCTGATACAAGTTCTGTTCTAGGTCGTTACGTGCGTATTTCAGACAATGGAGTGACGACTTTTTACACCATGGCCAATGAGCCCTTTACCTTGCACACCCATGCCAATCCCGGCGATGCCCCATGGCTGGCTTACACCGCCCCTGTTGCTTCCTGGTACGTAGAGGCTCATGTAAGTGAACGACTATGGGAAAATGTGCTTGGTACTCCTGACTCTGTGAAAACGATATCCTTCAATGCATTTAACGCTGATGGGTCATCTATGAATCATTGGCTCACAAACCACAGTGTCCGAATTGGCAAGCAGATGGGGCTCATTCAAGCACCAGCCCTGGGCACTTTTCCTGAGGGTGGCTACGCGTTCGGAGCTGCCATGCTTGATGAGCTTCTAGGTATTGAAGGCCAAGCGGGCCTTCAAAACCTAAAATGGTTCCAAGTGTTCGATTTTGAGGTGGATGATGAGATTCATGTGGAGACAAGCTCTTTTAGTGAAGGTCAAGGCTTCGTGCAGCATGAATTGACAAAGTACTTGTCCAGACAAGATTTTCAGGATTCCATCGTCTATGAGGTGGAGGTGGAGCGTTGGTTTTATCAAGGCAGCATTCAAAGTATCGATATGCAATACCAAGGCGCTGAAATCCAAATGCATACCATCCATGCCAATGCCGGTTTTGATGCACTGCCAGCCAGCCCTCACATCGTCTCATATCCAGGCAACAGTGAGGATTTTGGAACCTACTATCAGCTCGGCACCTATGAAGGTTTTCCTGCCAAGTATATGCCTGGAGGCAGTCCTGCTTTTGGCATTTTTGCTTTATCTCCACCCAATTGTTTTGCCGTTCAGATCGACT
>DAIOTP010000131.1:5961-6253 GCA_036751905.1 Cryomorphaceae bacterium
GTTCCATGGCGAAGCCTACTATGTTGAGGGATTGGGAGGGCCTTACCGTATCTGTGATAACTGGTTTCTAAGTCAAAGTGAGACCAAACTGATGTACTTCAACAAATCAGGCGTCGAGTGGGGCTCCCCACTATCCACCACCGCTTCAGAGCGCCTTTCGGCAAATGCGCTCAAAGCCTACCCAAACCCCGCCACCCAAAGTTTCAGGCTCAACCTCAGCGGGGAGCACTATCCCTTGCTGCTGGAAATGTACGACCTGAGTGGCCGTTTGTTGGCTGCCGCCACACTTACC
>DAIOTP010000131.1:6263-9070 GCA_036751905.1 Cryomorphaceae bacterium
GGGGCTCTTGATGCTTCGGGGTACTGCCCGCAATGGGGGTATGACTTATGGCAAGGTGGTAGTGGAGTGAAACGTACATCTGGTACACCCATACCAAATGCAAATACGCACCATCATACTTTAGCCCTGCAAGAATCCCTGAACTTCTGGCGAGTATGAAGGCGTTGACGCTCCGAATGAATGCTTATATTTGAACATCAAAACCATTCGCCATGAAACACCTTCTACCCTCTATCTTTTTTGCTGCAATAGCTTTGAGCGCTTCCGCGCAAAACTACCAACTGCTGAAAAGCAACAATCAATACCTCTACCACATGGCCGTGGGGCATGCCGGACTTGAAGTGAAACAAGTTGAATTCGATGGTGATTCCATTTTTTGGTTGGCACCGCATTGGATCCGCCTGCCAGATGAATGGGGATGTGCTTTTGCCGACAGCAGCTCCATGTTGGGCAGGAAAGTGCGCATTGCGGCAGATGGTACCACGGTGCTTTACACCGCATACGATGAAACCATTACCTTGCTCACCCAACGCAATCCTGGCGATGCGCCTTGGATTGCATATACCGCCGCCGACGGAACTTTTTACATTGAAGCAGAGGTGAGCGCGCGCGTAGCCGAGAACATCCTCGGCGTGGCGGATTCGGTGAAGACTTTTAGCTTTCAGTCATACAATTCCGATGGCATTGCCAACAACCCTTGGATCTCAAATTTGGAAATTCGGATTGCAAAAAATACCGGCCTTGTGCACAGCCCGCAATGGGGTGCTTTTCCCGGCTACTCAGGTTATCCCACTGTGGATGGACATTTTGATCTTTCGGGCATCGAGGGTCAGGCGGGGATGCAAAACATCAAACAGTTTGATGTATATGATTTTGAGATAGATGATGAAATTCACATTGAACAAAAGACATCCAACTTCGGCGAGGGCGTTGTAAATCAAATGATCAGAAGGTATTTGTCAAGGCAGGACTATGCTGATTCTGTAGTTTATGAGGTTGAAGTAAAGCGATGGACTTACCAAGGATCAATGATGAATATTAATCTTGTTTACCAAGGCACTACCATTGAAAGCCAAACCATACGCTCAAATCATGATTTTGATGCCTTGCCTGCAAGTCCTGTGGTTTATGAATATGATCCAGGCTCGGGTTATTATACAGGTACTTACTTTAAAATTGGACTCTACGAGGGATTTCCTGCAAAATATCTTCCGGCTGGTGGTGATATGTTTACGGAATATCCTGAATCAGATGGTTGTTTCCTAGAGATCATCGATTGGGGATGCTTCAGTGGGGGTCATACATATTATGTGAAAGGCCTGGGGGGGCCTTACAGCGAGTGTTCTTTTGGTGCCCCCTCATTTAGCCACACCAAACTGATGTACTTCAACAAATCAGGCGTTGAGTGGGGCTCGCCGCTATCCACCACTGCTTCAGAGCGCCTTTCGGCAAATGCGCTTACAGCGTACCCGAACCCCGCCTCTGAAAGCTTCCGCCTCGGATTAATGAAGGAGAGCTACCCCCTGCAAGTGGAGCTATACGATGTAAGCGGAAGATTGCTCGGGAGCTTTACGCTCAACAACGCCGATGATCTGGTGCGTATAAACGGCCTGCCTTCAGGCATGTTGCTCATACACGCCCGGCAGCGCGATGGGCATACCCTTTTCGGCAAATTGATGGTCAAATAGCAAGATCGACGCTGTGTAATTTCCGCTTACCAATGCACCCGCAAGTCCAGCCGCGCTCCCGGATATATGTGCAAGGTGTATCCGTCACCAAAGGCTTCGCGGTAAACCGGTTCCCTCCGCTGTGGCAAAATATACGCTGGAAAGGCGGTGTCCGTCTCATAAATCAGGCCGCTGATTTGCGCGCCACCATACACCGAAACACGGTTTCCAATGCGGTACTCCACGCCAAAGGCCAGGCGGTTGAGTAGGTTAAAGGTGGGTGGATCGGCATTGTGCAGCCACATGCTGATGAGCTGCACATGAAGGGCGGTGCGCTCTCCCAGTTTGGGCGCTGAGCCCAGTCCGTAACCCACATACCACACTTGCAGCCCCTCATTGCGCTGCCCGTAGCCAAAGGCCAAAATATTGTGCAACAGCTGCACCCCGGTCTGAAGGGATACATTGAGCCGAAAACTTTCGTCAAAACTGATTTCGGCCCGGTGGTAGCCATTTTTTACGTAAGTAACCAAGCCAATAGGCAGGCCTCCAGCCACCGTATCGGCTGAGTTGAACAGCCCCAATTGCATGCCCAGAAGGGTGTCGGCGCGGTTGAAGAGCCCTGCCACTTGCAGGCCCTGCACCTGTCCGTGGCCTACATTGGCCAGGCCCGACAATTGCAGTCCATTTTGAAAAGACCGTGTGGTGGCAAAAAGTCCCGAAAGGCTCAACTTATGGTTTTCCTATGAACGACCGCCAAAAAGGAAGAAGCTATAAGCGGTGCGCCCGTACTTGTCATCCTTACCCAAAGTGCCGAGGCCCGGCCAAATGGCAAATTGACTTGTGGAATGGCTGCTGTCGGCCGTCATTGACTTGCTGAGCGACGTAGATAAGGGATCACTTTGCTGCCCATGCACTCCAGCCAACACCACCACCCCAAGCAAGGTGCTGAGGGCCCGTTGGCAAAAATGCTTGATGTTGGGTTTTTGAACCATGTGCGCCATTCTGTTACTATATGAAGGATGCACAAGGTAAGAAGCCTCATGGAAATGTTTGCTTTAGCCAGAGTAACGCAAAGCAACGCAGGCTGCATGGAAGCGGTTATAAAGACAGAGCAATTCTTTGCCTATCTTTGAAAAGGCA
>DAIOTP010000132.1:0-5234 GCA_036751905.1 Cryomorphaceae bacterium
AGCAAAACATGGCCAATTATCCCATTGCCATCGCTGTGTTGAATAGCAAGTCAAGTAAGTTAGAAGAACTTCTGTCTTTTTTGCCGGCATTTCGCGGGCAGCTCGCAAAGATGAAGAAACACGCATATTACCTTATTGATAAATAGTTGCCGCTGTGCACTGCGGCACACGCAAGGCTACATCAACGCCCACGTACTGCGCAAGATCGAAGCCATGGATGTATCGCAATACCAAGACGCGCGGGTGATTGTAAAAGGCTTCGGAAAGGTGGAACTAGACCACGCTGCTTACGGCATGGTGAGACTGAAGCTGCTGCCGGTGGTGAAGACGCTGATGTCTGGGGAGCCTTGTCTACGGTGCCGGCGACCGTATGGAAGGACGCGGGGGTGATGTCGTTTATATTATTCCTTGGTAGTTATTCCTCCGCCAGTGAAAATGCCCTTGATTTGAGTTCCTGTTCTGATTTTGATATGCCATATTTGCCGGCAAGGGTACGCCAATGGCGCACGGCCGATTTAACCTCTTTGATAATTTCATGGGCGCGATGGCTTGATATGCGAAAGTATCCGCATACCTCCATAGCGAGTTCAAGGCTCAAGGCATTGTCCGTGTCTGAAATATTCAATTTGAGTCCGATACCTGTTTCCACAGGGTTGATGTCATAAGCTGGTGACAATATCCAACCCCCATCCCTGCGTATAAAGCCATGGTTGCGCAGGTGATCATCTATATTGGAAACGCAAATGCTGAATACAATCCTTCGCCACAATTCCTCAAGGTCACTGCCCACGCTGCCACCTTTGGCAACAATGAATTCAACCAAATCCAGGTAACTCACCCCTTCTGAAGCGTCAGCTCCATCGACATGGCCTAGCAAGGTCATTGCAGAAGCAAAATGGATTCGCTTGCCCCAGGAAGTGCGATCGAACCTTTTGGTTAAAAATGTGTGAGCGTCACATGAAAATTTGCGCGCCTGGCATTGTGCCATGTTCACTCCAGCCGCCAAGGCAAGCTCATACGTCACCATTTCCCAAGCCCCCAATCCGTGCGGTCGTTTATACTCGGAAACTTGGCTATCCACAAATGGCCATCACTGTCGCGAACGCTTGCCTTGGGCCGCGCGCCACCCAGGGACGACCCCGGAGCAATCAACATGGTGAGCCACTTGAGGTAATCCGGGTGGTCGATGATGTCATCGTTTTCCAGCTTCATGCTGATTTGCTCCAATTCGCGAATTGAAGTCCACGGTGGGCTCGACATTTCTGCATTGTCATTCAAAAACGGCCCTTCCGGATCCAATTTAAACCTCAATGCGCCCATGCGGTGTTCATCGTAAACCCCGAGCAAATAATCTGTTTCATACAAGGGGTTCTTAGGCCGGTTTTCGGCCCGCGCCAATGCTGCTTCTCTTCTGAGCATCAGCACACGACCCCAACGGTCGGGTGATGAATCGAGGAACAATCCAAAATTGGATTTGTCCTCATCATTCAGGAAGTGGGTTCCCGTATAGAGTTGGAGATCGGGGTCGAGCAATTGCGCATTGCCCGACTGCAGCCAAAGAGGGTCCTATTCGAAAGCAAATATCTCCTTTCCCCTCAATAATTCCGCATGCAACAGTCCCATAAGTACGGGTTCGGGTAGGCCATCCCAATCAGCATACACGTAGATATCTCTCCTCTTTTCCGCTTTGGCCATGGCTTATTTTCTTTTCGGGGCCCTTTGCTTCACCATCAAATTGGCATCCTGTAACTTTCTTCCCAATGCATCATCCTTGGCCACCAGGAGCAAGTCCTTTTCAAGCCCCAGCACAGCCAATACCTGTAGATATAAACCAAGACCTACCGTTTCAGAACCCTTCTCAATGGCATGCAGCGTAGGCCGGCTGATGTTAGCCCGCTCTGCCACCTGCTCCATGCTGTACTTCCTTCGCAGCCGGGCCAGCTTAATGTTCTCCCCCAATTCTGAGATCAGCTTTTGGTGTTGTGGGAGTAAGGTTGATGTCTTTTTCACTGTAATGAAAATTGTACATTACAAATGTACCCTAAAATGTAAACTACAGTTATCGTTATGGAAGATGTTTGAAGTAATCAGCAGAAGGTCTTCCCTTTATCAAGCGACGACATGAGCTTCTTGTGCGCCAAGCTGAATTCCGTCCACAGTGCGGAGGCATTTGGAAGATCCTGTGGAATTGTGGAATCGCTCACACCATGAATGAAATACCATGGCTGCCGTGATCACAAATTTTGAGACCATGTAAATGTGACCTTTATACCTCAAATTTTCCGACAAAGTCCCTAAAATTATCTTTGGTAATTATTTCGACATCTGCTTTATAGGTCTCGGCAAATGCCGCCGGGATTTTCACTTTCGCTTTGGGGTTCCACTTGAATTCGTAACCTGTAATTTCGCCGTTGGCTTCTTCCACATAGTCGATTTCTTGTTGCAGCCGGGTGCGCCAGAAATATCCCTTGCAATACTTCTGATGGTAGTGGTTGCGCTTGTGGCGCTCGGTCATGAGGAAGTTTTCCCAAAGGGCTCCCGTGTCATTGCGCAATTCGATGGGGTTAAAGTTCTGGATAAGCGCATTGCGGATGCCATTGTCATAAAAATAGATCTTTCGGTTGGTCTTGATTTCATTGCGCAGGTTCCGGCTGAATGAGGTGAGCGGAAATACGATGTAGGCAAGCTCCAGCAGGTAAATATAATGGGATACGGTGTTTTTATCGACTCCGGTGAGCTGGGCGATTTCATTGTAGCTCACCTCGCTTCCCACCTGAAAAGCCAGGGCCTGAAGTATCTTCTCGAGCACTTCAGGTTTTTGGATATTGGCGTAGGCCAAAATGTCCTTGAAGAGATAACTCCCGGCAAGGCCATTCAGAATTTCGCGCTCATCCCCCCTGTTGTTAATCACGTCGGGGTAGAACCCATATACCAGCCGGTTTTCCAGATCCTTCAGAGCATCCAAATAACCTACTGATTGCTCGTATTCTTCGTACGAAATCGGGTAGAGGGTAAACGCAAACTTTCGGCCCGTGAGCGGTTCGCTTGTGCTGTTCCGCAGCTCAAAAGCCGATGAGCCGCTCATGATCAGTTGGACTTTTTCGAACTGGTCGTGAATGATTTTCGCTGTAATGCCGATGTTTTCGATCCGCTGCGCCTCATCGATGAAAACGATTTTCGCATGGCCTATCAGCGTGGCGATTTCCAGGGTGTTCGGATTGGTCAACTGTTGCCGCACCAAAGGATCGTCGCCGTCGAGAAACAGAAAGTCCTCCCCAGCCAATATTTCCTTGATCAGGGTGGTTTTTCCGACCTGCCGAGCGCCAATCAGAACAATGGTTTTTCGCTTGAAAAGCCTTTTAGCAATGTGGGTTTTTAAGGTTCTTTGAATCATAAACGGGAAACTCATTCACCAAATATATGTTTTTTCAGTGAATCGATTCACCAAAAATCATGTTTTTTGGTGAATTTAAATAAGGGAAATGAACCCGAGGCGCTTTAGACCCATCCACCTCCACCACCCCGGCCACAACTTATTGCACCACAAGCTTGATGGCGGTGCCATTTTGCAACCTTGCGATGTACAGTCCGGGCCTCAGCTCAACCTGCACCTGGTTGACTCCGGGGGTGAGGCGGCGCTCGTAACACACTTTACCGGTAAGGTCAAAGACCTGAAGCACATCTGATTTCTCCGCCATAAAGTGTAGCATTCCACCCGAGGCTACCGGATTGGGATATACTTCCAATAGGGCACTGCCCGCTGCGTGCGCGGCGGAAACGGTTGAAGCGCTTTGGAGCTCGTAGGCCCCCATGTCGATGATTTCATTGAAAATGCGCGGGTTTCCAGCAAAATCTGCAGCATCATATGTGCTCAGGTAGTGCGCATTGTCGCCGGAATTGATGCATGGGCTCGATGACAATAGCGCAAAGTCACCGCTTGCGGCATCGGCAAATTTAGGATCCGCAGCTGCAATGTTCCCATTTACATCGGTGTCTGATTGCCACAAATTGTGGTACATGGTGGAATTGCTTGAATTGTAAAACCGCACATGTGCGCCTTGCACAGCACCATTTGCCGTGTTGAGCCAAAAAATATTGTTCAGGATATGGTCCTCCCTCCCATCAAGGGATATGGCTCCGCCTTGCGCTGCGGCTGCGTTTGCATAAAAAGTGTTGTTCACATACCTGTTCGAGCCTTGATTGAACGAACTATGTATGGCACCGCCATTGTTGTTGGCGGTATTGAGTGCAAAAATGTTGTTGAAGGCGTCAAGGGTGGTTCCGCTGCATGATAGGGCTCCTCCTAAGCCAATGGCCTCATTTGCTGTAAAGCGATTTGCAAACATGGTATGGGTTCCACCGGCCAGGGTGAGTGCGCCACCTGAACCGTGGGTCAGGTTTTCAGTGAAGGTGTTTTCTGAAAGCAGCAAACTGGCTGTACTGGCGTAAATGGCACCTCCCTGACACACTTGCACGCCGGTGGGAAGGTGTAAACTTGCATTTCCTGCAAACTCATTGTTGCTGATGTTGTGCACTCCTCCGGTCACATATACCGCGCCGCCATTGGCATTGGTGGATCCCAATGACACATAGGCCGTATTTCCAAGAAGTTGACTGTCGGTAAGGTTCAGGTCTGCATTATGCACAAGTATTGCCCCTCCGGCTGCTAAATATCCGGGGCTTGGCATGGGAAAGGGCCCTCCGGGAGCCAGCACCACATGGTTGTCCATAAAGGTGCAATTTTCAACAGTGTAGGTGCCGGTTACCCCGCAAATGCCACCTCCGGCACCCCCAGCTCGGTTGTGGGCAAAATGGCAGTTCGAAATGTGATGGGTACCGCCATTGCTGTTGATGGCCCCACCTTGATAAGTAGATCGGTTGAACTCGAAGCGGCAATTGGCAATGGTGATGTTGGTAGCATTGTAGAGGTACATCCCTCCACCAACGTAATTGGGTACGGACAATCCCAAGGCCGATACATAAGCGCTTGCATCGTTTGTGGCCGTATTTCCATTGGCTGTGCCTGATTTGATGGTAAAGCCATTGATCACAGCATCGCTGGTATTGGGGAAAAACATGACGTGGTAGCAATTGTCGGTACTGTCGTTTTCGGCGCCAATATTTCCGGATAGGATGGAGGGGTGCTGGCTGAAGTCGCGTTCTGTCATGCCGGGATTCCCGGAAGCGGGAAAACCGCCATAAAGCTTGATGCCCGGGTGTATGGTGAATGTGCT
>DAIOTP010000132.1:5244-9035 GCA_036751905.1 Cryomorphaceae bacterium
TCAGGGGGGTGGCTGTTGTCAAATGGCACTACAATGAGGTGGGTAGGTGTATAGGTTCCTTCGGCCACCCACACCTCATCATTGGGTGCGGAGGCGTTGATCATCAATTGAAGGGTGCCCGAGGCGGCCTCCCAGCTTGATCCATCGCCGGTGCCTCCTGCGCGTACGTAGCGGATGGATTGGGCCTGTATTGCTGTAATCTGAAGCAAGAGAATGAGTACACTAAAAAGAATTTTCATGGTTACTGCGATTTGATGTTGGCCTCCAAGGAATGCAATGCTCGTAGGTCCTCAAGTCCTGCAAAGTTGAGCTGAAATAGCCATGATTTCTTTGTCTAATGAGCAAGCGTATCACTTATTGAGCAAACGCAAGCCCGGGACGCGCCCCGTTTCCTCAAATTCGATTGTACAAATTAAGAACAGGCGCGACCAAGACTGCTGTGCCTGATTGTCACTTTGGAACATTTAACCCCTCGTGCCTCTCAATGATCCCAGTATAACCGAAATTGTCCAACAGCCTGGATCACCATCTGCCGGTAATCCATCCCCGTGCAGTGTGTACTTCACTCTTCCTGAAACCTGTTCGCAATCGCCTTCTCTACCCGCCTCAACAAGACCACAATCATCGCAATCATCAGGCTTAGGCCGATCACCACGGCCAGATTCTCATTGAGGTCAAAAAACAAACCCAATACAGAGGTCGCAGCGAGCAGGGCTCCACACTTTACCATTTCACGGGCAGCATACTTTTGGGCGAAGGCCCACCTCTCCTGACTGCGCATGGAGCCCGATGTTCGGTAGCCGTAAAAGGGATTGATCTTTTTGGGTGGAAACACATTCATCAAGACGCCCGCAAGGACGAAAATGATGCCAACTGAAAGGGGGATAATCATGAGGGGAGACATGCCGGGTGTATGAATGGTCTTGACAAAATGAACTCCAAAAATGAACGGTCAACAACTGAATCGTGTGAGATTCCAAGCTACAAATTTAACATGGAATCAAACAACACTGCTTTGAAAAACGCGCTGCAGCCTGCTCACAAATTCAATCCAAAAACCACGATTGCTCCAAAATGCTCCACCAAATTGCCTTACTGATGAAATATTGGCAATGTAATTTATAGCCCTGTTGAAGCGCTGATGTATGCACATCCTTGCTTACGGTGCCCGTTTGGAAGAGGAGTAGGTAAATTAACCCATCAAAATTTATGTGACCATCATTCTCTGTCCCACTCCTTTTTGACTTACTTCAGCAACACTTTTTCGGATGAAAGGACCATCTCATACTTGCTGGCCAGTATGGTACAGTTGTGTTCAGGCAGGCCATATCTTACCACTGCATTGTTCTCGTTGGCACAGCGCATTAACCCGATGGTGGGCTTTTCGTAGTGTTACTATTCTTCTATGCTATAGTAGTTTACATACACCTGAAGCTGTCGTAAATCCCGATGTATTATTTTGTGTGTTTTAAATTACAGTAGCACAAAGCACCGCAATAGGCGATTGTAGAAAACGAGATCTACACAAAAAGTCATCGCCTCCGAGGTGGATGCGTTTCTGTCTGGCTATGAAGGTAAAACCATTGCCCAGTTTGAGATAGAAATCATGGAGTTGGGTAATGATGGCTTGTTCAAGGCCTTACTAGCAACAGGATGCTTCACGCTTCAAACCAAGAAATTCAAGCACCATGGGATCCTTGATGATTTCTTCGGGCTTTTCAGGATGTTTTTCTTTTTTGGCAACAGCCAGCACATGGGCCTTGTCCTTGCTTAGGAGCAACCGCTCATAGAGCTGGTTATTTATTTGGCGTTCCAATTCTCTTGTTGGTCAGATGTTCTTGGCGGTCACAGCCAAATAAAGGCCCTTTTGTCTTCTCTATCAATCGGCAACATGAGCTTATAATGCTTCCCGCTGAATTTCGTCCGCACTGCGGACGCATTTGGAAATATCCGGTAGAATTGTCGAAATCGATCTCTCAGCACAGAGCGAAACATTGGACCTATCTATCCCTTCATTTATCACGGGATTATTCCAGTCCGAACTGGCTTTGTAGAGATTCCTATTTTCCGGGAGCAATTCACCAAAGAACATGCTTTTCAGTGAATCTATTCAGCAAATGTCATAATATGCAGTGGATGCACAGCAAGACTAAGACCTTAACATATTCTGGGGTTCAACGCAAGACAGCTGGCATTTCTAGTTTTCTCAACCTTCCTCTTTCACCTCTTTCTCCATTTTCTTTTTCATAAACTGGCCGCCGCCTATGGCGACAGCCACCAAGACCAAATAAGGTATCAGCATCTGGATGTAGGTGAATTGGCTGAGGTCTTTCACCATCGCAAAGGCGAATGCAGCAAGCCATGAAACCATGGACACGCCGCCCACGGCAAAACCAATCCTCTTAAAAGTTTGGTCTTCTTCAATCTGGTCCTTAACCATAGAAAACTTCTGAATTTCAGGCATCATATAAAAATTCAAGAAGATACCATTGATGCTCAGCACAAGTACAGCAGTCATTTTCATCAAAAATCGCGAATCACTGTTGTAGGTCTCCATGTCGGTGAGGTACAAAGCCACCCCTGTCACAAATAGCAGTGCCAGGCCGAGGATAATGATTTGAGAGATGAGGTGCATGATAACGGCCTCCGCAGAACTGACGCGAAAATTGCGGAGAAAATGAAAGATCAAAATATCCAAAATCAGCGTTCCACCGAGGCCAAGCACCATGCCAAGGAGGTGAAATGTGAGCAGATACTCGATTGTCTCCGCCATCACCAATACCGGATGCTCCATAAAGAAATATACGATGGCAGCAATGGCTGCATTGAGCAACACATATACCGGCGTGGCCCAGTTGAATTCAACCTTTCGTATGAAGGTGATGCTAAATTTATAAAGGAAGATCATTAAGGCACAGGACGATAACAAAAACAGCGTTAGATTCAACGGTGCCGGATTGCCAGCCAGAATCCAGTCAATGATCGACGTCACGGTCATCAGCCCAAAATAGCCGATGACCAGTTTTTCATATGGAATTTTAAGGAGGTACATGCCCTGCATATGATCGAGGGCATCGTCTTCTTTGACCTCGGTTCGAACGCGGTTCTTATACCGAAGAAACCCGATGATTAATCCTGTTAGCGATAGCAAAATGATGCCAACTAGCTTAATTTTCATGGCTCATAAGATTGATTATTGGTTTAAGGTAGTCAATCCATCAGGTAATCTTGTCCCATTAGACCAAACTGTATGATCAACAGGTGTTAACTTTTGTTTGTCGTGTGGCGGAGCGAAATATCACGATGTAATTCGGCTCTGGTTTTGGTATAAACCTGAATGCATCAAAGCTGTTTAGATCCAGCTGCATGTCAAGTTCAGTGAGATATTCGATTGGCGACATTTTGAAAGTATGCTCCTACTTTTAAGCTATTCTAACCCCATTGCACAGCACCGCAGCAATCCACATGCTCCTTATTCATGCCGCCACAAGCACCATACCAGCGCCGCTCACCTCCTCAACACCACCCGCTGCAGCGCAACCAATCCGCCGGTACTTTTCAGCTGAAGTAAATAGGTACCCGACGCGATTTTGCTCAGGTCAACTTCAACGTGGTTTTCACCATGCTTTAAGCCCTCTAAAGGGAGCATTTGTTGATGTACGAGGCCACCATTGGAATCGCGCAGTTGCAGCTCCATTTCCTCGACTGTTTTTAGGTGGAAACGCAAATGTAAATTACCCTCATTCGGATTGGGATACACTTGCAATGCCAGGGAGTTTGTGCTCATCGGG
>DAIOTP010000133.1:0-9019 GCA_036751905.1 Cryomorphaceae bacterium
AATTAAGGGTTTTAATTTCCTGTCCAAAATTGTTAGACCACTTCAGTTGGCTAAAAGGCAAATAGGTTCTTCTGTTGGGATCTTTAGAATGAGAAAGAGAATTTGAAAGCACCAAAAAACCATCATCAAAAAAATAGGGATCATAGTCGCCATGTCCCGCAATGAAAAACACAAACTGATCATTCTCATCCAGGATGCGGGAATATCTTTTGAGTTCAGTTAATATAGAATCACCTGCTGTATTCAGCATGAGCCTGGTTTCATACCGATATTGCTCCCGCAAAATTTGTTCGATGTCTTTGGCATCTTCAATGGGATTTTCAAGGTTTCCCCAGGTAGGTGCTCCTTGCCCATAGTCGTTCACACCAATGATTAAGGCGTGTTTTTTGGCTATCCTTGAAAGGTGTTTCTTTTCGCTTTCAAAAGCAGGTCGCAGTCCACGGCTTTGGCCATTGTTCAGGGAAAAAAACTGAAGGTCCTCAATAAAGTCTCTTTCATAAAATACTGTGGTATAGGGCTGCAAAAACTGTCCACACTCCATCTCAACCCGCTGCATGTCGTATTCGTAATACTTTCTCTGGTTGGAGTCAAATAAGTCGAAAATTGAATTCTTGCGCGCTTCAGAAACCCGGTCTACATAATAGCTGATCGGTGCCTGGTTGTGGACCTTCCCTTGACACAAAGTCTGATCATACTCAACAGTTCGGGGTACGATCAGTACCCTGTTTCTCTGAGACAAATCCGCAATGGTTGGACTGCTTTCAATAAGTGTTCTGGCGAAGATTTTCTGAAAATTGGGAGTGCTTCCGGCTTCCGTAACAATCAACTGATTTTCGGCAGCAATAAACTCAAGTAAATCCCTGAATTGCTTCATTCCCAACATATCAACAGTTTGATCAGGCATAAGTGTTTCATTCGTGCTGATATCGTAAGTAAGGTACGGAAAGAAGTATATGTCGCGTTGTTCTGTTGAGTCTTCAATCTCGGCACTCATGCCACTAAAACAGAAGAGGAAATAATCTTCAGGTTTCGATTTTGATACCACCTCATTAAGCGCCAGAAGAATTCCATCCTTGGTGGCCTGCTCATTTAAAAGTGTTTTGACGAACATGAGTGAATTGCTACCCTTCAATTGCTCAAAATCCCGCTGCACAGCTTCAGAAAAACGAGCTGCATCCGAAGCGGCATTGGCAAAAGACATATTGCTTCGAGAAAGTGAGTAATTGGAGATTCCAATGCTTAAGACATAAACATCCCCTTCAATAGGGTCTTGAATATCCGGGTTGGATTGAAGCAACTGACGTTCCTCTTTTGTCATGACTTTATATGCAGGCAATGACAGATTCCCGGCTACAGTTGGCGTTTGACGAGGAGCTATAGACTTCATCTCCAAAGTTATCCATTCGGCCAAATCAAGGTATGTTGGGGGACTTTCATTACTAACGCTTTTGTAAAACGCATATGCCCAGGGGCCTACGGTTTTACCTTCACCGTCATTTGTATAGTAGCTAAGTTGATTTCCCATAGCGGAGGTAAGTATAACGATAGGCGCATTCGTAGCTAGTTTGGAGATGTCATACACCCCTCCTCTATTGGCTATAATAGTATTCCCAGCATATGCAATTTCATATTCATCTGGACCTGAAAAGTCACCTTCGATACTCAGCACAATCTGGCCCATAAGTCCGATTTTCGAGCTTAACTTATGTAAATATTCCGTGAGCTCTTGATAGGATAGATAATCACTACGATAGGCAGCAACTGAACGACCTTTATTATAATTCGCATTATAAAAAGCCAACGCTTTGTCATATTTGAGGGTGAATATTTCACTCTGAACAACATTGATTTCTTGAACGAGCAGTGAATCTTCTAAATCTGGTTTAAGATATGGAAATCGAGAGTATGGAAATCGTTTCGATTGGAGCCTTTCATATTCTTCTTCAAGCTCTTTGATTTTCCTTATTTTAGATGAATCAACAACCTTGTCAATCAAATACATATGACCAGTGTAATGTACGTGAATAAAGTCTCCCTGAACCGCATCTGAAACAATTTCCTCCAAAATTTGAATAGCATCAGCCTTCGTTGTTTTCTGGTCATAGAAAGTGCGGATGTTTTCGCTGGAGAAACCCAGAATTTCGAATGACTTTTCTAAATAGTAGACATCACGTTCGGTCTGCAAAGATGTCCAACCGGAATTCTCAGAATATTCAGCCATTGCTATGATGTACGCTTTCTTCTGAGGCTCGCTTGATGTCTGCGCACAGAGAGAGAGCGCTACCATAGAAACCACCACTAAACAGAGCAATCTCATAATAAAAGAATTAAAGCTCGCATACTTCCCATGGTACTTACTACAAAGTGATACTTACGCTGAGCCTCCATAATCTATTTCCTTATATGCACATGGTCGAGGGCAATAGGTTTTCTGAAACTGAATGCTCTCAACTCCCTCACTTCTCCACCACCCTGCCATCCACAATCCGATACACAAAACTATACACCCCAATATCTTCCACATCTACATTCACCGTTTGGGGGCCACGGGTACCCTCTGCTTCTTTGAACGCATTTTGAAAAAATTGCTCAAAGTTCTTCATACCCGACCGCGTTGCGGTACCCCGCGTTGATACAATACTGCTCAAATCCATCGGCGTTTTGGAAACGATCAATTTGATCACATCATCCCCCAGAGGAGGCCCTACCAGAAAGATGCTTTTGGCATTTGGCTCGACCGCTGAGCCACGTACCCTGTATTCCTGCGCAGTACTGCCCTCAGCCGGGAAAACCACATACATATTGTTATCAGGCATAATGTCAATCACCGAATAGTACAGTGGTTCCCGCGAGCGGTTGATGATCTCCAAACGAAAATAGCTCCCCACTTCCAATTCAGGCGTTTGGGCAGCACCCTTGTAGAAATAAGTGGAATCCAATACATCGTAGTCATTGAAAGGGTTGCGTCCAGTGGTCCCGGCTTTTTTCTGTAAAGGAACAAATCGAATATCAACATCATAGGCCGGATTTGGAAGCTCAAAGGTGCGCAAGTACTGGCTCTGCGCGTAGGCCTTGACGCGGTCCATTACATCCTTCAGCTGCTTTTCGGTAAGGGTGGCGCTTTTGTCATTTGCTGACAGGTCATCACTGTGGTAAATGTGGCTCGACCTGGTGGTGAGGCGCAATTCATTTGATTTTTTCCCCTCAACCAATCCAATCTCCAACCACAAGTCAACGGGAACTTGATCAACTACAGTGATATAGGGATACTCCGACACCATCGCTTCCACTTGGGCCCTGGCAGCCTTGTTCCGGGCATCAATTTTGAGGCTCACTTCCATGTTTCCATAGTTCTTTTCCAGCACAAACACCCAGGCATCCTTCGCCTCTGCTTCACTGAGCTTCCCTTCCGTAAGGCTCACCACCGCATCGCGCGTGCGCGCTGAAATCACCACCCCTTTGGCCAAAGGCTGCACCTCAGGGCCGGGACGGCTATCAGCTGGGTAAAATCCTACGATGGAACCCTCATGCAGGGCCGACAGCTTTCCTGCATTGATTTGAAATTCATTGGCTGATTCTACTTTGGTTACTTTGAGGTAGTCCACCTTATCCAGCAGCTCCCCGCCAAAAATCACCTGATCAAATTCACCTTCCGCATGCGGCGTTTGCCGGGGCACAATGCCCGCCATAATGCCCCGCACCCGGTCAAAAAGCGCGTTGTACGATACCTGCGCATCGGTCTCGTCCAGTGCCTTGGCCAGTGCGTAGGAGAGGGAGCCGCATTGAATTTCTTTGGTGTGGTATTCATAATTCAACTGATTTTCACCCGAAGCGAAGAAGCAGGCCATATTGGCCATTTCGCCTGTGGCCGGGGTGAATCCAAAATCCGCATTGGCATCGCCCCTCGTATAGGTGTCCTTAAAATCGGCAGGGTTGCGTGCCTCACGGGCAATGCCTCGCGCCGGACTCATCCCCCTTGTAGCCGTGCCCGAATGACAGGCATCAATGCACACCATCAGGTTGCCGGTCTTACCCAACTTAAGGCGCAATTCATCCAGCATCTTGCCCAAATCATCATCGCGCAGGTAATTCCCATAAAAGGCTTCGTCTTCAAACCTGCCGCGGTCATACACCGCATCCGTGGGTACCAGCGCTTCATCATATCCATCTGCCTCATCACCGTCATCATCGGGAATTTGGTAGCCGTGTCCGGAAAAATGGAAGAACACTACATCACCCTTCTTTGCACGGTTCAGAAGACTTTCGTTAAATGCCTTAATGATATTGGTTTTGGTCACATCTTCCGAAAGTACCTCAATCTCTTCCTCCTTAAATCCCCGAGCAAGCAAGGCATCCTTGATCAGACCCACATCATTGGCCGAGGTGAGCGATGACCAGCCTGTGGAGCGATCGTACGTACCAGCTGCTACAATCAAAGCGTATTTGTCTTTTGAAAATCCGATGGTGGCAAAAGCACTGAGCAAAACGATGAGCATTAATTTTTTCATGGTTGTTTTTTTGGTTATTTATGCCGGTGATTGATTAATTCCAAAGATTGTACTGAACTTCCTGTCCATGTACGCCGAAGGGAAATGTTTTTTTTGAAACCCGTTCGAGGTTCGATTCATCTTCTGCCAAAATATATTCGATCCCGCCTCGCAGCCCATATATGCGGAGCAAAACCCCGAGATCATCCAAAGTCGTAATGCGCCACAAATCTTGCTGGGCATTGTTGTACACCCCGGCAGCAATGAGGTACTGTCCGTCAACACCCGGCCTGCCTTGCTGCATCATGGGCTTTCCAGAGGATTGTTGCGCTGCCATGGCCTCACCGGCAAACTGAACCTTCAGCTGTGCCGAATTTTGCGCAAGCAGCCCACCTTGATTGTTTTCGAGCACATGCCGGGCAATACTTTCCAACTGCGCCTTGCCCATGGTGGCCGTTTGCACATCAATGGTTTTTCTGGCATCTCCGCGTACCAGCTCCATGCGCACCACACTTCCCGGGGCCGTTTTTTCAAAAGCCTCCAGCGCTTCTTCCACATTGCGCACTTCCACAGCGCCAATCTTTGAAATCTGCCAGCTTACATAAGGGCTCAACATTGAATAGGAGGGAGCATCGGCCAGCACTGCGTTGATCCTCGGAAGCGCATCAATGGCAGCGCCTTCGCCATAATGTTGACCCCGAGTCACAAGGGCAAACCGCTGCGCCAGCTCAAGGCCGACATAGCAGCGCCTCAGCCCACCTTCCGCAATGATTTCGTCCACAATTTTACTGCTCAGCAAGGGCTCAAGGGAGAAGTTGAGCTGCTGCTGCAAATAGGATTGGCCGTCGGGACCTGTGGCGAAGGCAATTTGCGTATTCACGCCCACCACATTACCCGTTTCATCCACCAGTGGTCCGCCACTGTTGCCCCATATCATGGTCGCTGTGCTTTGGATATAGCCAAATTTGCCGGTAAGGCCACCCCGCGTGCGATTCACCGCACTCACGATCCCATCAGTCACCGTGTAGGGATAATTGCCCAACGGATTGCCGATGGCGTATACCTTTTGCGTGATAAAGGGCTGCTTTTCAGCAAATGATATCGCATGTAGCTCAGGCCCAGGCGCATCTACAAACCGGAGCACTGCGATATCGTAAAAGGTGTCGCCCCCCACAATCCGCACTTCGTACTTCGAGCGACTGTAGCTGTATACATAGATACTGCCAGTTTCCTCTGAGGCACTCTCCACCACATGGGCATTGGTTACAATGTAAAATTCACCACCCTGCTCTATCACAAATCCTGAGCCCGTACCCAGCGCATTGCTGATCTCCAGCGATTTGCTGTATGCCACCTCGCTTACGGCGCCGCGATAGGCCATAAGCAACTTACCCACTTCCATATGCTTCTCCACCGCCACGGTTACCACTGCGGCCAGCGCTTGCTCAATGGCTGGATTTTGACCATGGCAGATAAGCCCCACAGCACACAAAAGCCCTACGAGGGCTTTTGACAGGAAATTCCCAATAGAGGTGTTCTCAATCTTCATAAGCCAGCATACCATTTCGTGCCATAAAGAGTTGGTAGAGCTCGTTGTTGGCCTGATCCTTATATCCGGCCAGTAATGCTTCATAGGCTTCCTTTGCTGCAAGCAACATCTCCCTCTCTTCGTAATACCCTGCTTTTACGAGCAGTTTTTGATCTTCTTCCTGCACTTTGGTAATCATCTGTGCCAGTTCATTTTCAACTTCTTTCTGCTCCTTATCACCCATCACCCAGAAGTAATAACGTGCACAATTGGGCCTGTCCGAAGCCGGGTACACCACCCAGTTAAACCCCTGTCCGCCTTCGGCGCTTGACATGAGCTCAGCTGTGGAAACCAACATATCCAAGCCTTGCACTTCGCGCTTGTATAGCAAGGCAGCGGCGTCATTGTAATCCAGCCCCTCATATATTTCAACAACATATACCGAGTCGGAGGGTACTGAAGCCCAGCTTAGCGAGATATTTCTATGGCCGGTTTTAGCCATGTATCCTGGCGACAACATCAATGGGTAAGTGCAACCTGAACGGTACACGCCGCCCTTTTGCCTGAGATAATCTTGGGCATACAGTTGGATGTCTACATCTTTCTTGTCCAATTGCTTGGAAATAAATGCCCACATCGCTTCCATGACAGTAGCCCCTTTTTGCGCTGCAAAGAGTTGGATGATTTCATCATACCCGTAACGCAAGGCATAGCCATCCGACTTAATGACACAATACGATTGTGCCCCGTCTTTCAAGATAACTTCAGTGTGCTTCTCAACCAGTACCGCCGACCCGGCGGCAATGGAGGTACCTATTCCCAATGGGAGATACACCTCGTCATCAGCCTGGAGATACGCTTTGCCAGTCATGTAGAACACCTGCAATGACCCAGATACCTTGGCAACAGCATGCTGAGCAGTCAAGGTCAGAAGCCAAATAAAAAACAAGAGGGAGAAGCGCATTCGATTTTGGTTAGACACGAATGTAATCAATGTTCAACAATAAAGTAGCTCTGCCAATGGAATTTCTTGTACAGCCACTTCATGATTCCATCCAGAAAGTAAAGGGCGTCAACCGACAGCACTATGGCAATGAGTAGGAGGGAAGGTTCTATTTTTAAGTTGCCGAAATGGTAAATCCCTATGGCCAGTAAAAACATCAAGCCAAACGATGTCAATTGGAGCACCTTGGCTATAAGGTGAAACCACATATGGTTGTCAACAAAATCGCGCAGAAAAATATACATATGAAGCAAGGTGATGATGAATGCCAATACCCACGATAAAGATCTGGGCAGCGAATTCACATAGGTTCCCCGGAGGGCCATGTTCAGTATATGGGCATGGATTTCCAGTCCGTACATGTCTGGAATAGAATGCCCGCCGAAGCTTTTGTTTAAGGGAGTAAGGTGCAAATCCTCCATGCTTCCCGTTCCGTTACCATCACCGAGGTAGCCCACAAATACATACTTTCCGGCTATAAGCTTATCAAAGTGCTCATTAACAACAAGATATGAGGGATCGAGCACCACAAACTTCTCATCACTGTAATTGATGATTTCAGTTTCTTTTTTCCGCTCCATCATTGCCCGGTATACTGCTGGATTGCTACCCTTCAGCAACTGCCCTACAAAAGAGAGTACCGTATCACCTTGTACCACAGTGGCTGGCTTGAAGTATCGCACCGTTTTTCCCTCTTCAGCCACAAAATTGCCATAGCCTTCATTTCTAACCTCAAAATAAGGATGCGTTTTCTCCTCGTACAGCTGTCGCCTGGCTTTACCTTTTGCGGAAGCGGAATGCGTGTAGTTCAATTGCGAAGCAAGCACAGCATCACCTGGCAGGGCATTTCTCAAGAGAGAGTCATTCTCTGCATCACGCCTTTCCACAAAAGCCACATCAACTCCCACTGCCTTTGGATTCATGGATTGTACCAATGTCAGAATTGCAGCAATACCCTCCCTGTCAGCATCGCCAATGTTGACAAGAACGATATCCTCGTTGTATGCAACCTGCTTGGCTTTGTATTGAGAATAGTAAAGATCAGTGTACTCAAAATCCTTGAGTGCATTGTAAATTGGGCTGAGATACTTCGTGTTAGCCGCTATTAATCCCAGAAGACCAATGAGTAGAAAAGTGAACACTGTCGAAATAAGTGCATCCCTGTGAAACATTTTGCGCCTGGAAGACATAAACCGAAATTATCTGTTAATTCGCTTGTTGCTTACTTTATATTTAAGGGTTGAGGTGTATTACTTACCTCATCAGTTAGGTACAGGAAGCAACCGCCAATCTGTATCCCGACAACCACCTTCAGCATTCCAGAAATACGTTTTCCCGGCCGATTCAGCATACCACTCCTTCCAGGTCGCCTTGATGCAAAAGCTCACCCCTCCCCACGGAGCCATTGAGCTCATGTGGCTGCCATCTACCCAAATTTGAATGGTGTATCCTGTATCATTATAATATGTAAAGCAACACTCACTTCTCGTTGCTGGTGGCCGGGGCGTGAAATCATCTGCCTCGGGCAGCACATAATTCCTCGATGGATGCTCTTCCGAAATGAATTGTGCATGCACTTCAGTCTCGGACTGCGCGATCATCTCAAAGCTGATAAGACCAATTAAAGCAAAACAGAATATGCGGTAAAAAATGGATTTCATGTTGTGTTAAATTTTGGTTAGCTACAAGATGTGAAAAATCGAATGCTCAAAGCCAAAAAAACGTACTCATTCGAATCTCAGCAACAAAGAAGTCAAATATCATTTATATCTGCAACAATTGTCATTGCAATTTTTAATTTTTGTTAGCCCTTTGTCCCTTTTCCTCTGCAGCATTCATTTACTTGCAAACTTGCGTACCATTTTTTGGTGAGTGACCCCCCTGACGCGGCACCAGCCCTGGCTACGCGGGCAGGCAGCGAAACCATCTTCACCTCATATTGGAAGCCTTTTCTTTGATTACCACTGTCTGCCCTAGGCATGGTGGCGACCAAATCCCTAT
>DAIOTP010000134.1:0-5794 GCA_036751905.1 Cryomorphaceae bacterium
AAGAGGTAGTCCTCGTCTTCCGATACATTGCAGAAGTGGTAAATGTTGGGGTTGTCCTCATTGCGGTAGAAAAGCACATCCTCGCTTTGTGGGGTGCCCAGCTTGTGGTAATAAATGCTGTGGTCCTTGTTGTCGCCTGAGAGTTCCTTGCCCTCCTCGGGCTTGGGATAGCGGCTGTAATAGAACCCATCCTTGTGCCATGAAGCGCCCGAGAATTTCACCCACTCCAGCTTGTCGTCCAGTTCCTTGTTGGTTTCTACCTCGCGCACACGTATTTCGCTCCAGTCGCTGCCTGCCGATGATTGGCTGTAAGCGATGTACCTGTCGTCCTTCGATGCGCCAAGCAAGCTTATGGATACGGTACCTTTTTCGGAAAGGGTATTGGGGTCTATGAACACTTGCGGCGTGCCATCGCGGCCCTTTTGGTAGTAAATAACAGCCTGGTTTTGCAATCCGTCGTTTTTGTAAAAGAAATAATATGCTCCCACGCGGCGCGGTGCAGAGCTGCGGGGGTAGTTCAGGAGTTCTGTGAGCCTGTCGGCGATGTTTTGCCGGTAAGGTATTTGTCCGAGGTAGTCGAATGTTACTTTGTTCTGCGCTTTCACCCATTGCTCGGTATCGGGCGCCCTGTCGTCCTCGAGCCAGCGGTAGGGATCACTCACTTCTGTGCCGAAGTACGCATCTGTTGTCTCTACTTTTCGGGTTTCGGGGTAGGTCAAAGCCATGCTTGTTGTGTCCATTTTTTCGTTGTTGCCACAGGCAGTGAGCAAAGCCAATGAGGCCAGGTAAATTGTTCTTTTCATTTGAAGGTGTATCTACAATTTGGTGCAAGAGGCACCAAATAACGGAATTTGGCCGGTGAATTTAGTGTGCATGGCTGATCATAGCCATCTGAATGGGTTTTGATTGTGTTAATTTTCACAAAACTCATCATGCGGATTGGACCAAACAAGAAAATAGCGCTGCCCTTTCGGTCAAAAATACAAGGAAATACGCTTCTTTTGAAGCTGAACGTAAACAACTGCCATAAGCTGTGGTTCAAATGTGCTGAGCATCCCTGCTTATTTTTGCACCCAAAGAATGCACCATGACCGATACCCCAAAAACGTATGATGTTGCCATAATTGGCGCAGGACTTGCAGGCCTTGCAGCCGCTCATGCCTGCGAACAAGCCGGATACAGCTGCGTGTTGCTTGAAGCTACCGACCGCGCAGGAGGCCGTATTAAAACCGACGAGGTCGAAGGATTTCTGCTCGATCATGGCTTTCAGGTGCTGCTCACCGCCTATGAAAAAGCAAATGAAGTATTGGACATGCCTTCCCTCAGGTTGCGGGAATTCGCCTCTGGAGCCCACATCACAGCCGATGGAGGAAACTACACCATCACAGACCCACTTCGCGAGCGGGGTAAACTGCTCGAAATGGCGTTTTCCGGTGTGGGCAGCTTGGGCGATAAGCTGAGGGTGTGGCGGCTTACGCAGAAACTCAAGGGCATGGGCAGTGACGAGGCATTCAATGGAAAGGAGCAATCAACGATGGAATACCTGAAGGAATTCGGTTTTTCAAACAAAATGGTGGAGCACTTTTTCCGGCCGTTTTTTGGGGGCATCTTTCTGGAGCGCGCGCTGGATACGCCGGCAGGTATGTTTCGGTATGTATTCCGTTACTTTTCGCTTGGTGGAGCTGCGCTACCCGAAAATGGGATGCAGGCCTTGCCGCAACAGCTTTTGGCAAGGCTCCGTACCACCGAAGTGCGTTACAGCAGCGCAGTGGCATCGCTGGACCATGATGGGAACGTGACGCTCAAAAGTGGGGCCAAGCTCCATGCACGCAAGGTGATTGTGGCTTGTGATCCACGGCGCATACTTCCACAAATGGATGAGGCCATTGCCTACCGCAGTACGGTTACCATGTACTTCGGTGGCGGCGCTGACACGAGGCACATGAACCGCCTCATCGGTCTCGATGCGCGAAAGAACAGCGCCATCAACAACTACTGCCGCCATGACGAGATACAGCCCCACCACGCGCCGCAAGGCAGGTCGTTGTGGAGTGTGAGTGTACGCGAAGGTTCGCAGGCCACCCACTTGCACGTGGCCGAGCAGCTGGCGGGCCTCATAGGCTGCAAAGCAGGTGATTTGCAACACCTCAAAACCTACCGCATCGCCCAAGCACTGCCGGTGGTGGCCATGCCGCGCAATGACATTCCCGCTGAGCAAACACAATTGGGAAGCCATATCCACCTCGCAGGCGATTATCTGCTCAACGGTTCCATTGATGCAGCACTGCGTTCGGGAATACGGGCTGCAGAGGCGGTCACCGAAACACTCCGATTGCTGAAGCAGTGAACGATCCATCATAAGTTTTGACTTTACATACAGTTCATGGAGGCTTCATGCTACAAGTGGTATCTTTGTGCATTGGTCAGCGCATGTTCTTCTCTGGGTTTATACGTTTGGGTGTGGTTTTTGGCTTTTTCTTGGGAATGCTGCATGTGCAGGGTTATGCTCAAGTAGTGGTCGCATTTCAAGGAGGTGAAGGCAGTGCTGCCGATACATGGTCCTACACGGGTTCGGGTGCCAACAATGAAGCGATCAATGAGGCATTAAGCCCCCTCAACAAGCGTACAGGAAGCACTTCCATGGTGGCTGGAGGTTTGAATAACACTGCAGGCAGCTGTTTTGCAGGGGGTACCGGAAATTCAGCTCCAATAAACAATCAATTCACTTTTGAGAGTATCGATTTGAGCGCTTACGTGGGCCAACCCAAAACGCTTCAGTTTTGGTACGGCAACCGACTGCCCAATTGCAATGGCCCGGGTTGGGACAATGGCGAGAACCTCATCTTTCAGCCTGTAATCAACGGCGTCGTTCAGGCAGGGCAGACCCTCGTTGCTGGTGGAGGCGACATTTCACTCGGGGTTTCGTCCACTTCATTTACCTATGCGGTGCCGGAATGTGCTTTGAGTTTCGGATTTATTCTGCAGATCAGCCTGAACCGGCGCGACGAAGTACTCTTTTTGGACGACGTGCTTCTCACTTCAGAAGGCTTTGCTGAGCAAGTTCTTTTGGAGGCTGGCGCAGGCGGCAGTGTTTGTCCGGGAAGCCCATTCGCCCTGCTTGGTACGGTGGAGGGAAACCTGAGCAATGTAAGCTGGAGCGGTGGTGCAGGTACTTTTGCAGATAGCGGCAACCCTGAAACTACCTATACCCCTGCGGTGGGGGAGTCGGGTGTCATTACACTTCAGTTGAGCGCTGAGGATGTGTGCTCCAATGTGCTCAGTGCTGAGGTGCAATTGGTTGTGGATGGTGAGTTGCCTCAGCCGTTCATTACAAGCAGTGCAGGCGGCGCCATTTGCCCGGGTGAGCTCAGTACGCTCACGGCTTTCGGGGGCCAGGATTATCTGTGGAGCACAGGCGAAATAGGAGAAGACATTTTTGTGGATCAGCCCGGGGTGTACAGTGTGGAAGTGAGCAATGAATGCGGAATTGCTTCTGCAAATATTACCTTGCTGCCCAATGATGACATTGCCGCCACCCAGCAGCTCAGCATTTGCGCAGGGGGTACAGCCCTCCTTCCTGATGGCACTGTGGTGGCAGCACCGGGGGTGTACCAAAGTACGGTTTCAGCAGGTGGCAATGGATGTGATACACTGTACACCACCACCGTAATTGTTGAGGACAACGTAAGCGCTACCCAGCAGCTCAGCATTTGCGCAGGGGGTACGGCACTTCTTCCCGATGGAAGTATGGTGGCTGCGCCGGGGGTGTACCAAACTACGGTTTCAGCAGGTGGGAGTGGCTGCGATACGCTGTATACCACCACGGTAATCGTCGAAGAGCTTACCGCTACGCAGCAGCTCAGCATTTGTACAGGTGCTACGGCGCTCCTCCCTGATGGCACAGCAGTAAGCGCGCCGGGGGTGTACCAAAGTACGGTTTCAGCAGGTGGCAATGGATGTGATACACTGTACACCACCACCGTAATTGTTGAGGACAACATAAGCGCCACGCAGCAGCTCAGCATTTGCGCAGGGGGTACGGCACTCCTTCCCGATGGAAGTGTGGTGGATGGGCCGGGGGTGTACCAAACCACCGTTTCGGCAGGTGGCAATGGTTGTGATACGCTGTATACCAGTACGGTTGTTGTGAACGATCCCATCACGGCTTCCGAAGCGGTGATCACGTGCAATTTTGTCGAAGAGACGTATACCGTGCAGCTCGACCTGTTGGGTGGAGAGGCAGCTACCTACGAAGCCATGGGCATTTCGGGCACTTTTGCAGGCAATGTATTTACCGGCGGTCCCATACCTGCTGGTGGAGCTTACAATTTCAGCATCAGCGATGGAAATGGGTGTGAAACCTTGAGCTTTTCTGGTTCAGCCGATTGTGTGTGCTACGCTGCTGCCGAACTTTCCGGAAATGCGCAGATTTGCGAAGGTGAAGCCACGGATCTGCTCATTTTGTTGGAGGGCACTGCACCTTTTGAGGTGAGCTACAGCAATGGTGTACAGACCTTTGGTCTTGTTACCACCGATGCTCTTGTGAATCAATCCGTGAGCCCATTGGCAGGAACCACTTATACCCTCGTCTCTGTAAGCGATGCCCTGTGTGCAGGAGTCATTTCGGGCTCGGCATTCGTAGAAGTGCTCCCATTGCCCACAGCAGGAGGCAGTGGAGCTGCAAGCCTGTGCGACAGCGATGAACCGGTGAATTTGAGCACATTTCTCCAGGGCAATCCCGACCCTGACGGAACGTGGTCATCGGGCGGAAACAGCCTTCCCGGTGGCACTTTTGTGCCTGCTTTGGATGCGCCGGGCATCTACACCTATACCGTTGATGGTGGCATTTGTGGAAACAGCACTGCAGCGGTTGAAGTGGATGTGCTGACATCGCCCGGGGCACAATGGGGAGGCGTGTATGAACGTTGTCCGGGTGCTGTGCTGGATTTGCCCATTGAAGTAAGTGGTGATGGGCCTTTTGTGCTTGCAGTTGCCTTGAATGGAAATGCGCTACCGCCATTTGCATTTGCAGAAAGCAACCCATCCTTTGCGGCAAATGCAGCTGGCACCTACACACTTGAAGAAATCAGCAATGCCCAATGCAGCGGACAAGTGGGTGGTACGGTGCAGGTCATTGACTTGCCGGTGCCCATCTCTACTTTCACCTGGGAATCAATGGGTGAGGATGAGGTGACGGATGTACTTGTGTTTACACCAGACTACGAGGGCCCCGTCGATGGATACTTATGGGAGTTTTTCGGGCTTTCGGAATCGGGTAGCCCTGTGCAGCGTGTGGGTCAAAGCACCGCGCCCACCCCGAGCTTTGCACCGATCGAAGGCAATGGGGGCAATTTCAGGGCATGTCTTGAGCTTCGGGGCAGCAATGGCTGCAGCAGCAGCCACTGCCGTGACTTTAGTTTGCCTGTGAGGCGTCATTTCTACATGCCCAATGCGTTCACGCCCAATGGTGACGGGAAAAATGATCTTTTTCACCCCGTGATGGAGGGCTACGAGGATTTCGACTACCACTGGCGGATTTATGACAGAATAGGTCAGTTGGTTTTCGAAACTACGGATCAGCGCGGGTTCTGGAATGGATCGCAGGGGGGCAGCGCACATTATGTTCCGGCTGGGATGTATGTTTGGAGCATTTCCCTGAGGTCACGCGGCAGCGCAGCGAGTGAAGTGCGCAGGGGCCACGTGACTGTGGTGCGCTAAGCCTGGCTTTCGCCAAATGGCGTATGGGCCTGCGACCGTACACGGACATGAATCGGGGATGAGGAAGCAATGGTGT
>DAIOTP010000134.1:5804-8965 GCA_036751905.1 Cryomorphaceae bacterium
AATATCCCAAAGGAAGTACCTTTGCGCTCTTCAAATAAATAGCATGAGCAAATTGAACGCACCTCACCTCATTGGAGGCATTGAAGCCACACAGCTCGCCAAAGATTATGGCAGTCCCTTGTATGTATATGATACTGCCGTGATGCAGCGGCAATATGAGCGGCTGAGCAAGGCATTTGCACATTCGAAGCTCAAGATCAACTATGCTTGTAAGGCGCTGAACAACATCAATGTGCTGCGCTTTTTCAAGCAGTTGGGCAGTGGCCTCGACACCGTGAGCATTCAGGAGGTGCAGCTTGGATTGAAAGCAGGTTTTGCACCCAGTGACATCATATTCACGCCCAATGGCGTGGGGATTGATGAAATTGTGGAAGCGGCTGAATTGGGTGTACGCATCAACATCGACAACCTGACCATTCTGGAGCAATTTGCAGCGCGCTATGGAGGCAGCTACCCGGTATGCATCCGCTTGAATCCCCATATCAATGCGGGAGGCAATTCAAAAATATCGGTGGGGCACATTGATTCCAAATTTGGCGTAAGCATACACCAAACAAGGCACCTGGAGAGGCTGGTTAAAAGCTTGGGTGTAAAGGTAGAAGGCCTGCACATGCATACGGGAAGTGACATACTCGATGTGGATGTGTTCCTCAGGGGAGCGGCCTTGCTGCTCGATGTGGCTCGTGACTTTAAGGATTTGACTTACATTGACTTTGGTAGCGGATTTAAGGTGGCGTACAAGCCCAATGACTACAGCACCGACGTAGAAGAACTCGGGACAAAAATGACCCACATGTTTGATGGGTTTTGTAAAGAGTATGGAAGGGAGCTGCAACTTGAATTTGAGCCCGGAAAATTTTTGGTAAGCGAAAGCGGATACTTCCTGGTGCAGGTCAATGCCTTGAAAACAACAACGGCCACCGTTTTCGCACAGGTGAATTCGGGGCTCAATCACCTCATCAGGCCCATGTTTTACGACGCGTACCACCACATCAGCAATGTGAGCAATCCCAATGGCAAGCCCCGCATTTACACGGTGGTAGGCTACATTTGCGAAACCGATACTTTTGCCAATGACCGCCTCATCCCCGAAGTGCATGAGGGCGATGTACTGGCCTTTCACAATGCCGGTGCATATTGCTTTACCATGAGCAACAATTACAACAGCCGATTTAAGCCTGCCGAGGTGATGCTCCACAAGGGAGAGGCCTACCTCATAAGCAAGCGTGAATCAATGGATGATTTGATGCGCAATCAGGTGGTGCATGAATTTTGACTTTTGATGTCCGTCGAATTTGGCCTATAAGTTGCAACCAGTGAATTTTTAAAACCAAACAAATTTCCTCAAATGAAAAAAATCCTTGCCCTGGCATGTGGGATGATGGCGATCGCTGCTGCCCATGCCCAATTTGAAATCCGACCCTTTGTCGGGATGAACTTTACCGATGTGTCGCGCACTCCCGATGGCACCAATTCACAAGCCCGGCTGGGTGGGCAATTGGGCGGCTACCTGATGATTGGAAACAAGCTTCATGTGATGCCGGGTATCAACCTGTTTACACAGAATACGGAGTACAGCGCTACAGGTCAAAATGGAGGCAACAATTTTGATCAGACCATAAACGGTGTCCAAATTCCACTTTTGGTGGGTTACCGTTTTGTAGATGCCGACAATGATCCCTTTCTCAACCTGCGCCTTTTTGCAGGTACAGCGATGCAGTTTCTCACCAAAACTGAGCTTTCGGATGGGCAGGCCAATGATGTGGTAGACTGGAACAACAATTCCTGGCATGCCATGGCAGGGCTTGGGCTCGACATCAAGTTTATATTTTTGGATTTGGGCTACAGCTGGGGCTTATCGAACACAGGTACGCCAAAAGCAGGCACCACTGCTATTGACAGCTTTAAGAGCAATACTTTTCTGATCAATGTAGGAGTGCGCTTGAACTTTGCGGGATAAGGGAGCCGCGAATCTGCCTAAGCTTCAGGCGCACCCAGGGCTCGGGCTACCGTGCAAAGCTTTTCCTTACCGCTTGTACCCCAGGGAGCGGCATTGAAGAAAAATGATTTCGGGCAAAACCGCAAAATGCCGTACTTTCGCAACGATACTAAAACAATGATAAAATTTAACAGAGAGATATGAGGAATTCAGCCAAAACATGGATTGTTGCTGCCGCAGGAATCCTGCTTGCTTTTGCACCGCCTGCAAAGGTCAACTTCAAATTCGAGTTGAATGAAGGCGTGACCTACATTCAAACATCGGACATGCGCAGCAATGTGAAGCAGACCATTATGGGTCAAGAGATGTTGATAGAAAATGCCACCACAATGAGCACCAATTATAAGGTGAAAAAACGTGAAGCCGACGCGACGTTGTACGAAATGTGGTATGATGATATTGAACTTTCCTTTTCGGGGATGGGTCAAACCCAAAAATTCAGCAGCGCTGATACGAGCGAGCCAGTTGGTTCAATATTGGCGCAAATCATCAACAGGAAGTTTGACGTGGCCATCACACCCAAAGCCGAGGTAAAATCGATTGATGGCCTTGAGGAGCTGCTTTCCTCCGTTTCGGATAAATCAAATCCGGAGTTGACAGAAATGGTAGCTCAGGTTACCAGCAGCTTTAATGAGGAAGGGATGAGACAGAGTTTTGAGTCGTCTTTGGCCATATTTCCCGATAAGGTGGTAAAAACGGGCGATTCATGGAAAAAGGTGCACTTCACAGGTGGCGGAATGCCGCTTCGCATCAACAATACCTACACGTTTGACCGGGTGGAAGGTGACGTGGCCATTATTCAGGTCAATGGAACCGTGGACGTAGATCCCGAAAATGCAACCGGCGAGATGCAGGGCATGGAAGCTACCTTCTTCTTTGAAGGCAACCGTACAGGTACCATCCGAGTAGAAGTGGAAACAGGATGGGTGACCATGGCTGAATTCAGAGACAAAATTGGTGGCAGTATTACGCTTGCTGCAAATGCAATGGTGCCCGATGGAATGACTGTACCGGTAGAGCTGGACAACACCACCAGGGTGACGGGTCAGATGATCAAATAATTGAAGAGCTCAGGCATTAATTTTTTTGTGAAACAGGCACCCGAAAGGCGTGCCTTTTTTATAGAAGACTGAGCTGTCATTGGCTTATGCCATTTTGCATC
>DAIOTP010000135.1:0-1547 GCA_036751905.1 Cryomorphaceae bacterium
CACGGTATGTCAGGTGCCGGTGGTGTACCAACACGGCGCAAACTCGGGCATGACGGTACACCGGAAAGACGGCAGCTACCAATACTTTGAAGCAGCGGTGCTCGATGCGGAGACCTCCCTATCGATTTTTGAGAGGAGGGGAGTGGTGACGCGGGTGGAGGTTGGATTAATTGAACTGTAGCGCTGAGACAAGCGATTTTGTGGCTTAACAATGTTCCCTTCAGCTTTTCGCCTATCGCGGAAAGCTGGGCGGTTTCAATGCCCACTTCTCATTGTTATTGGAACAATTGGAGGTAAGCCTGAAAGAGGTATTGTTTACCTCTTTTTCCACCTGTTATTTCCTTGATAATGCCCAGTTCTTCGAGGTCTGCAACCAGCTTGTAAGCCGTGGGCAGTGTGATATCGGTCAAATCGGCCACCTTCTGTGCCTGAATGAGTGGCTTGATATACAGATGACTTACCACAGTTCTCGCATGACGGCTTCTTGAGCCCAACCGTTGAAGCTTGTCGTCCACTTCCTTCTGAAGCTTCATAATGCTGTCGAGCGTTGCAATGCTTCCTTTTGCTGTTTCTATTACCCCTACCAGAAAAAATTTGAACCACTGTTTGATGTCATTCTCATTTCTAGCCTTCATCAGGTTGTTGTAATATAATTGGCGGTTCCGTTCGAAGAAGTCAGACAGATAGAGTATTGGCTTTTTCAGAATGCCTTTTTCTACCAAATACAGTGTGATCAGGAGTCGACCCACCCTGCCGTTGCCATCGAGAAAAGGGTGTATCGTTTCGAACTGATAGTGAATGAGTGCGATCTTGAGCAAATGGGGTAGCCTAATTTCCTCATTGTGGGAAAATTTTTCTAAGTCGCCCATCAGCCTCGATACTTCAAGGTGAGGAGGAGGAATGAATGTAGCATCCGCAATAGATGCACCACCAATCCAATTTTGACTCGTCCTAAATTGCCCAGGTATTTTGTGTTTTCCACGCACTCCCTGCAGCAATACTTTATGAGCAAGCTTTATGAGTCTTGTGGAAAGGGGTAGCTTGTCCAGCGATTCAATTGCGGTGTGGAGGGCTTTTATGTAATTCTGAACTTCTTCCCAATCATCTCTTTGTTCTTCGGCCAGCTCCTCCCGATCCAAGAGGGCTTCCTCCATGTTGGTTTTGGTGCCTTCTATTTTACTCGACTTGGTTGCTTCTTTCAGCACGTGCATGGAAATAAAGAGATCGATATTGGGCGTGTGCTCAGAATACATGTCAAGTCTCCCGATCTGTCGATCTGCCTGGCTCAAAAGCGCAATGATATCCATGTCGTCAAGCAACCAGTCACGGTTAATCTCTTCTGGGAAGAAACCCTTAAAAGTGCCTTGATTTATATATTTACCTGCTTTAAATCGCTTCATGATATCTTGAACAAAGATAGATCTTATTAAAGATAATACAATAAAAATTTATTAATGATCTTGCTTAATTAGAAAATCGCCCCAAATATTTATTAAGCATTCTCCCTAATCAACTCCCCTTCAACTTTTCCCCTTTTGCGGAAAGCT
>DAIOTP010000135.1:1572-8955 GCA_036751905.1 Cryomorphaceae bacterium
AATACAAAGCGCTTACTTGAGGGGTTGATGGCGTGGAAGAAGTCGGCGGCGCTGGGATACTTTTCGAGCGCTTTTTGAAGGTCGGCGGGAATGATGAGTTTGTCAACATCGTCCATGAAGTCCCAGAGGCCATTGGCTTTGGAAGCCTCGATGGAGCGAAAACCGGCTTCTTGCATTTTGCCTTCTCCGATCAGCCTGGCCGCGCGGTCTTTGTAACTTTTGGCCCAGTGCTCCACCCTGCGCGGGGCGATGAGCTGCATGGTGCGGTGCTCGTCGAGCTTGCGCCTGATGCCATCAATCCAGCCATAGCAGAGGAGCTCGTCGAGCACTTCACCAGTTGAAACGTATTTTTCGGGAACGCTTTTCTTGTAGGTGACCAGCCACACGCTTTCAATTTGGGTGTGGTGGGTGCTGAGCCAGGCCCGAAGTTCATCGCTACTGGCCACTTCTACTTTTTCAAAATTTTCGGTTTTAACCATCCTTTCCGAATATTTCATAAGACACATACAACCATCAAAAGTTCGTACGCATTGTATATTTCCACTTCCATCAATTTTGGTCAAGCTGTGTATGTATCATAGCCTCAGCGAAGTTGATAAAGGTCATTGCGTAAAAGCAGTGGCATCATTCGCAGCCTGAGTTGAAGGCTGCGCAATGTGGTATGAATGAATCGAAATGCCCGCGGCTTTACATGATTTCACCTGCCCACAACCCGCTCCAAAGCCTTCTCAGACTTCACCTTTACATTGGGTTTAACCCCCTTTTGCTCAATGCGGAAGCGGTCGGAGGTGTAGTAGTCGGCGAGGGGGAGTATGAGGTGCCATGGCTCCCGGGCGGGCACTACGAAGGAGGAAAGCATGGCACCTGCGGTACGCTCACCTACGAGGGTAGCCAGCTTGTGCTGCCTGAGGTAATAGGCTATGGGTTCGGTGGCGCTGGCCGAGTACCCATCAATGAGGGCGTACACCTCGCCGCTGTAGTGCAATTGCGGGTCGGGATGCACGCGGCCCTTGAGCAGGCCCTCGCTCTGTATCACAGCAAAAAAGTCGTCGAGGGAGCTGCCGCTGTAGTAAGGCAGCGCAGCGAGGGTGGCCTCATCGGGCAGGCTGCGGTGCTGGCGGTAGTACTTGTTGCCGATGAAGAAGCCCGCATCGCCCGGCTCAGTGCTGAGGTACTGCGCGAGGAACATGGAGGAGTAATCGCCGCCGCTGCAGCCCCTCAGGTCGATGATGAGGCGGGGTACTGCGACATCAATAATCTCCGCGAAGAAGCTGCGCACCACGCCGGTATCAGCCAGTTGAAAGCCCTTGAAGCGGATGTAAGCCGTGGCATCGTCGAGCATTTTGTGGCTGGCCAAGGGGTTGTAACCGGTGGTGTCGCTGTCATTATAATCAGCCCAGGGATTGGTTTTGAGAAGGTTGATGTGCGACATCTTCAAGCCCCCTGAAAGGAATGCGAAGTAGGTAAGCATCTCCAGGTCATCATAGGTATCGGGGCTGAGGGCCTCCAGCTGGCCGAAAAATTTGCGCCACTCCCGACTTTGCAGCAGCTCGGGGTCGTAGATATTTTCGCGAAAGCTACCTTGAATGCCTGCTACGAGGGTGCCATAGTCATAGTCCAGCTTTGGCTCGGCGTGTGGTATTGCGGTAAAGGGGAAGTTGGTCTGCGACTTATCGGCGCCATAGAGGAAGCCCGTCATAGCGCCCTCTTCCAGCCTGGCGGCAAAGTAGAAGTTGGTCATGGGCGTGGTGATCACCCCCTTGAGGCTGTCGCCTATGATGCGGCCGTTGTAGATGTGCACCAGTGAGCCGTTTTTGAACTTGAGTTGCCTCTTGGCGAAAGCATACTTGATGACGCCCAGAATGTTCTGAAGCACCCCAGGTCTTGAAGAAGCGTAAAAGCTGGTATCGGATGTCTGGTCAAAATCGAGCAAAATTTGTACCGGGCCGAGCTCGCTGATGTCGGCTTTGAGCATCCATTTGCCAGACGGGCTTTGCCCACTGATTTGACCAACAACTAGGAGAAGGAGGCACAATGCAACAATGGTTCTCATGGGCAGGAAATTCACGAAATATGAGGCGCAGGAACGCAGCGATAGTACGAAATCTTGAAGCGCGCAATGTAGTCAAAAAAGTGCTCCTACACCGGTTGCATTAAAGAAGCGTACACGAAGGGGCGCAGAATCATTGGTTTTTTTCCAATTTAATTTGCCGTGATTTTAAGGGCAAAATGGCCAAGACTTCATTGTGTGAAGTACGCCGGCAAATCGTCAGTTGAAACGTATTTTTCGGGCACGCTTTTTTCACGTAAGTGCTATCAGTACCTCCACCGATTGGCCAGTGCCACCAGGCTGAGCATCACGGGCACTTCCACCAACACGCCCACCACGGTGACCAGGGCTGCCGGACTTTGAAGGCCGAAGAGCGCGATGGCCACAGCCACAGCCAATTCGAAGAAATTGCTTGTGCCAATCATGGCGGCAGGAGCGCAAATGGCGTGGGACAGCTTGAGTTTTTGCCCGGCAAACCAAGTGATGAAAAAGATGAAGTAGGACTGGATGATCAGTGGGACGGAGATCAGGAGGATGATGAGCGGATTGTTTAAAATGTTGTTGCCCTGAAAGGCAAACAACAAGACCAAGGTGAGGAGCAGTGCCAGAATGCTCACAGGTTTCAGGCGGGGCAGAAAAACGTTTTTGAACCATTCCTCGCCGTGCTTTTTGACCATGAGCTTGTTGGTGACCACACCGGCGAGCAAGGGGACAACCACAAAGATCAATACGGAGGCAACGAGGGTGTTGTAGGGTATTTCCAGGTCGGTGATTCCGAGTAGAAAACCCACCAGCGGGACAAATGCCACGAGGATGATCAAGTCGTTGACCGATACCTGCACCAGGGTGTAGTTGGGGTCGCCATTGGTGAGGTAGCTCCACACGAACACCATGGCGGTGCAGGGAGCTACGCCCAGGAGGATGGCACCTGCGATGTATTCACCCGCCAGTTCGGGTTCGATCCAGGCTGAATAGAGGTGCTCAAAGAAGATCCAGGCAAAAAAGGCCATGGTGAAAGGCTTGATCAACCAGTTCACTACCAGCGTTAAAATAAGCCCCTTGGGTGCCTTGCCCACGTTTTTGATGCTGCTGAAATCGATCTGCAACATCATGGGGTAAATCATCAGCCAGATGAGGATGGCGATGGGGATATTGACCTTATATATCTCCAGATCGGCGAGCACCTGCATGCTGTCGCCCGCTACTTGCCCTACGCCTATGCCGACGGCGATGCACAATGCCACCCACAGGCTGAGGTAGCGCTCGAAAAATGGAATTTGCTTTTTGGCTGCCGGCATTATGTGCTGATTTCGTCAAAGATGTAAAGCATTTCGGTGGCGATTTGGGTGCTGCGCTCCAGGTATTTTTCCGCTTGTAGCGGCGTACCGTCGAAGGCCTTGGGGTCGTCGTAAGTGATGGGAAAGCGCTTTTCGGCACCAGCAATAAACGGACAGCCTTCATCGGCCTGAGCGCAGGTCATGATGGCCGCGAATTGGGAGCTGGGATTGAAGGGGTGGTCGAAGGTCTTGGAGAAGGCCATGATGGGCTGGGCATTTTCTGCAAATTTGATGGCATACACCGGATTGCTGCCTTCAGAAAGTTGCAAAATGTTTAGGCCTTGGGCTTTCAGCGTTTCTCCTACCATGGGAAACATGGCTGTGGCCTCCGTGCCACCCGAATAGGTGAAGACCTTCGGTACACCGAAATGGGCAGCCATAACCTGCGCCCAGACTTGCGAGAGGTGGCTTCTCCGGGAATTGTGCGTACAAATGAAGTTCAGCCTAATTTCCTCCTCCTTGTCTACTTTCAGCTGGAGGTAGTTGATCAGGGGCTGCAATGTTGCCCTTCGATTTGAAGGGATAGACTCGAAGTTCAATTTCCGAATGGTATCTTCAATTTTTGGGAAGAGCATGCCAGGATTGTTTTGCTGTGGGTAAGGTCTTTATGGGGGGCAATTATTAAGTGCTTCCCAGGGGTTTTAAATACATTGCAATATTACGATATATGAGCGAAGAAAGGTGGTTCCATGCCTTTTTTATTTCCGCGTTCATTTTTCTCAGAAATTTTAAAAACACAGGAGCGACCAAAGGGCCTTCATCTCCAACACGCATTGAAATCAAGCGGTCTAAGCCTTGCTTTCTTATGCGCTGTCCATCGCTAGGGGCGCATTTTCGAAAGGGATTTAAAGCTTTACAAACTTGCTGTGGTATACCCGATCATCGGTCTGAATGCGCAATATGTAGGTGCCGGAGCTCAGGCTGGAGCTATCCAACATGCCCTGGTTTTGCCCGCGAAGTGCCGAAGTTCCGTTGATGTGAAATACTTCGACCTTGTAAGAAGCGGGTAGATGGTCAGTGGAAAAGGAAATGGTGGATAGGGTGGGATTTGGAAATACGTGAATGCCTCGAAATGGGTGCTCAACGGTGCTGCTCAAGGGCAAATCCGCCAGCAGCAGCGACAAGAATTCATGGTCGGAAAAGTTATCGCCGGAGAGCTGGGTTTGCCTGAGCGCGACAGCATTCAATGAGGGGATGAGGTACATGCGGTTTTTGCCCGCGCCGAGCGCACCAATGATTTCGGTGTAGCCATCGTGGTACATAAATCCACCTTCAGCACCTGCCGGAGCACTCTGAAAGGGAAATACCCCATAGCCTCCCTGATTGTTTGCCCAGAGAAATTTGGCATGGCCGGGATTGGGCCCATCAGCAACAAACAAATCTTCTACCAAGACACTATCCACCAACTGTACACCATCCCACCTTCCCTTTTGCAAAAGCAGCTGACCAAACCTGATCAAGTTGCGGGGGGTCACAAAGCAACCATTCGGGATGTGCGGATTGCCGGAGGCATCGTGTTGCCAATTGTCATATTCGAGCCCGATCGGTTGAAAAATGACGCTGTCCAGGTATTGCAAGGGGTTCAGGTCAATGCCCAGATTTTCAAGTTTTCTTTCCAGCAAAACGCCAAAAGCATAGTAGTTGCTCGGGCCGTATTGGAAATTTGTGCCGGGCAAGAAGACGAGGTTGAGGCTGTCGACCACGTATTGATAGAGGTCGGGAGCAGAGGGTTCCAGGCCTTGAATTTGCTCCACATTTTGAGAGAGGCCAGAAGAGAGTTGGAGCAGGTGCCGGATCGTGATTTGCGACTTGCCCGGATGCAGTGCCGGGTTTTGCCACTCGGTGAGGGTGTTGGCAACCAGTTCATCGTACGACTCAAAGATATTGGCTTCCAGGGCATGGGCGGCGATCATGGCCCAAAACCCCTTGGTAGCGCTCGCGATGTGGGTGGCCGTGCTCGAGTCGGCACCGTTGTGGTATGCTTCGAATGCGATGCTCCCGTTTTGCAAAATCAGGGTGGAGCTTCCGCCCGTCTCATCGGAATAGTTGGCCGCATTTTGCATGTTTTGCACTGGAAAAGCGGGCTGGGCGCCCAAGCTGCCACTCGACGCGAAGAGCACTGCGGGCGTAAAGATTTTAAGTGGCCATTTCATGATTCGGAAGTGCATTTGGCCTTTTAGACGGCAACTTTGGTCAAAGGTTTAATTCAAAATTCGACCTGCTCAATCCGCACATTGCGCGTTGTAGAGGTCTACCACTTCCCATACTCGTTTAACTTTTCCTTGCGCCATTTGGGTTTTGACTTCACTGCAATCGGCAAAGTAAGTTGCCAGTACCTTTTTCTTCAATCCAAATACGCCCTGGCTTGCCCTTATTAGAAAGCGGTCGTTTTCCTTTTTCAGCAAATCCATCGACATGAGGGCCGATTCACCCTGTTCCCACCACTCGAGTTGGTAATGACTGAGGCTGCCCTGACTGATGCGTTTTAAAAAATACTGCTCCCCTCCGCGCGAAGTGATGTCGTACCGGGGATTGTCCAAACTAATTCGATCAGAAGACTGTTTGAGCCAAAAGCTTTCGTAAATCTGGCGCTCCGCCCTGAAGGACGCCACGTCTTTTCTGTGAAACTTTTTCTTTTTACCATCGACATTTTGCAGCCGTAATTTCTTGTGAAACTTAGGACTTACACCCTTTTCGTCAATATGTTGAACAAGGCCATACAAGGTGTCGCCTGAGTTGAGCACGAGAAAGTCAGGGATGCCACTGCTTTGCGCTACGGTTGCAGTATGAATTAAGAGCAGTATGGCGAGAAGTGAAAACAGGGTTTTCTTGAATTGTGTAGGTCGATGACAATTGGTTTGTGCTCTAGCCATTGTATTTGTTCTTGCGTTTTGCGCCCGTTGATCTGCCATGAGGTTATACGCAAACCAAGGCCATCAAATCATTTGTTGGGTATACTCGGTAAAAGAATGCAAGTTGCATTCGCCGCATATTTGCGGAGAATAGCCCATTAATTCGCCGCATTCACTTTCCGTCCCACCTCCCGAGAACCTTACCTTTGCCGCCATGAATACCTCGCGCATCGCCAGGCGGCTCCACCTTTCGGAAAATCAAGTTCGCAACACCCTCGCCCTTTTTGCCGAAGGGGCCACCATCCCCTTCATTGCCAGGTACCGCCAGGAGCGTACCGGCGGGCTGGATGAGCTGCAGATCGCTGCCATACAGAAGGAAAACCAATTGCTCGTGGACCTCGAAAAGCGCCGGGAGGCCATCCTGTCGAGCATCGCTGAGCAAGGCCTGCTTAGTGAGGAGCTCAAGGCAAAAATCGCTGCTGCGGAGAGCCTTACCGACCTCGAAGACCTCTACCTGCCCTACAAGCCCAAGCGTAAGACCAAGGCTTCAGTGGCCCGGGAGCGCGGTCTTGAACCCTTGGCTGCCACCCTGATGAAGCAGGAGATCGGCGATCCCGAAGGCTTTGCCCGCCGCTTTGTGAAAGGGGAGGTGGCCTCAGTCGAGGAGGCCCTCGAAGGTGCCCGCCACATCATGGCCGAGTGGGTGAGCGAGCGGCAGGCAGCAAGGCAGACCGTGCGCCGCCTGTTTTCCCGGAAAGGGGCACTCACTGCCAAATTGATCAAGACAAAAGAGGTGGAAGCTGAAAAGTACCGCGACTATTTCGATTTTGCGGAAGCGCTGTCACGGATACCCAGCCACCGACTACTGGCTGTGCGCCGCGCTGAGGCGGAAGGCTTTCTTAGAGTAGGCATCGCACCGCCCGAGGAGGAGGCCATTGAAAGCCTCGAACGCATTTTCGTAAAAGGCCGAAATGCCGCTTCGGAGCAGGTGCGCATGGCGGTGAAAGATGCGTACAAGCGCCTGATCAAACCCTCCATCGAAACCGAATTTCAAAACGAAAGCAAGGCCAAAGCCGACGATCAGGCCATCGTCATTTTTGCAGAAAACCTGCGCCAACTACTGCTCACGCCGCCGGTAGGGCAG
>DAIOTP010000136.1:0-8921 GCA_036751905.1 Cryomorphaceae bacterium
ATTTCTTCCATAGCCAAAACGTATGATACGGTGTCCATGCCGGAGCCTCCGTATTGCGGGTCGACCATCATGCCCATGAAGCCCAATTCACCCAGCTCCTTTATCTCCTCTGCGGGAAATCGCTGCTCCCGGTCGCGTTCAATTACACCGGGCTTCAATACGTTTTGAGCGAAGCTTCGTGCTGCGTCTCGCACAGAAACTTGCTCTTCAGTGAGTTCAAAATTCATTCGTGTTGTGGTTTTATTTTCAGGTGCGCAAATTTAGTCATTCCTTTGTGATTGAAGTGGGTACTGCGCCTCCATATACGCTCGGATTGGGCATCATGTCGGGTACATCTTGTGATGGGCTCGACCTGGCTTTGTGTGAATTTGAAGATGAGCACCGTTTTAATATTCTGAAGTTTAGTACTGTAGCGTATGCTGTGCCTTTTCGGCAAAAATTGCTGAATGCCGGTAGCCTCCCTGCTTCGGACTTGCTCCTGCTCGAAAACGAATTCACTGAGCTTGTGGCGGGGGCAGTTCTGGAATTCCTTCGGGGAATGGATTCCACCCCTCAGTACATTGCCGTGCATGGCCATACCATATTTCACCAGCCCGATAAAGCCATGACCTGGCAAATGTTCAATGGAGGCCTTCTTGCGGAACGCACGCGCCTAGCGGTGGTATGCGATTTCAGAAGGCAGGATGTAGCCCGTGGCGGGCAAGGTGCACCCCTTGTACCCATGGGTGACAGGATGCTCTTCAGCGCATATGATGCCTGCATCAACCTTGGTGGATTTGCCAACATCAGCTTTCCAAAGCTTACAGATATGCCTGCATATGATGTGACTGTGGCCAACGTGCTGCTTGACTCCCTCGCAGCCCGTGCGGGTCGTTCTTATGATGCGGGTGGAGCACTTGCGCGCAGCGGGGAGGTCATTGATTCGCTATTGGATGAACTCAATGCCCTGCCATTTTTTGCGGAAGCGCCTCCAAAATCACTGGGCAGAGAATGGTTTGAAGCCACATGCCAGCCCATGTTTTCCAATGCCCAAGAGGCCACCAACCACTTGCTCGCAACGGCGGTAGAACATGTTGCCCTCCAACTGGGTCGGGCAATGCAGCATTTGCCGAAAGGCGCAAAAGCGCTCGTAACAGGTGGCGGAGCATTCAATGATTACCTGATGGAACGCATCAGCTCCCATGCCACTTGCACCGTAGTGCTACCAGAACGGCAAATTATTGAGGGAAAAGAAGCATTGATTTTTGCCCTGCTTGGCAAGCTGCGGCTCGAAGGCAGACCCAACGTATTGCACATGCTTACAGGGGCCAAAGGACCTGTTGTGGCAGGGGCCGTTTACACTTGTGGTAAGTAAAGTTAAATGTAAAAGGGTTCACGATTCTGATTCAAGCGCGCATGGATAGATTGCTATCTTTGCGCGCAAATAAAAAGGCCCTGCCCTGAACATGAAAGCCTTACTGCGCACCTTCGAAGAGAAACAACCCGAAATTGTATTTGAATGGAGTGATCCTGAAACAGAAGCGGTGGGTTGGGTCGTCATCAATTCCTTGCGTGGAGGCGCTGCCGGAGGGGGCACCCGTATGCGCAAAGGCCTCGACCGAAGAGAGGTAGAATCACTGGCCAAAACAATGGAAGTGAAGTTTACCGTATCAGGTCCACCCATAGGCGGGGCCAAGAGCGGAATCAATTTTGATCCCCGTGATCCCCGCAAAAGAGGTGTGCTTGAGCGTTGGTACAGAGCAGTAACACCATTGTTGAAAAGCTACTACGGTACGGGGGGCGATTTGAATGTGGATGAAATACATGAAGTGATACCCATCACCGAGCGCTACGGATTGTGGCACCCACAGGAGGGCGTGGTCAATGGACACTTTGAACCCCGTGAGTTTGAAAAGATTCATATGATAGGCCAACTCCGATTTGGAGTTTCCAAAGTAATTGAAGATCCCCACTACTCGCCAGCTCCGGGACGTAAATATGTCATTGCCGACATGATCACCGGATACGGCGTAGCGATGAGCATACTCCACTACTACACCATACTCGGGGAGTCATTCAAGGACAAACGCGTAATTGTACAAGGATGGGGCAACGTAGGAGCGGCAGCTGCGTATTACCTCTCACAAGCCGGACTGCGCATCGTAGGAATTATTGACAGGCAGGAGGGCATTTTAAACAAAACTGGTTTGAGCGCTTCCGAAGTCCGTTCCCTTTTCATAAACAAACAAGGCAATACGCTGAAGGCGGAAAACATGTTGAGCTTTGAAGAAGTGAACCGCGAGGTGTGGAATGTCGGTGCCGAGGTATTTCTGCCCTGCGCGGCATCAAGGCTTGTGGAGCGCCACCATGTGGATAGTATGCTCCAGGCAGGACTCGAAGTGGTAGCCTGTGGCGCCAACGTGCCCTTTGCTGACCCCGAAATATTCTTTGGGGACACCATGGCTTATGCCGACGAGCGCTTGGCCATTATTCCCGACTTTATTGCCAATTGTGGGATGGCAAGGGTATTCGCCTATTGCATGGGAAAAAATGTGGAAATGAGCGATCAAGCCATTTTCGATGATACTTCCGAAACCATAAGAAAAGCGCTCAACGCGGTAATGGAGCGCAACATGACCGGAAAAAACATCGCAGCTTCGTCATTTGAAATTGCATTGTCACAACTCGTTTAGCGAAATGGAAACAGCGATCGTCATAGTTTTTGTATTGGGTTACCTTGCCATAGCCCTCGAGCATCCTTTGAGGCTCGACAAAGCGGCTTCAGCGCTTTTGCTGGGTACACTCTGTTGGGCCATATTTGTATTGGGTGTGACCGATGTACCTGCCGGACTCGCCTCTTATTTTGAGAATTTCATCGAGGACAATGAATTGCTCAAAGATTCTGAATTGTTGTCCTCATTTCTGGAGCATAGATTGTTGCATCACCTAAGTGAAATTGCAAGCATCCTCTTCTTCCTGCTCGGTGCCATGACCATTGTGGAGACAGTTGACGCACACGAGGGCTTTCGGATTATTACAGACCGGATCACCACCGACAACAAAATAAAGCTCCTATGGATCCTCAGCACACTGACCTTCTTTTTCAGCGCTATACTTGACAACCTTACCACCACCATTGTCATGATTTCGCTGCTGCGCAAATTGGTGCGCGACAGGCCTACACGTTGGTTTTTTGTTGGTTTTTTGGTCATTGCTGCAAATGCGGGCGGAGCATGGTCGCCCATTGGTGATGTGACCACTACAATGCTTTGGATCAAAAAGCAATTGCCCGATACGGTTGAAATCATCACGCATCTCTTTATACCCAGCTCGGCAGCGGTTTTGGTGCCATTGTTTATTTTGAGCTTCGTAATGAAGGGCAAAATATACAGACCTCGCGTAGTGCCGATTGAGGATGAGGAGGAAATGATTACTGAAAAGGAGCGGTCTATCGTATTTACAATAGGCGTTCTGGGACTGGTTTTTGTGCCTGTTTTCAAAACGGTAACCCACCTGCCTCCATTCATGGGGATGATGCTCAGCTTGGGAGTACTGTGGGCCGTCACTGAAGTGATGCACCGAAAACGCAGCTACAAAGCGCGCAAAAAGCTTGCTGTAATAGGGGTCCTCAAGAAAATTGATACTGCCTCGGTATTGTTCTTTCTGGGTATACTGCTCGGAGTCGCTGTACTGCAGGAGGTTGGCACTTTGGCGAAAGCCGCTGCCGGTCTCGATGAGAAAATCGGTGACATTTACATCATCAACATGTCCATAGGCTTGCTCTCAGCCCTGGTTGACAATGTACCCCTTGTGGCCGCCGCGCAAGGCATGTACCCCATCGAGGCTGTAGGCCCTTTTGCGCCAAATGGCAGCTTTTGGCTCTTCCTGGCATACTGTGCAGGAACTGGTGGCAGCGCATTGATCATAGGCTCAGCAGCCGGTGTGGCGGCCATGGGTATTGAGCGAATTGACTTCTTGTGGTACATGAAGCACCTGAGCTGGCTGGCCATACTTGGTTATTTTGCAGGTGCTTTGGTATTCATATTGATGGGTTCATAATTTCCTGTGCACCCCCGCGTTTTATCACCAACCAATAACTATCCTTGTCTGCATGAAGAACCCCGTTTTTTTGCAAATTACTACCGCTGCACCTGATGTTGCAGCCGATGAGCTCCAATCGGTTACCGAGGAAACGATTTCGATCTGGGAACTGATCGTAGGCGGTGGCTGGTACATTATGATACCACTCGCGCTGCTCAGTGTTATCGCTGTGTACATTTTTACGGAGCGCTGGATGGCCATAAACAGAGCCTCCAAGCAAGATAAAGATTTCATGAACCGCATCAAAGACTACATCAGTGAGGGCAAGTTGGATGCAGCGCGCAGCTTGTGCCTTTCGGAAAATACGCCCATTGCACGCATGATCGACAAGGGCGTGGCCCGCATTGGCAAACCCATGGACGATGTAAGCGCTTCCATTGAGAATGTGGGCAAGCTCGAAATTTACAAACTCGAAAAAGGGCTGCCCGTGCTCGCCACTGTGGCAGGCGCCGCACCCATGATTGGCTTTCTCGGAACGGTAATTGGAATGATATTTACCTTTCATGCCATGAAAGTTTCCGGTAATGGGGTAGAAATAGAGAGCCTCAGTGGCGGTATCATGCAAGCCATGGTTACCACAGTAGCGGGTTTGGTGATTGGTATTGTAGCCTATATGGCGTACAACACCTTGGTGGTGAAAGTTGACAAGGTGGTGCACGGCATGGAACGGCAGTCCATTGAGTTTATCGACTTGCTCGAAACACCCAGCAAATAGCACCTATGAACCTGCGATCTAGAAATAAGGTCAGTGCAAGCTTCAGCATGTCGTCCATGACGGACTTGGTGTTCCTCTTGCTGATCTTTTTTATCATCCTGTCCACCCTCGTTACGCCTTACTCCCTGCCTGTGGACCTGCCAGTAAGCCGCAACCGCTCTGAAGCCAAGCAAAATGTAGCCCTGCGCATTGATGCCGACCTCAACTACAGCGTGAACAACCAAATAATCAATGCCCTTGACCTGGAGGCTGCGCTTTCCGAAAAATTGGCCGGGACCGAAAAGCCGAGCATTGTCATGCACGTGGACCAACGCGTACCCACCGGCGAAACCGTGCGCGTGCTCGACCTTGCCAAACGAAACAACTGGCGTATAGTGCTCGCCACCCGCCCCAATTGATGCCCATATGAGCAGCGAAGAGAAAAAACGCAAACGCATAGCAGCAGTGGTCACGGTGATTTTTCACATCGTCATTACCTTGCTGTTTCTCTTTTTTGGACTCAAGCAGCCGGTACCTCTGCCCGAATCGCCTGGTGCTTCGGTAGAGTTTGGATGGGATGCCTCAGGCTCTATGGCCGATATACAACCCATAGCCCCCATGCCCCGCCCCACGGCACCACCTGTTGAGGCTACGCCTACCCCCGTGCAGGAAGAGGAAGTGCTCACGGAAGAAGAAAGTGACATAGCTGTACCCATTGCCAAAGAAGAGAAACCCAAACCTGTAGAAAAGCCCAAGCCCAAACCGGAACCCAAACCAGCCGAAAAACCCGCACCCGAGCCGGAACCCAAACCGGAACCAGCGGAAGTCAAACCACAGATCAGCGATGACCTCAAGCGCGCCATGGAGGCATTCGGAACTCCGGGATCGGGCACCAAAGGTACCACAGGCGGCGACGGTGCACAGGGAAGTCAGGATGGCAGCAGCGGTCAGGGAGCACTCGGAGGAGGCACCGGCAGCTGGCAGCTCGATGGCCGCAGCATGCTGCCAGGTTACGGAACAAAAATCCGCACGACGGAACAAGAGGGAATTGTAGTGATGAACATCACTGTCGATAAAAGCGGCAAGGTAACAGGGGCTACCCCCAACCTGCGGGAATCAACAACCACCTCACAGTATCTTATAAACCTCGCCACGAACGACGTAATCAACAACTTTCGCTTCAATGCCGATCCCAACGCGGCCTTTGAACAACGCGGTAAGGTAAAGTATGTATTCCGCTTGCAATGAGAACTTATGCCCAGGCTGTTGAGTTCCTATTCAGCCGCTTGCCCATGTTTCAACGCATAGGTGCAGCAGCCTACAAAAGTGACCTATCCAACACCATCGCCCTCTGTGAAGCACTTGGCAACCCGCAGCATACTTTCAAAAGTGTACACGTGGCTGGAACCAATGGCAAAGGTTCCGTAAGCAGTACATTGGCCGCTATTTTTGCGAAAAGCGGTTACAAAACGGGATTGTTCACCTCTCCACACCTCAAAGATTTCAGAGAGCGCATCCGTGTAAATGGAATCATGGTAGATGAGCACTATGTCATTCAATTTTTGGAACGCACCGAGCACCTCATTGATCAACTTCAGCCCTCTTTTTTTGAACTGAGCTGTTGCATGGCTTTTGACTATTTCAGAGCGCAGCAGGTGGATGTAGCAGTAATTGAAGTAGGTATGGGTGGGCGACTCGACTCTACCAATGTGTTGCTTCCAGCGCTCGCGGTCATTACCTCAATTGGCTTTGACCATCAGCAGTTTTTGGGCAATTCGCTGGCGCAAATAGCCGGGGAGAAAGGGGGTATCATAAAACCCAAAACCCCGGTGGTGGTGTCAGAAAATGAGCAAATTGTAGTAGATACTTTGCGTGAAATAGCGCAGAGTCGGGAGGCGCCAATTGTTTTTGTTCAGAAAGATGATGAGGGTTTATCGACCGATTTGAAGGGCATTTACCAAAAGGAAAACATGCGGACTGTGCGTGCAGCAGTGGAGTCCTTGCGCGGCATGGGCTGGCTACTTCCTCACAAGGCCGTGGCGGCAGGTGCGGGCAGTGTGATGGCCTCCACAGGTTTGCGCGGCAGGTGGGAGCTGCTATCCAATGCGCCGCGTACCATTGCCGATGTGGGTCACAATGAAGAAGGGGTGCGCTTTGTGGTGCAAATGCTCGGTGAGGCACGCTACCACCGCCTGCATATGGTATGGGGCATGTCGGCTGACAAGGATGCGCAGGGCATCCTCTCCATGCTTCCCCGGAATGCCACGTACTATTGGTGCCGGCCCGATGTGCCCAGAGGCAAAGATGCGCTGCTGTTGCAGTCTGAAGCAAGGGAGTTTGCCCTTGAGGGCAATGCATACACAAGCGTACAAGCGGCCTTGGCTTCCGCAAAAAGCAGTGCAGGACCGGACGACATTATTTTTGTCGGCGGCAGCGTCTTTGTCGTGGCAGAGGTGCTGTAAAGCTGCCTTGTTGTACAGCGCAGAAGTAAATCAGAAAAAATCATCCATAAGCGGAAACTTACACGTGTCATTGCGGGGAAACTGCGACAATACCTAAATTTACGGGAGTGAAAAAAGCCTCAGCAGCCATAGTTTCGATTGCCTTATTTGCATTTTTAATGGCCTCGTGCACATCGTGCACACCCACCGGCAAGCAAGAGGATCAGCACCTTGCTAATTCAAAGTCAGGAGTTGATTCCGAACTTCATGTGCCTGATGGAATGGTCTTGGTGAAAGGCGCTGTGTACACCATGGGCAATGATGCGCATTACGCAGAGCCGCATGAGGGTCCCAAGGTGGAGGTGGAGGTAAACTCATTCTTTATGGATGCCACGGAGGTAACCAACGGGCAGTACAGCGCATTCGTGGAGGCTACAGGCTACATCACTGTGGCTGAGCGAACAATAGATTGGGAACAGCTCAAGCGTGAGCTGCCCCGTGGTACGCCGCAACCGGCTGATAGCCTCCTCGAGCCCGGATCGCTCGTTTTTTCCCCTCCGGCTGCACAGGTTCCCCTCGACAATATGTTCAATTGGTGGCGCTGGCAAAGGGGCGCCAACTGGTGGCATCCTGAGGGCCCGGGCTCATCCATTGAAGGGAGGGCCGAGCATCCGGTGGTGCACATTGCCTATGAGGATGCAATGGCTTACGCCAAATGGGCGGGCAAGCGCTTGCCAACGGAAGCAGAGTGGGAATACGCCGCGGGCGGCGGGCAAGGTACCCGTTTTCAATGGGGCGATGAACTCAGCCCGGCAGGAGTATACAAAGCCAATTTTTTTCAAGGCAACTTTCCTTACCACAACACGGCGAGCGATGGATATGAAGGCACTGCTCCTGTGGCCTCATACCCTCCAAATGGGTTCGGCCTCTATGACATGATAGGCAATGTGTGGGAGTGGACCTCTGATTTGTACCGACCGGATATTAAGGTGCATTATGCGGCTATGGGCGCAAAGGCCTGCCGCGATCCGAAAGGTCCTTCACAAAGCCATGACCCGAATGATCCCTATGCCTCCGAAAAGCGTGTGATGAAAGGAGGGTCATTCCTTTGCAGTGAGGAGTATTGCTCCAACTACAGGCCCTCATCGCGCATGGCCATAGCCTTTGATTCGGGACAGAGCCATTTGGGCTTTAGATGTGTGCGAGACATTTAGCCATAGAGCTCTGCTGTAAAGCAATGGAGAAGCGCTGCATTCAAGTTTGGTTTTGGATGTTTTATAACATTTTGCGGGCTTTGGCCCATACCTGAGTTCGGGGAGTTATGCTCTAGCCCGCACCCGCGAATACCCCGTCAAGTTCCGCAGAAAGTGCCCTTGCGCTCAAACAAAATCTTCCAGCCCTTCGGGCTGGCTTTTTTTTTGCCCTTTCTAAAATGCTCAAGCTGGGGCTTTTGGGTTTTTCAAGAAAGTGAAATGTTGAGGAAAAGGTAGGATTGCTTTCGCGATCCATATCATCAGTGCCCTTGTACCCAAACAAAATCTTCCATCCCTTCGGGCTGGCTTTTTTTTGCCCTTTCTAAAATGCTCAAGCTGGGGCTTGGCATTTTAGAAAGAGCAAAAAAAACGTCCCCAATGCATTGGGGACGGATTTTGTTTGTGGGCGATGTAGGATTCGAACCTACGACCCCCTGCTTGTAAGGCAGGTGC
>DAIOTP010000137.1:0-8872 GCA_036751905.1 Cryomorphaceae bacterium
TCATAAACAATACTGACAGGCAAAGAGCAGGCATCTTCGGCGGTAATGTATATCCCGTCAAGAGCAGACACTTCAACTTCTGGTTCACCATCTATCGCAGGTGGATCTGTGTCGAAAATGCTGATCGTTTGAGTATGTGTAAGCACAACGCAGCACGAATCTTCGGCTGTAAATGTGTTAACGAGGTCATAAGATCCTTCACATGGTCCTGGTACGGTCTCTTGCTCTAAAGTTATGCTGGCAATTCCGCACTCCGAAACCATAACCGGGTATACAATTTCAGCCGTATTCGAGCAGGAAATACTTGCATCATTTGGCGTGCTGGAAAAAAAGGCGCCGATATTCGGATAAAGACAACTCCAATCATCATAATTGGCTTCAGGGTCAAAGTTTATTGCACAGGGATCAGTACAACCCTCAATTTCAGGGTAGATAAAATGTATAATTGCCAGAGATTCATTACAACCATCAGACAGTGTAAATACCTTGCACATTTCATTCAAAGGCCCTTCGAATCCGAACCAAAAAGGACATTCAAAGTCACTGTTTTCAAAGACACTTACCTCCCCGCCGCAGTCATCAGTGCCATCAACTATAAAATCGGTTACCTCAGTAATCTCAATGTCATCTTCGTTCATAATTATCGTTGCCACGAGTTGGTTTTCCCCTGGCGTTTCATCCACTCCACCTGTTTTATATCCCTGATTGATATTGTAAGAGAATATATGTGGTGGATTGTTGTCCTCGTATATCAAATTGATGACGACCGTCAAAGTCGTCCCACAATTGTCTGTTGCAGTCCACGTGTAATTTTCCTCCCATTGACATGAATTTCCTGATGATGATTCTTCAAAGACGATAGTGACGTCGTCATTGCAGAAGCCAGATACTTCAGGAGTAGGCAATTCAAAAAAATCAAAGCAGGAGAGGTACTCCTCGTATTCAGCGATTCCATTTAAGTAGCCCAAATCTGAACACCAAGTGAAATCAAAATTATTTAAGCACAGCTGAGGATTAAATGCCAACCCTGACGCATTTTCTGAAATGAACGATTTATTCGCGTGAATCTTACTTGATAGAAGGTATTCAATACCATGCGGGGATGTTGCAAAAGCTGAAGTTCCCGATAGCAGCAAATGTACAGAGAGCCAATAGCTCGGAAGTATAAATAGGGTGAATGACATTACGAGGTTCTTTATTGATTTAGGTCACCTCGAAAGTATTAAAATAACTTGAAAATACAATAATACCCAGAATTTTCACAGCCAGGTCAATCCACCAAAACAAAGGCGCCCCAATAGTAAGGATCATACTTAGCCTGCATCTTGAACAAAGCTTGCCTGAAAGCAACTGAAATATCCAATTGAGAAAATATTCCATCGTAGAAATATCCCATAAACTCTGCACTTTCGTCGTCGGGAATCTTCCACAAAGTGTAGATTAAACTCTGAACTCCTGCCATCTTAACCCCCCTCTGCAAGCCATAGACCCCTTCGGTTCCTTTTACATCACCCAAACCTGTTTCACAAGCCGAGAGTACCACCAGCATAGTACCCTGTAGCTCCATATTTGAAATTTCAGCTGCGGAGAGGATATTGTCTTCTCCAGCCTTTGACAATTCATCAATCCCATAATAATTCGCCCCGGCCATAACCACGCCTGACCGGTATAGCGGGTCGGAATTTGCGAACAAATGCATAGTCGATATATCCCTGCCACTCCTCGCTACGATTTCCTGAGCAGTTGCAAAAGCGTCTTTATCTTCGTAAGGTTGATCTATGTTCGTTTTTGGGAAATAGAAACCGTGGGTAGCCATATGGACAATTGTTTTACCCGATACCTGCTGTTTAAATATCGCTTCGTTCGCATCACTTCCGGTATAAACCTCTACGTCCACTTTCTTGCGCTTGGCCATGCGTTCAATTGCCTCGACCTCTTTAAATGTTCCCGGTAGAGAGTCCCAGCGATACGTTTGGCTCGCATGCGAACCAAATTCCATTCCACCCATCAAAAGGACAGAAGTATTATTTTTGATTTTCATCCGTACGTCCTGGCCAATATTGGCGGTTGACGATACTTGACGAAGGGCATAGCGCTGACTCAAATATTCACCTTCCCCATCTTTTACAGCGTTGAAGGCTATTTTATGAAGCAGGCCTGTTGGTGCGTAGTATATTGTACATCCTTTTTCAATGTGTGGGCTTAGAGGTCTCCAGATTAAATTATAAAGCGCCGTGTCTCGAATAGAATTTGCGGAAGTATTGGTTACATTCTTAGAACCCCTGTATAAGATGGAAATGAGATGCCCGTCCATTTCTTTGTCACCTGCCAATAGGCTATCTAAAATTGACTCCTCAAAAAGGGGAATGCACAAGGGCTGTGCTGAATTCGCATGCAAAACTAAAGCCGAATAGTTCCCCGATTGTTCCTTGTCAGCCCGCCTGTAGGAAAATTCAATTGCAACCTCATGCGATTCGAGCTTTGCTTTTACATCATCCCACTTCACTGATAACGAACCTCCTGTTGACGATTGACCGGACATATGTGATATCTCGCGTTCAAAAAGTTCAACCTCATCTTCAAGCTGGGAAAGATTTGCTTTTTGCTGCGCAAGCGGTAAGCTGTGCTGCCGCTGCAATGTGGACTTCATCACTTTCCATGTTTCATATTTTTGAATAAGTTGGGGATCTCCGCTCTCCATCACCTTTTGTCTTACGTCTCTGACCGAACTCAATAACATTCCCTTTGTAGCCAGTTCAATGTCATAGGCCATCCTGTTTACTTCTGGATATGCATCCTGTACTTCAAAGAAGAAATCCAGCAATTCGCTGAATCGACCGGATATCTTTTCGATAAAGGCTTCCCTTTCACGCTCCGCGAGAAAAGAAAATGTTTTCTCAATTTGATAACCAGTCTCACCCATCGTTTTGCTGTAATATTCCAGTGCCAGATCGTGATTGTTCAGCTTGCGCTGCGTTTGTGCCAGGCTCAGCAAGCGTGGGGCATACAGTGGATGGTGCTCACCCATGATTTCCTTGGTTTCGGCCACCACTAAAGCGTAAAGCTCCAGCGCCTTTTTAAAGTCCTCCGACTTAAAATATAGGTTGGCCAAAGTGTTATAATACTCCAATACTTCAGGGCTGAGTTTGTCTGATTTATGCTTTGTGATATCTAGTGATTTTTCCAGAAAGCCGATAGCCCTGTCAAGTGAATCTGTTTCATTGTACACGGTGGCCAGGTTGTTCAGCCCTCTGGCATAATTCACATGATCTTGCCCAAACTCATTTTCAATGATTTCAAGCGCTTCATATTGTATGAGGAGCGCACTTTCAAAATTCCCTCGCCGCCTTTCTAATGCACCATAAGTTCCCAGCAAGATGGCATACAGTCGCTTTTTGCCTTCGGCCTCTTCCACTATGTCTAGGGCTTCTTTGGATAATGGAGCTCCCTTTTCATACATGCCCAAATCGAGGTAGAGCCGTGCAAGTGTATTGAGTTTGGAGGCGTAGCCCGTACTCCTAATTCCATCAGCCTCCTTTGCACATTGCAAAGCAACCGCAATGTAATCAAGTGCTTTTCCATACATCCCTTCCTTTTGGTAGGCTTGACTCAGGTTTGAAGCAATAATCCCATAGGTAACGTTGTTTTTAGGAATCATGCCCGCGTCAATGTAAGCCAAGGCCGAAGCGTATGCGGCAATGGACTCATCATACAAATCATTGCGGAAGTAAACGATGCCGAGGGCTACCGATAAACCAACAAGGTTTTTATCATTCTCCGTGGGAAAATCCTTACTCCGCTGAATGGCTTTTTGGTACAGCGGAATTGCTATTTCCGGAGTACCGCGTTTGGAATGCGCCTCAGCCAGTTTTGAAGCAATTCTAATAAACAAGCCGTGATCCTCAGTACCATTTGCTTCCAATGCATTAAGCGCTTCCTTTAGTGAATCAATTCCCTGTTCCATCTTACCAATAGCAAGGTAAGAGGCGCCCAGTGTATATTGAACCTCGGCATACAGGTCGTTTTGAATGGGGAGCGCACTGCGCGAAAGGTCCAGAGCTTCATAGGCATGCTCAAGTGCTAGACTGTGAGCACCTGTCTTTTGATAAACCAAAGCCAGACTGTTGAGCCCAATTACGAGTTCGGCGATACTTACTTCATCCTGAGCTGTCATGATTTCAATGGCATCATGATATACCTCAATGGCCTCAGGATATCTCTCGAGGGCTGCGAGTACTTCGGCTTGGTCAACAAGCATTGCAGACTTTACATTAGCTGAAATGGTAAGACCATGCTGCAACATTGCAGCAGCCAAAGTATACAGAGAATCTGCCTGAGCCAATTCCTTAATTTCACTACAAACCTTTGCCATCAATACAATCGATTCATAATACGGAATTGATTCATCCCCCAGCACTTCTTTTGCAGCGAATACAGCCTGTTGTGCATGTGCTTTTGCAAGTTCATTTTGTCCAGCATCTAAAGCTGATTGCGCCTGGTTATAATAGTGTTGCTGGCTGTTTTCTTGTGCAAAAGTGTATTGAAAAGGGCCAAGCACAACAGTAAATAACAGGAGGATCGATAGCACGGAGTTGCCAATATGAAGGCTGGTTTTGCCAAATTTGCCTACGCGACTTTCGAACCAACCCGCACGTCCATTTGCCGTTGTAGCCGCAAAGCTATCGACCTCAAGTATTAAATGAAGATGGCCTATCCGTCTGGGTATCATGAGAGGAGTAGCTTGTTGAATCAAATATAGTGAATCCCCGTCTATTTATCTTCATAAACTGGCGGCAAACCTGTAAACAGCCTGAACTGAACAATGAGTAACAAATACTTCTCTTCAGTCGCCTACCAGTATTTGATTCAGAATGAACATGGTATTTTGGTACAGGTTTTTTTTGCTCAAATTATTTTTTTCCATAGTTGGAAAAAATGTGTAGTTTTGGTTGAAAGCTTATCAAACCAATAATGAAAAAGCACTTTTTTTTGTTAGGTCTGTTCCTTGCTGTCGCTGCCATTACATTTTCCCAAAACACAGTAGAAGAACTCTATGCCAGCGAGTTGGTGACTGACGAAGACACGCACAAGTATCCACTTCCTGATTCAGACAGTATTGATAACCCTGAAGCTCCTGCACGCGGTGGGTGTACAATGACCGTCGAAAATACCACAACATTGTCCATGTACCTTTATTTGAACGGTATTTATTACACGAGAATACGGCCAGGTGCCACCTATACGGTTACACCTTCCAGATCAAGGGGAAATTTTTACGCGAGAAGTGCCACGAGTAGGGTATATTTCGAAGGATCCTACAATGCTTGTGAGAAGAATTTACGACTGCTGAACAGATAACGATTTTATTATTTCCCAACCTTGGACATTAAAAACATCAATTCTCAATGCAGAATTTCATATTTCACATCGACCATTATGTATTTTATTCATTACTCCCCGAAATATGCCGAAAACTGGCTCGATTGTGCTTCAGATAAAGATGCCAATCAGAAAGACTGTCAGATTTTTTTGAAAACAACTTTTTAACAAACCAAGCATTTATGAACAACTCAAAACAACCCAAAAAGATTTTAAATTCTTTATTTCGTTTTCTGAGCGCGATAGTTCTTGTAGTAACGCTCAGCAGCTGCGAGGATTTCTGGGAACACGTTGAAGCCGCACTGATAGAAGTGGAATACTACTACAGTCAGCAAAACCAAGGCTATGGCACATCACAAACATACATCTTGCGCGGAGCCGAAGTGCGCGATGTGGCCTATATACCTCCAGCCACCAGAGGACTCAGCGTCGAAGGCCAAAGCTTTCTGAAGAACATTGAAAAAGTGAATTATTTGGAGCTCAACACCGTCGATCCTGCTGCCCTCCTCGCCATGCGCACCGAAACAGAAAAGCAGACCAACAAACGCGGCATTGAGTTGCTCCACTGCAATGAAGAAAACCTCTGCGCCTTTGGCCGGGTGAAAAAAGGGGTAGTGACCGACGTGTCGATCACAGGCCTGGTGGATGACAAATATGTGGTAACCGCCGTTCAAGGGTCCTTCAACCTCGAAGAACTTCGCAAACTCGCCACCAGCGGTGAACTGTTTAAGATGCCAGAGTACATCCAAAGCGGCGCACAACGATAAATGCCAAGTGCGCTGTGAAGGAGGATGCACGCCACAGAATGCTTAGTACAGTGTGCGTTGTTCTCAATATTTGCCGATCAAGTTGATGTCCATTGCAATGAGAAACCATCACTTTCGGCAGCACAGTTCCTTGCAAGTATCTTGGAACAATCCAGGGGCGTTTGCGCCTTGCCCCACAGCAGTGAAGCCCGCTGTTGGTATAAAATGCTTAAACATCAACTTGAACAGATGCCAAATTCCAAGAGCATCACAATTGATCTTTATGTGACCAGTACTGCTTAATCACAAAATGACCAATCCCATTCAGGATTTTCATTTCTCGACGTAGGGCTCTGGCGACCTTTGGTAAGTGCTGTCACCTCTTGATACACTTCCCGCTGTAGCTTGGTAATATTCAAATTGCAATTGCCCCAATCTCCGTAGCTTAAATTTACAAATGATTTCAGAAATGCATGGGTAAATACCCCTCCCGTTTCTCTTCCCTCAAAAGCGTATTCGTTCCCCGCAGCCGCCGAAATGGTGAATGCGCCGTTTGAATTGTTCAAATCACGGAAAAGGGTTTGCATCAACCTGAAGGAATTTTGCATCCCCACTCCGCTGCTTGGGCCCGTAACATTGGTAATCCCTCTGGACGTATAGCCTGTTACCTGATTTTCTGCCAACTCTTCGTTGTAAAAACCCTCTTTGTCGGCCTCCCCGCTGTGGCACGCATCCATCAGCAGCAGCTTTCGGCGGGCCGGAATGGAATCGAGTAGCCATTCGATATCGGCAAACGAAAACCCACGCAATTCGGGTGCTGAAAAATCCATGTCGTGGGTGGCAAAGAAAAAGTCGCCGGAGGTGTTCAGCAAGCCGTGCCCGGCAAACAATAGCACAACAACATCATTCACGCCACTTTTTCCAAGAAAGTCCTTGGCCACAATGATTTTCTCGTTGGTGGCGTCTTCGTTCAACAAGAGCAACGAACTGGATTTCCCTCTATACCGGCTGCCCAAAAATTCCTCTAAATCAAGCGCATCGGTATGCGCATAATGAAGGTTCATGCTGGAGTCCTGATAGGCGCTCACACCCACCCCGAGAAAGTATACATGGGTTTCCAGTTTCCGTGTGCAATGCACTTCGTGAAATGCCACATTGCTGAATACCCCTGCCTGGTCTTCGACCACCACGGAAATTCGGTTCAAGCCCTCGTGCAGCGCTACTGTAAATGATGCTTGTGCCTCTTCCACATTTCCCGCCTGCCTGCCTTTCATCCCATAAATGGGTACGCCATTGCTCCACACATGCATTCGGCGGATGGGTGCGGGCAAACGCAAAACTTCAATGCTGAGCAGCAATGAGCCCTGATCACTCGCAAGTGGCAATCCCGCTTGATCTTTGATCCTGATGACAGCTTGTTCCCGGTGTACAAAATCATCCACTCCTTTTACACCATGCCGTTTTAAGCGTCTTTCGTAGGCTTCCTCGTACAGCAAAACAAGCCGCTCATCTGCATACCCAAAGCGGGAAAGTACTACGTCGGGTCGGTTCAGGATCAACTCATAGTCGCTCATGGGATTAGCGCTCAATGCTTTCACAAAATGAAAGGAGCGTAGGGCGTTCTTCTCCGCTTTGAAGTAGCCCTCGGGTGTGGCATAAACCGTTTGGATCCCGTCCCCTTTTTTCGCAAAGTACGCGTTCAAGGCTACATAGGGCACGTCGTTCTCGAAGTCGATTACAGTGAGCTGTCCACTCCTCATCAGCACATACAACTTTCCACCTGACTCTAACATCTGCACAACTTCGCTCTTGCCACATTTAATGCGGTGAACAGGAGAGGCCATGCCCCTTTGCCAGAAAAACAAATGGCCTGATTTACTGCCTGCTATCAGGTAAGGCATGTGCTTCATCTCACTGGCTGTGTTGATGGTTTCGCGTGCGTAGTAACGTTCGGCGCTTACCTCCCCGCCCTTATCCTTTGAGCTAAGTTCAATGGATTCAAAATCAACACGGACTTCTACATCACCAAGCATCAATGCGGCATCGAGTGCGTCGCTGTGTTTCGATCTGAGCTTGCCATCCTCTGTTCTGAAGATGTTATAATGCGTTTCATATTCTTCTCCTTCACCTTTTTTCTTTTTTGTGACGGTGCGGTACAGGCACATCGATTCCTCATCATTGCTGAAGGTAACCTGATGGGTGTTTTCCGAGGCGATAAAACGTGCAGTGCGCTCAAGTACATCGATGAGATACACCCCTTTTCTGGATGCGAACGCGCTATTGGTAAAGTACGCCACATACCGCCCACCTGGCGACTGAACCGTCTCATTCAAGATGTCAAGTCCATCGTCAGCAATGGGAAATCTTTGACTCCGCCACACAATGCTATCGGCGGAAGCATGCGTGGATACCACGAACTCAAGATAGGGCTTGTCCACACTATACCTGTGCTCCTCATGGTACAGCATTTGACCTAGCTCATCACCTTTCAACAACACGGCATGCTTACCCGAGTGAAGCACATGTCGGCTCTCCAGGGTTTGGAGATCTATCAGCTCACTGTTGTTAACCAGCATATGGCCCGCATCGTCCAGCGAAAGCGAAGAGGCATGGAGAAAATCCAGCGCTTCGGTACTCCAAAGGATGGTAAGGTTACTTTCCGGAATGTAGGTGTAGATCCCCTCGGAAGTCGTATAAAGCACATTTGCTCCCAAGGCGCAAATTTGCCTGCTGAGCGAAGGCAATTG
>DAIOTP010000138.1:0-8825 GCA_036751905.1 Cryomorphaceae bacterium
TTTCAATATTCTTTGCTTTTGTACATTGCGCTACGTGGGCATCCGCCCACCGCATTACTTTTTATCGCGCACGCTCAAAGACCGCTTGCCGTGCCTATAGCACTGTCATTGGTACTGAAGGGAGACTACGAAGTAGCAGCGAAGCCAAACTTATCTCACGCAGCATAGCTAGTCCGTATGGACGAGAGGATGTGCGGCCCGCCTGCCGCAATAAAGGCCAGAGCTTCAGCGGACAGGCATGGCTGTGCGTATGAGTGATCTTCTGCCATGATCCGAACGCCAGTGATTCAAAACCTAAGAATAGGGCTTGAGCACCAAACCCTTATTCCAACTCACAACCTGAGCTCCTTATATACCCGCAGCACATCAGCGCCCATATGCGCAGCACTGAACTGCTCCGCCCTGCTGCGCGCCTCCCTGGAGCAGCTGCTGTAATGATCTGCATCGTCGAGCAATTGGGTTATTTTGCCGGAAAGGCACTGAACATCACCTACCCGGCACAGGTGGCCCTGCACGCCATCCTGCAACAATTCGGGAATGCCCCCTGCCCGGGTTGCCACCACGGGCACGCCATTGTACATGGCATCAATGATCGACGAGCCAAGGCCCTCGGTTTTGGAGGTAAGCATGAACAAGGAGGCCTCGCGCAGCACTTCGGGCACATCACGGCGAAAACCTGTGAGGCTAAATCCCTGACGGATATCTAGCTGCGCTACCATTTGCATCAACTCATTGCGCAAGGTACCCTCGCCCACGGCTACAAAGTGCACGTCATTCCTCTGGGCCAAGACCTTATGCGCCACCTTCAAAAATGTTGGATAATCCTTGTGCGGAGCGAGGGCCGCCACCATGACAATTAGCTTTTTGTGTGGTTCAATGCCCAGCTCCTGGTGCAGGTATCCGTTCGCTTTCCTTTCGGAAAATCGGCCAAAGTCGATACCATCGTACACGGTACACACCCGCTCCGGCTGGCGTATGCGCTTCTTCACTTCGGAGGCAATGGCTTCGCTCACGCACACAATGCGCTGAAGAGCAGGATGATTGTACTTGCTGAGCCTGACCATGCCCCCATTCAACGGAAAATCAACCCTCCTGTGTACCACGAGTGCCTGCCGCATGCCAAGGCGCGCAGCAAGGTGTGCTATGGAGTGGCTCTTGCCGCTGTGGGCATGTACCAGATGTATGCCGTGATGGCGCACGTACTGCAAGATCTTTAGTGCGGTAGCTACATCGAGCCCGTTGCTGAAGGAGGCATCCATCAGTGGATAATTGAGTTGCCTACACCATGTTGAGAATGCAGAATGCCTCCTTGCCGCCACATGCACTTCCACCCCTTGCGTCCGGAGGTAATCCGCGAGGTAAGCGATTTGTTGCTCTCCACCGCGCCAGCTGCGCTCTGAGCTTAATTGCAAAACTTTCAGTGTGCCCATCGGGCAAATATCGCAGAAATTCAAAACTTTTTGAATGCCACGGAGGGTAACCCTTGTACACTTCGGACGTAGAACAGAGGCTATATTTTATGATATGATGCCGTCCACCAAGCTGATCCTTTTTTTATCAATAGGTTTACTTTTTTCATTCCAATCCTTTCAGTCTGGCGCTCAAAACCCTGTGTATACCGATTACATCGGTGCGGGCCACTTTGAGGGCATTGTGGTGAGCACCAGCAGTGACCTTGGCCAAACCGGTTGGGGCCGCATGGCCGATGGGCTGCGCACCATTGATGGCGCAGGCCTTGACGGCAAAAAGATGGAGGCATCGCGTTTCCTCAGCCAGGCGGCCTACGGGGGTACTCCTGCCGAAATTGAAACCCTCGCAAATAATCTCGACTTCGAGGGATGGCTCAACTGGCAGAAAGAGCTCCCCACCTACCCTGTGTTGCAGCTTTCGCGCGATGCGTGGAATAAAAACAAACAACTCGCACAGCAGCAAGGCATCAATCCCAACAGCATTGACTGGCATTCCAGACACTTTCAGGCAGGCCTGTGGACGGCACTTTTGCAACGCCCCGATGTGTTGCGCAACCGCATGGCCTTGGCCCTTCACGAAATCATGGTGATCGGCATCGAGAGCAACATTGGATTTCGCGGCAATGCTTATGCCGCCTATTACGACGTGTTGCGCAAGCATGCTTTTGGAGATTTTAAAGCACTGCTGCTCGAAGTGAGCCTGCACCCCACCATGGGGGTGTACTTGACCCACTTCCGCAATTCCGCCACCGATACCAGCAACAATACCTTCCCCGACGAAAACTACGCAAGGGAAATCATGCAACTCTTCACCATTGGATTGTATGAACTACAACCCAATGGAACTCCGCGCCTCGATGCCCAAGGCAATACCATGGATGCCTATGGGCAGGATGATATACGTGAACTTGCCAAAGTATTCACTGGCCTTGGAGCCGGTGCTGTAAATCAAGAGGGCATTGCGGCCAACCGCGCACTCGACTTTTTTGTACGCCGCAACTTCTTGAGTTATGAGCATGCCATGCTGATGTATGAAGACTGGCATGAGCAGGGACCAAAGCACGTATTGGGGCATACCATCAACACCGGCAGCGGCATGGGCGATATCGAAGCGGCCATTGATGTGTTGGTCAACCATCCCAACACGCCTCCATTTTTTTGTAAAAAATTGATCCAGCAATTGGTTACTTCCAACCCCTCACCCAAGTATGTGCAGGATGTGGCCGCTGTGTTCATCAACGACGGCAGCGGAAAACGCGGTAACCTATACGCTGTACTGAGTGCCATCCTTTTGCACGATGAGGCGCGCAGCTGTGAAGCCATGCAAGCTGCGGGTCATGGCAAGCTGCGTGCACCCATGATGCGGTACTTGCAATTTGCCAAAGCCATGGATTATTCGACTTTTCAAGGGCTCACATGGCCCCACCACAATACATTCAATGTTGCCACATCGCATTTTGCATTCTCATCGCCCTCGGTTTTCAATTTTTACCTCCCCGATTACCAACCCAATGGCCCAGTGGCCGATATGGGCCTTATGGCCCCGGAGTTTGAAATTCACAACGCAGTAACCTCGGTGGGCTATGTGAACGAGGTAGACTTTTGGACACGGCAGGGACGCATATTTGGCAGTGCTGATTTGCCAACGGAATCAGGACTCAATTATTCCACCTATTTGCCTGAAATGCGCGATGCCGACGTAATTCTCAACCAGCTTGATGTATACTTCAGCCATGGCCGACTCAGCGATGATACACGTGCCACCATCAAAAAAGCGCTCACGAATTACAATCCCAGTGCCGTGGCATCCATGCCTGACAAAGATCCCCTAGATCTTGCACTCTATTTGCTATTGATCAGCCCCGACTACACCATTTTGAAATAAGTTCAGCATGTCGACTACCGATACTTCCAAAGGAATGGACCGCCGCCGCTTTATTGCTACCTCCGGTTGCGCCGCGATGGGCCTTACCACCTTTTTTTCATCCCTTATCAACCTCAAGGCCATGGCAGCAGCCGCTCTTGACAAAAGAGCAGAGGAGGAAGCCCCGTACAAAGCCATGGTGTGCCTGCTGCTCACCGGCGGTGCCGATTCACACAATATGCTGATTCCGAGGAGTGCAGTTGGCTACAACCACTACCTCACCACCCGCAGCAACCTTGCAGTGCCTGCCACGGCCATGCACCCACTCAACTACAGCGATGCCCACGGCGAAGTGTTTGGGGTGCACCCCGGTATGGCTGAGGTGGCAAGCATGTTCAATGCAGGCAAAATGAGCTTTGTGGCCAATGTGGGCACCCTCGTGGAGCCCCTGACCAAACAGCAGTACCTCAGCGGGAACAAGAAATTGCCCATGGGGCTTTTTTCACATTCAGACCAGATCAAGCACTGGCAAACCGGAAGGCCCGGCGAGCGACACCGCTACGGTTGGGGGGGACGCATCGCCGATCTTTTGGCTGAGCAAAATACCAACTCCGCCATGAGCATGAACATTTCACTCAGCGGCACCAACCAGTTTCAGCAGGGCATGTTCAATACTGAATTTGCCGTATCGGCAAGTGAGCGTTTTGGCATTGTCGGTTATGACCGCAGCAACCACTACCACCCGCACCGCAATGAAGCCATCAACGGCATGCTCGACAAAAGCTACGCCGATGTATTCGAACAAACTTACATCAACACGCTGAAGCACTCGGTAACCAATGGGGAATCGCTGCGTCAGGCACTTACAACGGCGCCCGAATTCAATGACCTCTTTTCCAACACACCCCTCTCCCAGCGCTTTCGCACCGTGGCGCGCATCATTGCAGGCCGCGACCGATTGGGTGCACAGCGACAAACCTTCTTCATCAACTTTGGAGGTTGGGACCACCATGAAGAAGTCATTGAAGCCACTGCTTCCAAACTGCCGGAATTGAGCCGGGCGCTTTCGGAATTCAACCAGGCCATGGAGCTCCTGGAGCAGCACAACAATGTGACTACGTTCACCATCAGCGATTTCGGCCGAACATTGACCTCCAACGGCAATGGATCCGACCATGGCTGGGGGGGCAATGCCCTGGTGATGGGTGGCAGTGTAAATGGGGGTCAGGTATTCGGCAAATACCCGAGCCTTGAAGAAGGCAGTGAATACTACCTCGATCGGGGCGTAATGCTACCCACCACGAGCGCCACAGAGTACATGGCGGAGCTTGCCCTCTGGTTTGGCGTAAGCCCGAGCGACCTTGTCGACATCTTTCCCGACCTGCCCAACTTTGTGGCTTCGCAGCAGGGAACCCCACCCCTCGGATTTATGAACTTCAACAACCCATGATGACACGCTACATCCTTACAGGCATGGTGGTTGCAAGCTGCCTTTCGGCAAATGGGCAATGCTATCCCGAACGCCACAACAGCAACTGGAACGAAGGCTGGCTGAGCTGTGAAATGCGGCTCAACCCCAATACCACTTACGGCGACGGGCATTGGATCATGTACGACTTTGGCCACAGCTACGCCTTGGGGCAAATGCACGTATGGAATTACAATGCAAGTGATTGGGTCGATATGGGTGTGCGTGAAATGAGCATTGACATCAGTGCCGATGGCAAACACTGGATAAACAAAGGGCAGCATTTGGTGGAGCGTGCGCCCGGCCACACCCGCTATGAAGGCGACGACTTGTATCACTTTCACGGTGATACAGCCCGTTATGTACTGCTCACAGCTTTAAACAACCACGGAGGCAGCTGTGTAGGCCTTGGTGAAGTAAAGTTTGAAGTGCTTGGTCACAAAATCAACAGCCATACGCTCACCACCAATACCTGCTTCGATTTGAGCCTCTACCCCAATCCGCATGTGGAGCAATTTGCACTGAATGTACGCACACGCTGTGCTGGTCCATTGCGCTACAGCCTGTATGACCATACAGGCAAGCTCGTGATGCGCGGACAGAAAGAATCAAGTACCGTAGGAGAGCAGTGGATCATTGCAACCGGCACACTTACTGCTGGCATCTATCACCTTGTAATGGAGCAAGATGGAAACTTGAGCCGATATCCTATTGTAAAAATGCAACGTTAGGCTCAGAAATTGACCGCTAAGATTTACTTTCGCAGTAAATCGAGCAACCATGAGCACCTTTCGGGAAAAATCACAATCAGCGGGCAAGAGCATCCGCAAATTCTTCATCAAAGTGGGTATCGTATTGGTGCTCTTGGCCATTGGTGTGACCTTGTTTTTGTACTACATGTCATACAGCGAGGGCGTACGTGCCGGGGTGGTGCTCAAAGTGAGCAAGCGTGGAGCGGTATTCAAAACTTACGAGGGCCAGCTCGACATCATGAGCTTTGGTGCCATCAAAAAAGCCGACAACCAGCTTACCCAAACTTTTGAGTTCTCCATGTACAAAAGCGATCAGGAGCTTATTCATAACCTTGAGCAGGTGGCCTTGAGTGGTGAACGGGTAAACCTGTATTATGAGGAAAAATACGCCATGCTTCCTTGGCGCGGCGAAACCAAATATTTCGTCACCAAGGTTGAAAGGCTTGAGAAAAGGCCGGAGAATCAAGTAGAAAAAGAGAGCTTCCCGCGTTGATCATTTCACCTCCGTCATCACAAAGCTGCTCTGTACCCGGGCTATATTTTTCAGTGAAGCAAGCTTAAGGGTTACAAATTGCTGATAGGCTTCCATATCACGCGTGCGCACTTTGAGCAGATAATCAAATTGCCCTGCCACGTGGTAGCAGGTTTCCACTTCTTCAAAATTCTGAATTTCTTTTTCGAATGTTTCGATCATGCTGCGCCGGTGCTGCTGTAGGCTTATGGCGCAGATGGCGAGCACTGATTTGCCCAGCTTTTTGTAGTTTACAGCAGCGTGGTAGCCTGTGATGACCCCTTCGCGCTCGAGGCGCTTGATGCGTTCAAATACGGGTGTGGTGCTCAGGCCAATTGCCGCAGCGAGTTCCTTGATGCGCAGCTTGGCATTATCCCTGAGCAAGCCGGTAATTTGTTCATCGATGGCGTCCATGAGGAAGGAAATTCTTTTGAAGCCACAAAATAGGTCATTTTTCAGAGTTTTATTCCAAAAATCGAATTCAATCAGCAATATTTTCTGTGTAATTTGCATTACAGAGTACTTTCGTATCTTTACAACCATACCCAAACAGTACCATGAAAAAGCTCCGTCCCGAAAGTTTGATGATGTCACACGGCTACAAGCCCGAACTCTCTGTAGGTTCCATCAAGTGTCCGATTTTTCAAACCTCTACTTTCGAATTTGAAACTGCAGAGGAAGGCAAACGCTTTTTTGAGATGGCCTATGGCCACAGAAAGCCTGCGCCCAACGAGCAAATGGGCCTCATTTACAGCCGCATCAACAACCCCGACCTCGAAATTCTTGAAAATAGGCTCTGCCTTTGGGATGAAGCCGAGTCAGCTGCCGTTTTTGAAAGCGGCATGTCGGCCATCAGCACAGTGATGCTCGAGTTTCTGAAGCCAGGGGATCTGCTGCTGATGAGTTCACCCCTGTATGGCGGCACCGACCACTTCACCAAGCATGTGCTCGACCGCTTCAATATACAACTCCTGGAATTCAGCGCTGTTGATGATGAAGACAGCATAAAAGCCATGCTCGAGGCCTCAGGCTTGGCCCATAAATTGGCGATGGTATACGTGGAAACACCAGCCAACCCCACCAATGCTATGATCGACTTGCGGGCCATGGCCCATTTGGCGAAAAGCTATTCCAGCCCTGAGAAGCAGGTGGTGCTCGCGGTTGACAACACCTACATGGGTCCGCTTTGGCAACACCCCTTGAAGCACGGCGCCGATTTGGTCATATACTCTGCCACAAAATACATTGGTGGTCACAGCGATCTCATAGCAGGTGCTGTTTTGGGCTCGCGTGACTTGATGAAGCGCGTGCGCACACTGCGCACCTTTCTGGGCAATATGACCAGCCCTTACACAGGATGGCTGCTGATGCGCTCGCTCGAAACCCTCAAGGTGCGCATGGACCAGCAAGCGCGCAATGCGGAGAAGGTAGCCGAGTTCCTGCACGCCCACCCTTCCGTGAAAACGGTGTACTTCCCCGGAATACAACGGAAAACCGATCCCAAACTCGACGCCCTCATGAAGCGGCAGTGTGAAAGCAATGGGGCCATGATTTCATTTGACGTATGCGGTGGCGAGGCTGAGGCTTTCGCCTTCCTCAATGCCCTGAAGTTGGTAAAGCTGGCTGTAAGCCTTGGCAGCACCGAAAGCCTTGCACAGCACCCCGCCACGATGACCCACGTAGACGTATCAGCCGAGGACAAGGCCAAGATGAACATCACCTCCAGCCTGGTGCGCCTTTCGGTTGGGGTTGAAAATGCCGACGACCTGATTTGGGACCTCGAACAGGCCCTCGAGCATGTAGAAAGGTGTGTGGTCATGAGCCATGTGTGAAAAAAGAGGCAAGCCTGAGGCCGCAGCAATCTTTTAAAAGAAACACAAACGCGGCTTGGGCGCGCACTTCCGCACATCACCATCTGCGAGCTAGAGGAATATACATGCCCAATGGACATGATTGTTTGTTCTTTTACCCACAATCATTAGTTTTGCCCTGCACGGCAGTTGGATCAAACAGGTACAGCTGCTGGTTTGAAGCAAATAACAAAGCAAATGGCCCTGACCAAACCCTTTCTCACGAATGTCCGCAAGGGCATGTTGTACCTTTCCTTGATTTACATCTTGTCATCCTGCGCTTTTCACGAGGGGATGATCAGCGGCAGTGCCAGCATCAACGATGGCAACTTTACCGTGGTGGAACCCGCGTATGGTTACAGTAAAACCACCCAAGTGTTTGGTTTTGGCGGCTTGGCCATGCCTGCCATGGTGCACGAGGCCCGAAAAAACATGTACCGCAATTTTCCCTTGGGGCCTGATGAAGCCTATGCCAATATGGCTGTAGATTTCAAGCGCAGTTTTTTCCCAATAGTCAATTCCACCCTGTGCTTTGTGACTGCCGACAAAATTCGGTTTGGCGAGCGGACTGAGCCCATAGAGGCGCCTGCTGCCTCAGTAACTCCGCGTACTTTTTTTATGCCAGGCGAACACATCTTGGTGTACAATATCATTTCCCAAAAGGTCAACACTGGTGTGGTGCTTGACGTATCCAATTCAAATGAGCTGTTTGTTTTGCAAGATGATTTGAAATTTAGAACAGTTTTCGCAACACTGAATTCTAACAGGGTGGCGTTTCATTACAAAGATCTTGCCCACATCAGCAGCATGGTACACATAGGCGACACGTTAAAATCCAAAAGCAGGAGCGAAAAAGTGAAAGTTGTGGGCATCGCAATCAATGGCTACCTCACACAAAATGAACGGGGTAC
>DAIOTP010000139.1:0-8670 GCA_036751905.1 Cryomorphaceae bacterium
AACTAAATTAAAAAAGTGTTCGTTTTTTAAGTTGACACAGTTTTTTGGATGGTCTCAATGAAGCTGTTTAAGATCACCTTCATTACTGCTCGCTGTCTTCCTCTTTTTCTATTTTCACAAGTGTTTCGCCTGAAATACACATCTCCACATCTTCCACCGACATATAATACCGTCGGATCTGCGTTTTGTAGCCTTCGCCGAGCAGCTCATTGTCGAGGATAAATCGCTTGGTGGCAATCAACTCATCGTGAAATCCGTGATCGATCGCCACCCGATCGGCGGCATGTTCGGCCCTTTGCTTGAACCGGGGCGAGGTGAGGTATCGGATGCCAAACCCCACCATGCCTATTTTTGAAAACCGCTCATAATCTACCAAATGGCCCAGTTCGTGGGCAAACCATCCCACGAGTACGTCCTCAGGCAAGTCGGCAACAAGCAAGCCCTCCGCATCCTTGACGTAGGTAGACAATATTACCTTGTATTTCTCGGTTTTGCGGAACAGGCCCTTTCTGCTCACCACGGGCTGGGCTTGCATGGTAGAGCGCTTTACGGGTTTTTTAATCAATTCAATTTCATGACCGTGGAGCGTTTCATACGAAAGCAAAACCTGCAGAAATGCACGCCTGATGCGCTGGCTTTCCACGTTTGTAAAGGTGACATTCATCCATATAGTATCGTTGTCAAAGCCATTTTTGTTGTCGTCAACGTAAGGGAAATGGTGCTTGCGCTGTGCCCTGGAATCAGAAGATACTGCAACCGACCAAATTGCCATGGTGCACAGAAGCAGGGGAAACACGATCAGCGCGGTTTTATTCTTTGATAAAAAGGAGACATAGTTCTTCATCGCACCGGTAATGTACGCATAAAGTTCGAGAAAGATCAGGTGATTGTTCATTTGCCGTTTGGTTGCGGCGTGATGCCTGTATGGATAAGGTCCCGAACCCTGCCTAAAGCAAATTTTCTACCTTCGTCGGGCTCACCTTTGCGGGAAAAAACTGAAATCATGGCCAATACTTTTGAATTCAAGGGCTTCATACCCGTAGTGCATCCCAGTGCGTACGTGCATCCCAATGCCACCGTGACTGGCAATGTGGTTATCGGCAAAGATGTGTATATAGGCCCTGGTGCTGCCTTGCGTGGCGATTGGGGCCGCATAGAAATAGGCGATGGCTGCAATGTGCAGGAAAATTGCACCATACACATGTTTCCCGGAGTCACTGTAGTGCTTGAACCCGGGGCGCATGTGGGCCACGGCGCCATCATTCATGGCGCACAGCTTGGGCGAAATTGCATGGTGGGCATGAATGCTGTAGTCATGGACGGCGCCCGGGTAGGCGATGAGAGCATCATTGGCGCACTCAGCTTCGTGCCGGCTGATATGGTAATCCCCGCCCGAAGCCTTGTGGTAGGCAATCCAGCCAAAATCATCAAAACCGTAAGCGACGAAATGATTGCCTGGAAAACGAAAGGCACTGCGCTGTACCAATCCTTGCCGGCTGCGCTGCACGCTTCCCTGAAGCCCTGTGAACCACTGCGCGAAGAGGAGAAAAACCGTCCCGCCCAGGAAGCACTTTATGAAGAATGGGAAAAGATCAAAAACCAAAAGGGGCAATAGCGCACCAAAACCGCCATTGCCCCCCAATACATTAATCTGCTGTAAGCAGTGTCACAGTAAGTGGGCAGGTTCAGAGTGCCCCCACAATGTCTTTGTCCGTAGGACTCGTGCCTGAACGGTAGCGGTGTATGAGCTGTCCTTTCTCATCGAGCATAAACTTCTCAAAGTTCCACTTGATATCACCGCTGAAATCAGGGTTCGATGCTGTAGTGAGCCACTGGAATAGTGGATGCATGTCACTGCCCTTCACCGACACCTTGGCGGCCATTAAGAAGCTCACGCCATAATTTTTTTCGCAAAAGCTGGCGATGTCCTTGTTGCTGCCGGGCTCTTGACCACCAAAATTATTGGCTGGAAAGCCCACGACCACAATTTTGTCACCATGGTTTTTGTGCAGTTCCTCAAGCTGTGCATATTGAGGGGTATAGCCACAACGCGAGGCGGTATTCACAATCAATATTTTCTTGCCCTTGAATGTGCTGAAATCGATCGTGCTGCCATCAATGGCCTCTACTTTGAACTCGTGAATACTCATACGGTCGGGGATTTTAAAAAAGGGTTGTGCGAGGGTCAAAAGACCTGCAAAAATTAATGATTTCATGATTTTTAGGTTTCTGGGTGTTAAACCTCGATTGTGAATATTTGTTTAAATCAGGTGCAATCAAGGGCCGATCTCGGCGTACCTTACAAAACAAAAACAGCAATGACACGAACGTTCAGGAAATGGGGTGATCACAGCAAAGTAGAGTTGGGACCCTACTGCAAGGCCATGGTCGAAAAACACCCTGAGGTGAAGATCTATGTGGGTAGTGACAGTCAAAATTATGCGACAAAAACCTTGTATGCCACCACGGTTGTATTTCGCTTTGAAAATGCGGGAGCCCACGTGATTTTCCACAGGGAAAGTACCCCCCTTGTGCAAGACATGTGGACGCGTCTTTGGGGTGAACTGCAGCGCAGCATCGACGTGGCCGGCTACTTAAAGTTTGAGTGCGACGTGCCCATTGAGCAAATCGACCTTGACCTCAACAGCGATCCTGACTTTCCGTCAAACAGGGTTTTTCAGGCGGCGGTAGGGTACGCCCAAAGTTTGGGTTACAAAGCCAAAACCAAACCCGACCTTTTGGTGGCCACCTGGGCTGCCAATGTGTTGGTGAACTGATCATTTATCCCTTATGCGGAAAATGGCCCATTGCAGCTACACTGCAGGGTCAAAACTGGCTGTTGCTGCCTCGCTCCCTGGCCGAACCTTTGAATACGCTGTTGAGCGCAGCCATAAGGATGCTGAACAGCAACGCCCACCAAAAGCTGTCGACCACAAAGTTGGGGACTATCGCTTCTGCAATCAGCACCACCAAGGCATTGATCACAAACAGGAACAAGCCCAATGTGATGATGGTAACCGGAATGGTCAACAAAATAAGCAGAGGCTGTACGAATACGTTGAGCAAAGCCAAGACCGCCGCCACGAGCATGGCAGTCCAAAAAGTAGCAATATGGATGCCGGGCAGGGCCCATGCCAATCCAAATACGATCAGCGCGTTTACCAACAAACGGACGAGTAAGTTCATATAGAGTTTGATTAGGAAGGAGGGATAAAAGTATTTCTTTTTTGACGAAATTCGCTCATGCCAGGCTTATACTCCTGTAGCTGAGTTGAGAAGTATCATGCTATCCAGCCAAAATATGGCTTACGCCGATCTGGACAGCAGGGGGCTTGAACCTGCTTGGATACGCAAAAACCCCAAGACCTTATGGCCTGGGGTTTTGGATCATCATAGTAGTGTTGACCTATCAGCGACAATTATTCTTGCAGCGCCGATTCATTGATCGAATTCACTGCCAAATCTGTGAGCAGCTGATCCGTATTTTTTTCTTCTTCAAGCGTCTCTTCGAGCAATTTTTTGATTTGCGCATTGCCCATCAATTCAGCCAGTGTAGCAAGCGTGCCATATGAGGCAATTTCGTAATGCTCTACCTTTTGGGCAGCTGCAATGAGGGCCACATCGCGCACCATAGAACCAGCATCGGTATCGTTAATGAGTTCTTCGGCTTCTGCAATCAGGCCTTCCATGGCATGGCATTTTTTGGCACGGGCTGCCCTGTCGAGGAGTTCAAATACTTTTTCGAGGCGCGCGATTTGTTCCTCCGTTTGGCTTTGGTGTTTTGAAAAAGCTTTTTGTAATTTGCTTGACGTGGCTGCTTTTTCCATTTTTCCGAGGGCTTTCACCAGGTGCTTTTCGGCCCAGTAGATGTCTTTTAGTCCATCCACAAAGAAATCCATCAAGTCCGAATCCATTCCCGTTTGCTTTTTGTTCGTTGTTGAGCTCATAGCATGCGTATTTAAGGGTTAGTATTTTTATGATACGGAGCACCCAATACCTATGCCAAGCAGTTTTGATCACGCACTATACAGGTGTTAAAAATGGTGCTTGCGCATTATCAGTCAGTTTCTCGCTTTTTAATTTGGATAAGGCCAAAAAGCGAGATGCCTGCGTGCATCCCCTTGTTGAAAAAATTCCCCACGCTGGACCAGGCCTGTGGCAAACCCTGCCCATTCCGATAGCAATGCACATCCAGCAGGGTACATTCCAAAAACGTCACAAGAACATCACAAGGCTTAAAGACTTTGGCAAGTGATATGGCCATGGGATGCCATACGCCCAATACAACTTTGTTTTTGGCGGGCACCCCTTTCAGGCACCTGCTGTTTGATTGCTTTAACACCATTCCATAATCCGCTTCGATTATAGCAATCCGCTTCGATTATAGCCGCTGTCTTTGCAGCAGGCAGTGCGCTTCCGTGAATTTCGGCTCAGGGCACAGTACTTGCCTTGGTATATACGACACCCACAAACTAAGCCATGACCGAAATTAAAAATGAAAAAAAACGCCTCCTGATCATTGCCAACCGCCTACCGGTAAGCGTGAGCATAAACGACGGGCAGGTAACCTTTTCTAAAAGTACTGGGGGTTTGGCCACAGGATTTGACTCATTGGACACCGACATCGAAAAGCACTGGGTGGGATGGCCTGGCACCGACACGGATGATCCTGAAATGCAGCAACGTATTACTGAAATTCTCGAAGAAGAAGAGATCCACCCCCTCTTCCTCACTGAGGAAGACATAGCGCTCTATTACGAGGGCTTTAGCAACAACACCTTGTGGCCACTGTTTCACTATTTCACCAAGTATGTGGAATATAATCAACAAACCTGGGAACGGTACGTCGAAGTGAACAGAAAATTTCATGCGGCCGTGCTAAATGTCGCCCGGCCCAACGACATCATCTGGGTGCAGGACTACCACCTCATGCTCTTGCCCGGAATGCTGCGCAAAGATTTGCCCGACAGCCAAATCGGCTATTTTCTGCACATTCCATTTCCATCCTATGAGCTTTTCAGAACCTTGCCATCGCGCAAAGAAATACTGGAAGGATTGCTGGGCGCCGACCAGATTGGCTTTCACACCCATGAATATGTAAGGCATTTTGTAAGCGCAGCGTCACGCATTACAGATTATGATCAATCGCTTGGCTCATTTTTCCTGCCCGGGCGTACGGTCAAAATCGATGCCTTTCCGATGGGCATCTGCTATGAAAAGTTCCACGACTCAGGCGTTGACCCCGCGGTGCAGCAACAATTGAAGCGCCTGCAGGAAGGATTCGCAGGCATCAAGGTGGTACTTTCGGTAGATCGGCTCGACTACAGCAAAGGCATTTTGCAACGCCTGCATGCCTGCAACCATTTTTTGGAAAAGAACCCCCAAATGATCGGTAAAGTGGTGTTTCTGATGCTCGTTGTACCTTCGCGGGAAAATGTGGAGCACTACGCCCTGCTCAAAGAAGAGATTGACGAATTGATGGGCCAAATCAATGGACGCTACGCCACCATGCAATGGTCGCCCCTGCATTACTACTACCGCTCCCTGCCCTTTGAGGAGCTCGCTGCCCTGTACAAATTGGCCGATGTGTGCTTGGTAAGCCCCTTACGCGATGGCATGAATCTGGTCTCGAAAGAGTATGTAGCCAGCCGCGAAAAAGATGGTGTACTCATATTGAGCGAAATGGCCGGTGCCTCCCGTGAACTGAAAGAAAGCATCTGCATCAATCCCAACAACATTGTTGATATTTCCAATGCCATCATGGAGGCACTCCTGATGAAGCCCGACGAGCAGCTCCTGCGCCTGCTCAAAATGCAGCGCAAGGTGAAAGAATTCAGTGTGCAATTTTGGGCCAATGATTTTATAAAAAAAATACAAAAACACAAAGACGAGCAACTGCGCGAAAAAGAGCGCATGGTGGTTGGTGAACTGCGCGAAAAGCTGCTGCATGCCTTCGCTTCCGCAAACAACAAATTGATACTGCTCGATTACGACGGCACACTTGTGCCCTTCGCCAACGATCCCAATCAGGCATTTCCGGATGAGCTGCTTATAGAACTGCTCAGGGAACTTTCGCTGCTTAGAAATACCCGCGTGGTGCTCATCAGTGGCCGCAGCCATGACACCCTTGCCGATTGGTTCAAGGATGTAGAGATCGACCTAGTGGCCGAGCACGGCATGTGGATGCGCACAGCGGGCAAATGGAAGCAAGCTGAAAAGCCCATCCTCACATGGAAACCCGAGGTAAAGGCCATCCTCCAAAACTTCGTGGCCAACACAAGGGGCACATTCATCGAAGAAAAAGACAGCGGCCTCGCCTGGCACTTCCGCAACAGCGACCCCTGGATAGCCGAAGTGAGGGCATACCAACTCATCAAAACCTTGATGAACTTCTGCACGCGCAAAGGCCTCGAAATTATAGACGGCAACAAAGTCATTGAAGTCAAAAACAACAACATCAACAAAGGCAGTGCTGCACAACATTTCCTTGGCGAAGAAACGGATTTCATCCTCGCCATTGGCGATGACCAAACCGACGAAGACCTCTTTCGGGTGCTTCCGGAAGAGGCTTGGGGAATCAAAGTAGGCAACCTGCTCTCGATGGCCCCTTACCGCCTTTCGGATTACAACGAAGTGAGGCAACTGCTGCACAAAATGATCATGGCAGGGAATGTGAGCTCGCGCAAGCACCTGCCCAAATCGATGAAAGCTTCAATGTGAACTGTATGAAAAGACTCCGTGAACTCCTCGACCCTTATTTCGAAACAGACAATCCTTTGGTGGATATCGCGATGGTGCTGCTTGCCCTGTTGGTGGGTGCCATCATTCATTTTATCCTTTTCCGAATTGTACGCGGCCTCTCAAAGCGCAGCAGCAAAGAACTGTGGCGCGCCATGTACAGGCATGGCAAAACGTCCACCTTCTTTCTGATCTTGCTTCTTTGCTTCATGGCCATCAAGCCCCTGCTCGACATGACCGACTCCCTGCGGCTGAAGATGAATCACATCATCGCCCTTGCGAGCGTGGTGGTATTCGCATGGACCCTGATTAAGGCAGTGACCGTGCTGCGCGCCAGCTTGCTGTATAGATATGATGTCGAAGTCGAGGACAACCTCAAGGCGCGCAAGGTGCACACGCAGTTCAAGTTGCTTGGCAACATCATCAAGTTTATGATTGTGGTGGTTTCGATTGGTATTGGGCTTATGACCTTTGAAAGCATTCGTCATTTTGGCGTAAGCCTGCTCGCCTCTGCAGGTATCGCAGGTATCATCCTGGGCTTTGCAGCCCAAAAACTGATTGCCACCGTACTCGCCGGCTTGCAACTCGCCATTACCCAACCCATCCGTATAGATGATGTGGTGATTGTAGAAGGCGAATGGGGAAAGATTGAAGAAATAACCCTCACCTATGTGGTGGTCCGCATTTGGGACAAGCGCCGGCTCATTGTTCCGACCACATATTTTATTGAAAATCCCTTCCAAAACTGGACCCGTGTATCGGCCGATATTTTGGGTACCGTGTTCCTTTACACCGATTATACCCTTCCGGTCGACGAGCTGCGTGCGGAGCTGACGCGCATTCTCAACGCCTCCCCCCATTGGGATGGAGAGGTAAACGTGGTGCAGGTGACCGATGCCAAAGAGCGCACCATGGAGGTACGTGCTTTGATGAGTGCCCATGATTCAAGCACAGCATGGAACCTCCGCGTAGAAGTACGCGAAAAGCTTATTGGCTTTATCCAAAAAAATTACCCGGACGCGCTTCCCGCTACACGCGTATTGCTCAACCCGGATAAGGAAGGTGCAAAGGATCCAAAAGGATTCCCAGGCCACAGAGGCCCGGGACCTGAACTGGCCTAAAAGACCCGAGTTCTTACGTTCATCCTCTGATTTCTTCAACCCCGGAAGCGTGAATGTATGGTACGCTGCACCCATTTGTGGGGCAAATAGCCACAGCCAGCGCCCCGGCAAGCACATATGGCAGCCAAGTTCATTTGATTCTTTCTGCCTTACACACCCTCGCCCCCATGGCACAGCACAAAAGCCCATGGTGCTGCGCCCAAGAAGGTGGAAGGCTGCACAAATACGGACAACAAAGGCAGTGCACCCAATCCAATGGCTTGCTGCGCAGCCACGCTTTAGCACCAATGAATGTGCCGCAGCCACAACCCATGACAGATCAATGAAGCCTGTGGTATAACAATTGCGCTGTCCATGCTGAACCAGAGCGAAACCAACAATTCGCAACAACCCGGAGCCCCATGACGACTGTACAAGCGAAAAAGGAAAAGTTCAAATTCGCCCACCTCCCCTCTTTGCTGAAAGAAACCGGAATAGCATGGAACAGAGACGATCCATGGCGCCTCAGTGCTGTGGTGGCCTACTATGCCCTGCTGTCGCTGCCGGGATTGCTGGTGGTGGTGCTCAATGTGGTGGGGGCCATATGGGGGCAGGAAATTGTGGAGGGCCGCATTACAGGCAGTATTGAAGAAATCATTGGTGCTGAGGCCGCCGAAACCGTATCAAATATACTGAGAGACGCACAAACCGATGACAAGAGTCTGATCGCACAAATCATAGGTATATCCATGCTTATTTTTGGCGCCACCGGGGTGTTCTACCATTTGCAGCTGTCCATCAATGTGGTGTGTGAAATCAAAACCGACCCCAA
>DAIOTP010000140.1:0-8582 GCA_036751905.1 Cryomorphaceae bacterium
TGATTGTTCACTTGATGTTTGAAAAACAGAGTCCCGATAATTGTCGAAAACAGGAGGGCTCCCACATGGTCCTGATCACTACCTGTATACCTTGATCGTAAAATTCTCCCCTTCAATCACCAGCGTTGCAGTGCCATCTGCATGAAAGGTAGTGAAACCATTGAAAGTCCTGCGGTCTCCATTCTCGGTTTCTATGCTCACCGTACTTTGGGCGGTACCGGCTATGATGCGCTTGGTATTGCGTGTTACTTGCAGATTTTCAAATTGATGTGAAAGGCTACTTTCGGCAGCAGTGTTGTTTCGTTTCTTATAAACTTGGTTGCCTGATCTGTTCACCGTTCCGTTGAGCAATATCGTGGTGTCGGCTTGGGCAAAATCAGCTATGAGCCAGTTTCGGCTGCCGGAGGTATTTCCTGAAATAAGTGGCGCGTCATAAGTTCCTGAAAATGTGCCTGTCCAATTGAGGCTTGTATCAGGACTGCAGTTTTTCAAAAATATCCAATTGTACACAAAGCTGCCTGTGCGATCACCGCTTTCCCGCGCAAATTCTATGGAAGTAGTTTGCGGTTCACCGCAAGGCATTTGAACAAACTGTCCGGCAAGGTAAGTTACCAATGGATCAAGTTCATCGGCTAGCCCACCGGTTTGCTTTGCGATGGAAGTATTGATCAAATCAGCAGCATCAGCGGGCTTAATCGGTCCATCATCGTCACTGCATGATTGCAATCCCAGGGCACATAGCGCAGTGATGGCAAGAAGTTTTGATTTTAAATGGTACATATTCATGGATATGGCGCTTGGTCGCACAAATGTACTGCATTGATGCGGTTCTGTACGCTTACGCAAAAATTGAAGCAGAGATTCAAGTTCAAAGCCCGCTTACATTATCTGCATGCGCAGACGGCTCAACGGGCTATCACAAATTTTTTCACTTGTACATCTTTCTCGGTGCTCAGGCGAAGCAGGTAGAGCCCATTGCCGAGCGATGACAGGTCGTGCATTGATTGTTCGCGGTGTTCCTTTGGGAGCGTTTTTTGCCAAAGCAGGGCTACCTTACGGCCGCTCAGGTCGAATACTTCCAGCCGTGCTGAGCCTGATTCGTTGATGAACACCGTACTTTGGAGCACGCCGCTGCCCGGTTGTATGCCAAGTTCGAGTTGACTTTGAGCGCAGGCTGTGCGTGTTACCACGATCTGGTTGCTCAAGGCTACACAGGGCGGTACATCGGGCAGGTTGAGCGGTGTGTTCGCAAGGGCAGGGGTATGGGCCACATGTACGATGCGGTATGTACCCGGCGGTCGGTTGCTGAAGTTGAACAGTCCGGTGCTGTTTTGCGCAAGCACCTGGCTTCCGTTGGCATTGAGCAGCACATAGAGCGAGTTGGGCCCGGCATTGCCTGCAATGCTCACTTGCACTGTGCCTGTGCACAGGGTGGTAGGATCACTGCTGCTGAGATTTCCTCCGTTGAGGCGAACCAATTGCAGCGGAAGCTGGTTGCTCAGGCTGTAGCATCCCTGCAATTGATTTATGTTCGTGATGCCGCTGAGTTGGGATAGGTCTTCCACTGCAATATGTCCCAGAAAGTATTGCCCTACAGGCAGGTTGCTGAGGTTGAAATTGCCTGTACTGTTGCTTAGTACGATGGCGCCATCGCTCTGCCTCACCACACCGAAACGGCCCAGCCCTGTGTTGCCAGTTACGTTGAGTTGTACCACGTCGGGAAAGTCATCGCCCTTGCAGATCCATGGAAGGGCAGTGGTGCTGGCCACAGTGCCGCCTACCACGTTGCAGACGTTGTCGCACTCGCCTGGTGTAAAGCTCGTTACGCCGCCATAAAAGGTGGCGTAGCAGCTGTTGCTGTACGTGGCATTGTCACAGCCGCATACCGGATCGTATACGTCAAGGCAAAAGGTGTTGGGATCGATGAGGCTTGGATCAATGCACTGCTGACACGCCTTGCATTGGTCTTCACTTTCATAAATGGCAGCGCTGTAGTCTATTCCATCGAGGGTGGTGGTGTTGCAGCCCGATATACCCTGGCAAGTTCCATTGACCAGGCCATAGCCGAGAAACAAATCACAGAGTCCGAAATCTGCATTTGCCAGGTCGGAACACGGTTCAGCAATGCTGGCACATTCGCCTTGGATCCAGTGCGTCACTCCATTATTGAAGGCTATGCAGTCATTGTCATAGCTCACACCGTCACAACCGCACACAGGTGCATAGATCATAGGACAAGCAGCGATGGGATTGATCTGTTCCGGGTCGATACAATCGACACAAGCGCTGCACGATTCCGGATTGTTGTAGATGGCAGCACTGTAGTCAATGCCATCCACCACGCTGCCGCAGCCCGAGATGCTGCTGCACACGCCGTTCACAATGCCGTATCCCATAAACATGGCACACGCACCGAAGTCGATGTTGGCCAAGTCAAAACATGGACCGATGCCGGCATTGGTACATTCGCCCTGTGCGAAAAGGGTTACACCACCGTAATTGAAGGCCTCACAGGCATTGCCATAGGTTACCCCATCGCAACCGCATACAGGGTCGTACACGGCCGGGCAAGCGATTGTTAAATCGATTTGCGCAGGGTTGATGCAGCTTAACTGGCCCAGGGCCATACTGTGGCAGAGTGTGATTATCACCATGGCCCCACCCAGGCGCAGTGAGGTGTATCTTTTTACGCGGTAAGCTTTGTGTGGTAAGGTGGTGTGCCAACTGGGTATGTGCCGAATCATTCGAAGCACCATCAAAGACAGCGTGAGGATGCCGGAGTGCAATGTTGCGCTGAGCGCATTGTAAGGGGAGGAGTTCATGGGGTGGTTGTTTTGAGTGGTTTATAGGCATGAACGGACTCATCTCAGCTTTCCTCTTTTTGGGCCGATGCCTCACAAAGGGGTTGTGTTGAAAATCGCCTATCGAATGTAATAATATTTTTTGGACTGCCAAGGGCGCCGAAATCTTCAAAAATTTACATGCGGCACAAATTGAAATAGCCCTGCAATCCGAAGGTTGCAGGGCTACTTCCATTGGGTTCATAGCATATTAGAATCTGGCCCTTATGCCCGCATTGGCATAGAGAAAGTTGTTGCGTGCGCCCGAGTTCAGGCCTTCTACATCTTCGAAGACGTCACTGAGGCCTATTTGGTAACCCAAATCAACAAAGAAAATAGACAAGAAATCGAGCCCAAGGCCACCACTCAGTCCAAAAATGACTGATTTCAGTTGATCCTCGATGTTTACATCGCCAATCTGTGCGTTGCTTTTTCCACTGAGCCTGAATGCAGCGTTGGGTCCGGCAAATACACGGAGTCCAAAAGCATCCTCTTCCTCACCAAAGCGGTAACCTACCAGCACAGGAATGCGCAAATAGGAGGTGGTGAGTTCTGATTCTTGTGTTACTCCACCAATACTTGTTCGCTGCAAACTTTTGAATGCCTCGAATTGGAGTCCCGGCTGCACAAAAATCTTGTTGCCAAACTGTGCATCGAGGCCGATTTGGTATCCCAATCCCGATTTCCACTCAGAGCTCTCGGCAAGTGCTTTTGTCATTCTCGAACTGTTCACCCCAACGTACGGACGGAGAGATGTTTGCGCAATCAATGCGTTGTGACCAGAAAAGGCCAGGATCATAATCCCAAAAACGCTTGAAAAAAATATTGTTTTCATAATTATGTGTTTTAGTAAAGGTTCATTTAAATGTTACACAAAAGTAACTATAAATACTTGTTATCAATGAATATATGCCACAATAATTCTGGATTTAAATAGTTTAACAAGAAATGTAAAATGAAAATAGAATGCGATAAAATCAAATTAACGCGATATAAATTATATTACACAATCTTCCAAAAAAGCAATAGAATTGTTCCTTTGATGTGTCTGCATCAAAAATATTTGCCGATCTAAACGTTTACAACGGTCTTTGTATGCAAAGCCTTTGAAGTGATTGCGAAGATTGGTCTTGAATGAGTGATTTAAGATGTTGATAATGATAAAGGTATTGCGCGCATATCCTTTTCAGGATTCTAAAGCCATCCTGCCCAACCCAAGCGCTATACGCCACTGGAAGTCATCAATGCTTCCTCATTCAATGAGGAACAATACACCCGCACAGATTGAAAATTATTTTACGGTAGAGGGCTCATATTCAGGAATTGCTTTTCGACTTAGGCGCTTTGCCCCGCCCAGCGTCCCGCAGGGCTTTGTCAATGATCCACTCCAATTGGCCATTGACACTGCGAAACTCATCGGCAGCCCATTTCTCCACCGCTTTTAGGGTGTCTTCATCGATGCGGAGAGCAAATGGTTTTTTGGCCATAGAGAAAGCTTGGGTTATACGCGGGTTTCCCGTTCCAACAAGGCCACCAATCCATTGCCATTTCCGGCGAGGTTGACGACACGCCAACCACGCCCGCATTCATCATTGAGCCGGGTTTCAAATTTTTCGGTCGTCTCGAAAACCTTTTGTTTGATCAGTCTGTATTGATTCATTTATTTGTTATTCATTACATTATATAAATGTAGGCCGTTTTTGCTGTTTGGTGCATTGGGTGCGCACATGCTGTCAGAACCCGGTTCGTCAATGGTTGAGGGTGCCGGCATTCACCACAGGCGTAGCGTCTTTGTCACTGCAAAGCACCACCATCAGGTTGCTCACCATGGCAGCCTTTTGAGGGTCGTCGAGGTCGATGATGTTGTCCCTGCTCAGCTTATCAAGTGCCAACTCCACCATTCCTACTGCGCCTTCTACAATCTTGATGCGTGCGGCCACGATGGCTTCGGCTTGCTGACGCCGAAGCATGGCGCTTGCTATTTCAGGAGCATAGGCCAGGTAGCCGATGCGCGCCTCAATTACATGTATGCCCGCCATTTGGAGCCTTTCCTCGAGTTCTTTTTCCAGTGCAGTATTGATTTCTTGCAGCCCTGAGCGCAAGGTGATTTCCTTCCCTTCGTCGTCAAAGTTGTCATAGGCATAGCTACCGGCAAGCTTGCGCACAGCCGCATCCGTTTGCACCTTTACAAAATTTTCGTAGTCATTTACATCAAAAGCAGCTTTGAAGGTATTCTCTACTTTCCAAACGAGGATTACGCTGATCAGGATAGGGTTGCCTTTGTTGTCGTTCACTTTGAGCCGCTCGCTGTCAAAATTGCGCGCCCGGAGCGATATGCGCTGCTTGCTGAAAAATGGATTCACCCAAAAAAAGCCGTTTTGCTTCACTGTGCCCTTGTAATCACCAAAAAGCACCAACACTTTTGATCCGTTTGGATTCACAATGATAAATCCCGGAAGCACCAATACAAAAGGCAGGAAGAGCAAATAGAACAAGGAATTGTCCGATACAATGGCACCCACAATGGCAGAAGCTGCCAACAACAGAAGTACGAGCAAGCCCATGTAGCCGGAGCCTGGTTGAATGATTTTTTCTTGGTTCATGGTATGATATTAAAATGATATCGCAAATATATCATAATTTGTTTTTTCGAAGCAAGCCTCGGTCAATATGTTTTTTCAGCACCCTAAGCCATAAATTATTTAATTACTGTAAATCAAAGTATTATAATATAGCTTGTGGCAATATTTCTTGTTGAACCCAAGATGTACCTCAAGTGCTGATAAAGCTCTTTTTTGCGGAAGCGAAAAAACGAGCTCAGGTGACGGCAGCCCTTGTGCCGAGCTCCACCACTTCGAGCTGCTCAATTTTGCCCTGAGCAAGAATAAAGCGCAGCAAGGTGCGCACTTTGTGGAACCCGTGCTTGCCCGCGGCCCCCGGGTTCATGTGCACGTGCCCGAATTGGCTGTCGCGCTTTACGAGGCATATATGTGAATGGCCGCACACAAACAGGTCGGGTTTGTAGGTCATAAGCCCTTCCCGAATGTGGGGGTAATAATGGCCCGGAGTGCCCGCAATATGGGTGATCCATATTTTGAGGCCCTCAATTTCAAAGTGTTGGTGCTCAGGATAAAGTTGGCGTACATTGCCACCGTCAATGTTGCCATAAACTGCCCGCAATACATATTGCTTTTCAATGGCTTCTGCAACCTGCGGTTTGCCAATGTCGCCTGCGTGCCACACTTCATCGCAACCCTCAAGGTGGTGGAGAATGCGTTCATCCATGTACCCATGGGTGTCTGAAATCAATCCGATGCGTTTCATTGCTTAGCTGTACTTTTGCAAAAAAATAAACTTTTTGGCCCGCTACTTTCTGCACCTCGCCTATGATGGAACGAATTACTGCGGCTGGCAAATCCAGCCCGAAGTTAGCACCGTTCAGCAAACCATCGAAAAGGTGCTCTCCATATTTGTACCCGACCACCGTGGCATTGTAGGTTGTGGACGCACAGATACAGGTGTGCATGCCCGCAATTACTACGCCCATTTCGACACGGAACTGCCCTTGCGCGATGATGTGCAGTACAAAATCAATGCAGTATTGCCCCGTGACATTGCAGTATACCGCATACTGCCTGTGGCCAGTGGACTTCACGCCCGCTTCAATGCCACACGCAGGCAGTACAAGTACCATGTACACTTCCGTAAAAATCCCTTCCTCAATGCATACTCGGCCTACCATGCTTACCCTCTTACAGTTGATGCCATGAATGAAGCGGCGACTTGCCTTCTGGGTACCCATGATTTCAGCTCATTTGCACGCAGCCAAACCGATGTAAAGCACAACAATTGTACAGTGTTCGAGGCAGAATGGCAACCGGTAGGTGAGGGGCTTGTGTTCACAATTTCGGCCAACCGCTTTCTGCGCAATATGGTGCGCGCACTTGTAGGCACCATGCTCGACATAGGCAGCGGAAAGCACGCACCGGGCCATCTTCAAAAAGTGATGGAAGCCCTGGACCGCGATGCCGCCGGCAAATCGGCACATCCTCAAGGGCTTTTCCTCGAAAACATTTACTACCCCGCACTCCACAATGGCTGAAAATACTGGCAATACATTCGATATGAATCTACTGCGGCGCACCATGCAGTATGCCAAGCCCTACATGCGCATATTTTGGCTCGCGTTGTGGCTCACCATCGCCTTGGCAGTGCTGGGTGTGGCGCGGCCTTGGCTTATTGGCAAGGCCATCGACCAGTACGTTTTGCACGATGATGCCCAGGGTCTCCTGTACCTTACGTTGATCGTGGTGGTCATCCTGTTGCTGGAGGCAGTAGCGCAGTTTTACCAAACCTATTACAGCAACTGGATAGGTCAGTCGGTCACCATTGACCTGCGCTCCAAGTTGTTCAGCCACATCACTGCATTTAAGCTGCGTTACTTTGATAAAACTGCTGTCGGCACGCTCGTGACACGCTGCATCAGCGACATTGAAACCATTGCCGACATATTTAGCCAGGGTTTGCTCAACATTTTGGGTGAATTGCTCAAACTTATCGTGGTGGTCGCCGTGATGTTTGCCATCAGTTGGCAGCTTACCATTTACAGTCTGGTGCCCATTCCCCTGCTCGTGCTGAGTATGGTCATTTTCAAAAACAGCATCAAGAAAAGCTTTCAGCAGGTGCGTACGCATGTGGCCAGGCTCAATGCCTTCGTGCAGGAACATATTGTGGGTATGAGCATTGTACAGGTGTTCAACCGCGAAAAACGCGAGAAGGAAAAATTTGAGGCGATCAACAAGCAGCATACCAAGGCGCATATCCGCTCCGTTTGGGCATATTCTGTGTTTTTTCCAGTGGTAGAAATACTTTCGGCAGTGTCACTCGCTTTGCTGGTATGGTGGGGTGTAGGCGGCGTGCTGGAGGACAAGGTAACACAAGGCGACCTTGTGGCTTTTATCCTCTTTATTTACATGCTCTACCGCCCGATAAGGCAATTGGCTGATCGATTTAACGTCCTGCAAATGGGCATCGTAGGCTCAGAGCGCGTATTTAGGGTACTCGATACCCAGGAGCGCATTGAGGACAGTGGCACGGTGCAGACAGGCATCAAGGGCCACATCGAATTCCGCAATGTATGGTTTGCTTATGAAAATGAGGACTGGGTGCTCCGCGATGTGAGTTTTTCGGTTTCAGAAGGCCAAACTGTAGCTTTCGTCGGCGCAACCGGCGCAGGCAAGTCCAGCGTTATTAACCTCATCAATAGGTTCTATGAATTTCAGAAAGGTGAGATTCTGATTGACGGGCGCAGCATCCGGGAATACGATGTAGCCTATTTGCGGAGCCAGGTGGCCGTGGTGCTTCAGGATGTATTTCTGTTTAGCGACAGCATCTACAACAATGTAACGCTGCGCAACCCGCACATGAGCAGAGAAACAGTGGAGAATGCCGCAAAGGCCGTGGGCGTCAGTGATTTCATTGAACGCTTGCCGGGTCGGTACGATTATGACGTAAAAGAGCGGGGCGGCATGCTCAGTGGGGGCCAGAAACAGCTCATCAGCTTTATCCGCGCTTATGTGTACAAGCCCCGCATTCTCATCCTCGACGAGGCCACCTCCTCCGTCGATACGGAATCAGAAATGCTTATTCAAACCGCCATTGATACGCTCACACAGAACCGTACAAGTATCGTCATTGCCCACCGCCTCAGTACGGTGCAGAAAGCCAATCTGATCATTGTAA
>DAIOTP010000141.1:0-3882 GCA_036751905.1 Cryomorphaceae bacterium
CCATTTGCCGTCAGGCATGACATGCTGGGTATGGCGAAAAGTCCTGTCCACATTTCTCACCAGCACGGGAGTCACGTGGTATTGAGCCTCGCTGGCAAATGCGTCGAGTTGCACAATCTCATAGAAAGCCTGGTCAGGTGGGTTGAAAAAATTAAACATCTGCCCGATGTTGGTATAGCTTTCTCCATTCAAATCGCCACGCAAATAATTCAGAAACACATTGCCTTCGTGAAGGAATGACGCTTGATAATTGAGTATATCTGAATCGTACACCCGGAAAGGAAGGAACCAGTTAATCTCAGTGATTTCACGCGACACAAAGGCCTGATATCCCTTGATGTCTCCACCGCCTACCGTATGCTTTACGTTACTGCCGGAAAAGGTGATGCTGCCCCTGAGCCCACCCGTAATCCAACGCTCTCCGTTGTTCATCATATACATTCGCGGCGAGCGGAGTGCACCATTGTATATGGCTTCGTAGGTGTCGATTGTTTGTAATTCGCTGTCGTATGAATGGATAAAAAGAGAGCAATCCTGGCAGTCAGGTCGGGTACTGTACTGGGCAATGTAGAATGTTCCCCGCTCATCCATCCACGCTTCAAATGTTTCCATGTAATTGCGAAGCGGCTGCAGAATTCTAAAATTCAGTACTTCACCAGCATCATTCATTACTCCAATTGCAAGTGGAGCCGAATTAAATTCGGGATCCGCCACCACTACAATATTACCGTCCTTACGTTTAGTGGCGTGCAGAATCCTCTTGTAATCCCTGTTCCCCAAATCAATCCTTTGGATAGATTCGAATTCGAGGTCTGAATTAAAGTTGACGGAGAACACTGCATAATTTATGTTGTAATCAAAAGGCAATTCTATTGAATGCTCATCATCATGGTAGGCAGGATACCCCGACCGAAGTACCGTGTAGCCTCCATTTTCACGAGGGAAAAGAAAAGAATTGCCGTCACCAGCACGAAAATCATGAAAATCAATTGATTTCTTAGAAATCACCTCTCCGGTGAGGGCATCCATGGTCACAAACAGATGCCCGATGTGGCCTTCCGGCAAATCCGACTGCAGGTAGTTCTGGTTTTTACCAAAACGGTCAGTAAGATACATGAGGGTTTCACCATTAGGAACAATAGCAGGCCTGCCGTAAGTCAAACCCAAGCCGTACTCTTTATTATTCCCATCCATATTGCTGTAAAGCTGTTCCCAATCGTTCGTGGGTGATGGCACTTCCGGTTCGGAGGGAATGTTGGGCCCTATGCGGTAAATGGCTATGCTGTGGTCATCCCGCTGCACCATTACGTGAAGGATATCGTCTGCAAGGTCGAAATCGACCGCGCGCAACCCCTTAATGCCCGGTTCCAAATCGGCATATAGTCGGGTGCCGCCGGGGGTTCCATCGCTTATTGCGAGTTCCATACCAAAATAAGAGCTATTCGCCAAAAACCATTGATAGCCCAAATACTCAGCAGTGCGGTGAAACCTTGACGGCAAATTGAGATGAATATCATTGGCATAAGCTACGCTGCCCATGGGGCCTTCATAAAAATCCTTGAGGACCTTGAGTTCACCGTTTACATAGCCGTAAGGTTCAAATCCCTCTTCGCCGTATAGACCCAGCGCAACAACTTCCCTGCCTGTGCTCATTCCTTTTAACAATGCAGGGTGACGTAGCATGGTTCTAATGGATCGCTTGTAACCGCTCATTTCATCAACCCCTTCGGAGAATTCTTGTCGGTCGATGCGAATCAAATGGCTTGATTTTATTTCTTCCCAGTCCACACCGCGCTGAATGCCAATCCATGTGATATCAGCACCATTGGCAATACTGAACTGCTTTAATGGTGTAACCGACTCCTGCGATCCGTCGGTCCACGTGGACCAGAATCTCGGGCCAAAACTTGGAGGATTTGCGCCTTGAGGAAGCTCACGCGGTGCTATGCCATAGCCGATCTCATGAACCCGAAATTCATCTAAAGCGTCGGTTTGGTTGTAGAGAAAACGGCCATTCGATCCAGACCATGGAATAAGACGTAAAGAATGCTCCTGGAAATAGGCATCAAAGGGGGCATAGAGGCTGTCTTTACCAAAATCATAAGCCAATAAACCCGTAGGATGGGCCAGGTAGAGGACACCTTCTCCGAGAAAATAATCAAAATAATTGCTTGACACACCGGAGGGCAAATCAAAAAGTACAGTAGAGGCACCAACCAGACGCATTTCGTACACTTTATTGTGTTGTACTCCATAAGCCTTGTTGTCTACAATGTATTGCGGATAGGCCTGAAAGTTTCCCACTGTCTGAAAAGTACCATCCGGGAGTAGCCTGAGGTAAGACCAGGGCCCCGCAGGACGATCTACGCGAGATCCATAGTATCGCTTTTCACTTCCGAAATCAAATACTTCCTCGATACAGTAGTTGGTGTTTTTTGTCTCTCCGGTCAACGCGTTGTACGCAATGGCTTGCTTGTTTAATCCCGCCACCCTGGATGAAACAATATGCCATTCACCGTCCGTGTGGTACTTTATGAATTCAGCCTCACTATCATTGAGCACCACCCTTTCGGGAAAATCGAATGCGGCGATCAAAGTAGCTTGTGCGGATAGCCGACACAGCGGCGAGAAAAGGAAAAAAATGGTTATGACAAAGGCCCGTATCACAGCACAAATTCTTATTTGGGAGCAATATACGCAATCAACATTGTATTTATGAAATGCGAGATGAGATTTAATAATAGAATAACATAGCGAATTAAGTTTGCCCAAACTCAAGGCCCGCAAGCTCTACGCCGACAGCCTTGGCAACGAAACCGAGCAGCCCCTCCACGAGTGGATCGACATCGGGGTGTACAACGACAAGGACGAAAAGCGCCTCAGCGCATGGAAGCGCGTGCACCTCACCGAGAGCCCCGCCCGCTATACCATGACCGTGGACAGCCTTCCGGCAAAAGCGGCATTAGACCCCAGGAGGATGTTGATCGAGCGTGTGATTAGTGATAATGTGAAATCCATTAAAACCGACACGTAGGGGCCGACCTACGTGTCTGCCCCTACCTGCATGCACCCCACCCTTTCGCAATGGCAAAATGAAAAGTTAAACCCATATATTTGAAAAAACAAAGCATTTTGGGAGGCCTGATCATTAAAGCCGACACCCATACAAGAAAAATGATCAAAGCACTTGCCAATAAGATGGGGGCGGGTGTGATCCTTCTCGATGAAAAGCAATACGAAGATTTTCTTCTGGGCTTGCGAATGGATGAGGAAAAGACCGGGGATAATGTGTCACGCGAAGAGATCATGAAGATTCTCAAAACCAAATAAGACGATGATCGTCGAATTTGACAAATCGTTCAAAAAATCTATAAGAAAAACGCAAAGATCCAGATCTGCTGGCCAGAATTGAAGAGGTAATACGCAAAGTGGAACAAGCCGAGCAACGCTATCGATATTACAAACGTTCGAAAGTTAAAGGGTTTCAGCTCTTACTTTCGAATAAAGCTATGAGATTACCGGATCGGGATCGAAATGATATAGACAGGTTCAATTCGATTGATTATTGTCCTACACCGCAAGGACATATTCAAGGAGTTTCCGTAAGTCTTAACATTTTGCTGCCTCATCAACGGCACGATTGATTGGCACCCCGTTTGCTTTTGAAAGCAAAAAATAGAGCCATGAGATCAATCCTCTTCTTTATCACTTCACTGCTTGCATTTAGCAGCGCACCCCTTTGGGCACAAGAAAACGGTGGTACAGTTTATCTGATCAGACCCAAAGCAAGCACATTTCAACCCGCAAAAGTGTATATCAATGATGTGCTGGCTGCGCTGGTTTTGGATAACGAAACTTTGGTGATGAATTTTGAGCACGACG
>DAIOTP010000141.1:3892-8578 GCA_036751905.1 Cryomorphaceae bacterium
CAGCGCTCCTTACACCTTGAGGTGGCACCCTTGATCATCAATGTACGCAGAGGGCAATCGTATTTTGTAGAGCTTAGGCTCAATACACCCGCTGCACGATTGCTGCAGAGTATTGATGGTGCTTCATTGATGAAACAAAATGACAAGGTGATGCACATGACTGCTGAACAAATTCAAAGGATTCCGCTGCTGCCCATTCCTTGATGTAGCTCTCTTTATAAGCGCAATAAATCCTCAAATATGTTCAAAATATTTTTTCATAAGCTTCAGGCTGTTCGCGGGGCACATTCTTGCCAACTTCCAAAATCTCATACACATTTGCTTTGATCGTGAGGGCGATATCGCCTGTCGGCAAATCGTTGCAATCGAGGCCAAATGGGTCTTCAATCTCGCTTGCCATAAGCTCCATGCCCATAAAGGCGAAGAAAGCAAGGGCTGTGATGGGAATGGCCCAAAATCCAAAATCGGGAAGCAGTGCCATGGGCAGAAAGAGGCCGTACACACTGATGAATATTTTCAAATACACATTGTAACTGAAGGGGATCGGTGTTTTCTTAATACGCTCGCAAGCGCCGAGAATGTCGAGCAAGGCTTGGGTGTGTGGCTTGATGTTGAGGTGATCATAAGGCGTGATGGCATTGCTGCGGTGCTGCTCTTCCACCAACGTATGTATCTGCTGGCTGATGTAGTTGGGCAGATGCTTTTTTCGCCCGTAAAGGGCGGCCTCCTCAGGGCTTAAGTCAACGAGCTCCTCAAGTTTCGGGCCGCTGCGCATGTGCTCCTTGAAAGCCAGGCAAAAGTTGCTGATGAGGTGGGCCATGCGTTTGCGTGAAGTCAGGTCATTTTCCGGAAAGGTAACCTGCACGGCAATGGCCAGGTTACGTGTGTGGTTGACCAAAGCTCCCCACTGCTTGCGGCCTTCCCACCAGCGGTCGTAGGCCGTGTTGGTGCGGAATACCAGCAAGATGCTCAGCACCAATCCGAGCACTGAAAAAATGGAAGTGCCCATATGCCATGGGCTTTCGACATTCAGGACTGCTTGGAGCGTAGCCAACAAAGCGGTGTACAGGGCCATCAAGCCGCTCGCCCTGCTCACGCGCTTCATGGTGTAGCTGGTAAACAAGTGGCGAATATCACCGAGCCAGTTGCCGTTGGTTTTGTAATAAATCATGCCGTCAAATTTCTGCCAGGTATTTGTGCACCAGGCTAATGCTCATGGAGCCCTCTCCCACTGCCGAGGCCACCCGGTTCATGGCCCCCGAACGCACATCGCCGGCAGCAAATACACCCGGAACACTGGTTTCGAGCAGGTAAGGATCACGATTGAGCTTCCAACGCTTCTTAAAGTCGGGGGCGATTTTCAAATCGACTCCGGTGCACACGAAGTTGCGGGCATCTTTAATCACCTGCTCCGGGAGCCACTGCGTTACCGCCTGGGCACCAATGAATATGAACAGTGCTGCAAGCTCCAGCTCCTCCGTACGGCCATAGGGTTGAAACTGTACAAGCACCGATTCGAGTTGCTGCTCACCACGCGCTTCGATGACCTCGCCCTGCGTCCACAGCTCAATATTTGCCGTCCCTTCTATTTGGTCGATCAGGTAACTCGACATGCTGGAACTCAAAGAATCCCTTCTGATCAGTATGATGACCCTTGCGGCAAATTGGCTCAGGTACATGGCCGCCTGCCCAGCCGAATTGCCGCCCCCAATGATCATGACTGTCTTTTGGGCGCAAAAAGCAGCTTCCGTATTGGCCGCTCCGTAGTACACTCCCGCTCCAGTGACCCGCTCCAGCCCGGATGCTTTTAGGGTGCGGTAGTTCACGCCGGTGGTTACCACTACGCTCTTGGCATTGATGCGTGCCCCCGACTTGAGCACCACCGTTTTGTAAGGATCGTTGAACTCCAGGCCTGCCACTTCCTGTGGCAAAAGAAACTCAGCACCGAAACGGGTGGCTTGTGTAATGGCACGCCTGGTAAGGTCAGCACCACTCAAGCCATTCGGAAAACCGAGGTAATTCTCGATGCGGGAACTTGTGCCTGCCTGGCCTCCAGGGGCACGCTTGTCAATCAGCAGGCTCTTAAGACCCTCTGAAGCGGCGTACACCGCGGCTGCGAGCCCTGCCGGGCCGGCACCTATGATGACCACATCGTACAGATCGGCGCTGGCATTCACATTGAGGCCCAAGGCCCGGGCCAGATAGGTGACATTGGGTTTCCTGAGGTATTGTCCATCTTCCAGAAAAACGGCAGGAAGGTGCTCGTCCTGCAATCCATTCATGTTGAGAAGCTCCCGGGCCTCGGCCTGGGTTTGCACATCGAGCCAGCGGTAAGGAAGCAAATTTCCCGAAAGGAAGTCTTTAAGCTGGTGCGACAAGGGCGAAAACTGGTAGCCAATCACCTGGATCCCTTTGAATGGCGGCGTATAGCTCTGCTCCCAAGCCTCGAGGAGGTCATCGAGCACGGGGTACAATTTCTCCTCAGGCGGATTCCATGGCTTAAGCAAATAGTAGTCGAGCTGCACATCATTGATTGCCTTGATGGCCGCTTCAGTATCACTGTAAGCGGTGAGCAGTACCCGCTTGGCCTCAGGGAAAAAAGTACGCGCCTTCTCCAGAAATTCGACCCCCTGCATTTCGGGCATGCGGTTGTCGGACAGGAAGAGGGCCACCGTTTCGCCTTGGTTTTTCAATTCGAGGAGGCTGTCGAGCGCTTCCTGTGCAGAAGTGGTGTTGAGAATGCGGTAGGTGCTGCGGTAGCGTGTACGCAAGTCGCGTACCACGGCCCTGAGCACCTGCGGATCATCGTCTATGGCGAATATAATGGCTTGTGACATAATTTATTAAGCGAGGGGCAAGCACACGCGAAAAGTGGTTTTGCCGGGTTGTGAATCTACTGAAATCTTTCCACGGTGGCGCTCTACAATGTTGGCTACGAGCTCAAGACCGAGGCCGGTCCCTTTGCCCATCGCCTTGGTGGTGTAAAAGGGCTCCCAAATGCGGCCAAGCATTTCTGCAGGAATGCCTTTTCCATTATCAGTAACTTCGATCAGGGCTTCCGCTTTGTTGTATGCAGTATGCACCTGAATTTGAGGACCGGATACTCCTTCCACCGCATCGATGGCATTGTCGATAAGGTTGGTCCACACCTGGTTCATTTCACTAACATAAATAGGTACTTGTGCGGGGCTTTCCGCAAAATCAGTCTGCACAGTTACTTTATGCTGACGCAATTTGTGACCGAGCATTTGAAGGGTATTTTGCAAACCATCTTCGAGCCGCGCGTGCACCTTCTCGGGTGCCTGGTCCATGTGGGTATACACCTTCACCGATTGCACGAGCTTCGCGATACGTTCTGATGCCTCGTGGATGTCGGCCACAGTTTTTTCGAGCGTGAGGTTGTCGCTCACCCAGCGCAGCACCATAGGGCGGTCTTCAGGGCGCAACTCGTCAATGAGCGACTTCAGTTCTTTCTCCTCGAAGCCAAATTCTGCGAGATTTTCGGCGAGCTCATCGGCCTCGTCAATGCCATAATCTTCAAGCATGTACATCAGGTCGTCCACCTTGGACTTGCGCTGAAGTAAACTGAGCTGCACCGCTGGGGCATCAATTTTTGCGAAAAGCAGGTCATTGATACGGTCGGTGAGCTCATCACTGAGCTGGGCTTTGATCACGCGCTTGAATTTTTCAGGCTGTAGCCGGAGGTGCTGCTTCAGGGAGAGCGCACTGCGCACAATGGCTGAGGCTGGGTTGTTGAGTTCATGGGCCAATCCGGCGCTGAGCTTGCCAAGGGCGGCCATTTTCTCGGTTTGCTTTTGAAAACTGGTGAGCTCCCGCACGCGGGTGGTCATTTCATGCACCAGGCACTGGCTGAGCTCATAATGGTCGCGCAACATGGTGCGTTCATGCCGTTTGTGCAGGCGCAATATGGTGCAAGGTTCCACCACCTTACCTACTGCGGTGGCATTGCCTGCACGGGAAAAGGGCAGAAAACCAGATACTTCACCGGTAGATTTGCGGCTTATTTCTCTTTCCTGATGGTCCATTACCCTCACCAACTTATACATGCCGCTGATTACAAGAACGGTATATTCGATGGGTTCACCCGCATGAAATACTGCCTCTCCTTCCTTGAGGTGGATCAACTCTGATTGCTCAATGAACCAGATAAGTTGGGCATCGGGGACATGATTAAATATTGAAAATCCGCGCAGGGTGATGAGGAGTTCGGAGGTGTCCATTGGATGCGGTGGTTGAGCCATGGGTTAATTTCCGGGCTTGGTTTGCTTCAACAATAAGGAGCTAAAAGTATAAATTAAACCATTGCGTATATGTACCTATCGATGCTGAAATGCACAACCGATATCCATGGAAGGTGTTGCTAAAGCACATCCCTGATCTCAGGAGTACGATTGAATACGCTTTTGGCAAACGGACACAGGGGAATGATCCTAAGCTTGGAGGCTCGGGCGAATTCCACCGCAGCCATCACCAATTGCTTTCCCACATTTTTGCCTTTGAAGTCGGGATTGACCTCGGTGTGGTCGATGATGAACCTTTCTGCACCGGCCCAAGAGTATGTCATACGCCCGGCTTCGGCGCCATCTTCTTCAGCTTTAAAAAAGCCTTTGGTTTCGCGGTTGAATTGAGTGATTTCCATGCTTTGTAATTTTTGTCTTTACTTAT
>DAIOTP010000142.1:0-8531 GCA_036751905.1 Cryomorphaceae bacterium
ACGCTCAATATCATCAAGCGCATCGGCGGCTCGGGCATCGTGTATGTGGGTGCGCGCAAGGCCACCGTACAGGAAGCCCACCTCTTAAGGGCCAATGGCATCAGCGCACTTCCCTACCACGCCGGCATGAACCACGAGGAGCGCAATGCTACCCAAGAGCTGTGGATCAAGGGCAAGGCACAGGTGGTGGTGGCCACCAATGCCTTCGGGATGGGTATTGACAAACCCGACGTGAGATTTGTGGTGCACCTCGGTGTACCCCAAAGCATAGAGGCCTACTTTCAGGAGGCTGGTCGCGGTGGCCGCGATGAAAAGAAGGCCTATGGCATCATGCTCGTTGGCAGCAGTGATTGCGAGGATATTGCCACACGTGTACGCGAACAGGTTCCCGACGACAAGTACATCAGGCAGGTATACAGAGCCTTGAGCAACCACCTTCAAATGGCATTGGGCACTCAGGTATTGGAGCCGTTTCCATTTAACCTGGAGGCTTTCGCCAAAAAATATAACTTTAGGCCTTTGCAGTGCTACCATGCGCTCAAAATGCTCGAAATGGGTGGCTACATCAGCCTCAGTGAAGCCGTACACAATCCCTCACGCATCCGTATGCTACTCAGAGACAAAGACCTGTACAGCTTTGAAGTGGGCAACCCCAAGCACACACCCCTCATTCAAATCCTGCTCCGAAGCTACGAAGGCGTGTTCGATCAACCCATCAAAATAAGCGAAAACAGCTTGGCCAACAGGCTCAAAACCACTCCCGAGCAGCTGCGCGAGCATCTCAAGCTGCTACATAAATTGCAGGTGATTGAATACCAGGCCCAGACCGACCTCCCTTTCCTCAGCTTGCCCCTGCACCGCGTGCGCCCGGAGCACTTGCAGCTGAAAAATTCAGTGCTTGACGCCCACCGAAAGCGCCTTCTCAAGAAAGTCGGAGCGATGACGGCCTATGTAGGCAACAACTTGGTATGCCGCTCTGTGCAACTGGTACATTACTTTGGAGAACACAATGCCACGGCCTGCGGGCAGTGCGATGTGTGCCTTGAACGCAGAAAGCTCGCGGATGGCAATGTAAGTGAACGCGCTAAAGTGAAGGAGGCGATCAAACAAGCCATCGAAAGTGGCCCTTGCACGCTTGAGTCACTTAAAGCATCGCTGCCATTTAAATCAAAAGATGTAATGACTACACTCTATTGGCTGAATGACAATAGAATATTGCAGATAAACGACAACCAAGAGCTGCGCTGGTTAGGCTAATCAAATCTTGCACCCACCACAAGTTGCCATGACGCATTGAGCGATGTATACCTACCTTTGCGGAAAATTAGCTCCATGACCTACCCCATGCTCCGCCTCAAGCCGAAAAAAGAAATCAGTGTGAAGCGCCGACATCCCTGGGTATTTTCAGGCGCCCTGGCCGGAAATGTGCCACCGCTCGACGAAGGTGAACATGTGCAGCTGAGCGATGCCTCTGGCAACGTGCTGGCTACGGGCCACTTTGGCGGCGGAAGCATTGCCCTGCGCATACTGCATTTTGGCGAAAGCAAAATTGATCAAACTTTCTACACCAAGGCACTGGGCGCAGCAAAGCATGCGCGTGAAGCACTGGGGCTTTCTTCCAAAGTTACCACGGGCTACCGCCTCATACATGGTGAGGCAGACGGGCTGCCCGGCCTGGTGATTGACATCTATGAAAAAGTAGCCGTAGTGCAAGCACACAGCGCCGGTATGGAAAACGATAGTACAATGATAGAAAATGCATTAAGGGAATTGTTTAAACAATCCATTGAGCATGTTGTGCACAAAAGTGCTTCTGAAAAGCAAGGCTATATGCTGCCGGCGGGACTCCCTGGGGAGACCATTTTCAGTGAGAACGGCATCCGCTTCAAGGCCAATTGGGCTAAAGGCCAAAAAACGGGCTTCTTCCTCGACCAACGCGACAACCGCGCCCTTCTTGGGGCATACGCCAAGGGCAGAAAGGTGCTCAATGCATTTTGCTACACCGGAGGATTCAGCATGTATGCGCTTGCCGCCGGAGCCAGGGAGGTACACAGCCTCGACAGCAGCAACAAAGCCTTGGAATTGGTAGAGGAGCACCTTGTTATCAATGGTTTATCAGCTGCTCAGCACCGCAACATTTCCGCCGATGCGCTGAAGTATCTCAACAGCCCAGAGGCTGCCGATGAGGCTTATGACCTTATTGTACTTGACCCACCTGCATTTGCGAAACACCGCAATGCCAGGCACGCCGCTGTACAGGCATACAAAAGGCTCAATGCGCGGGCCATACACATGGCCCCTGAGGGGAGCATACTCTTCACTTTCAGCTGCTCACAGGTGGTTGACAAGGCGCTGTTCAACCACACCATCACAGCTGCTGCCATGGAAGCGGGAAGGCAAGTGCGCATATTGCACCAGTTGCATCAACCTGCTGATCATCCCATAAGCATTTTTCACCCTGAGGGTGAATACCTTAAAGGACTCGTTCTATACATCAGTTAAAAACAATTGGGACTTTTAGGCAAGTTTACAGCCATGTTGCAAACTCCTTGCGCAATGATTCCAGTGCTTCCTGTTCTTTGAATTCAGGCTGAGCCCCCGCGGCTTCAATCAGTGCGCGAAATGCCTGCTCTGTAATCCGCAACTCTTGAAATTCTGCACACGCGGCAATAAGCGACAGCTGGGGTATACGCCCTGCTGCCATTTCTCGTTCCTTAAGCCGGTATTTTCGTTCAAGGCGCAACACCACATCTGCCTGGCCCATGCGCAGCAAGGCCAACAGGTAAGCCCTGAAAAAATACTGCCAGCGGTATTTGAATACATTCATTTCCACTTCATCGAGAAAACTGCGCGACATGCGTACGCTTTGCCTGTAATCACCTACTGCATTGAGTGCCCTGCAATAATTGGCTATGAACACAAGCCGGCGCCCCCTGTCGAGTGTGGATTTTTGAATGCCAAAGGCAGTCTTCATCAGCTGCAATGCCTCCTCAAAGCGCTGCAAATGCATGAGCACGCTGCAGTGGTTGTTGAGGTAATACAAGTAATCCTCGGTGCGGTGCTTGATCGACTGCTCACCGCAATACACTGCTTTTTCATAATGATGCAGCTTGCTGAGCATTAACAATTTATTGGCATAAAAATTGGCAAGTATCCTGCGGGAATAGAAGCCCCCTTCAAAAATCTGTTTCTCCAGCACTTCCATAGGCTCCACCATCGCTTCAGGCTGCCGGGCATTGACATGGTACAGGTGGAAGGCAAGCCATGCCTGGTAACGTGTCTTCTTGCTGAGGGCCGTATTGGTGAAATAGGTGTACAAAGTGCGCAGCTCTTCGGCACTCAAAGCATGCAGTGCCTCGGGTGCACGCACCACTTTTTCCGTGAGCAGCTTCACTTCTCCAAGCACATGCTCATTGTGCAGGTAAGCTTCACGGTGCTTCTGCAAAAATTGCTGGATGGCTTGCAAATCCTTTTCCCGGTAGCGGATGAGCAAATACGATTCGTAGGCCTGCATTGCATCATAGAAGCTTGCCGCATGAAACCATGCACTGTGGTAAGTACCGACCTCACTCAGGATACGCGATTGTTCATCGGGTGGTATGGCATCGGTATGGATGAGGTAATTGATATGGCTTATCCACTGGTAATAAGCATCCACATCAATAGCATTCAATTTGTTTTCAAAGGCTTGCTTCAGGCGCGAATACTTGCGTGGATCAATCCTGCTGTCGAACTGCACCTCTTTACCTCCAGGCGCAATTCGGGCGGCCATGCGCTCCAAAATTTTAAAGTAATCGGCATCTTGAAAGTCATTGTGCACAAGCACGTAGGCAACTTCCGAAGGATATAGTCCGTCGCTAAAAACACTGAACTTTGTGGCGCGTGCCCCCATGTAGCGAAGTTATGAATAAGGCACGGGGCAAGCCATGAGTAATTTAAAAAAAAAACATCAGTTTAGCCTTCAAAAAGTGCATCTACACTCCTTCGATAAGTGGGCGCTTTTTGGATTTTGCTAAAGCCAAACTTGCGTGCCTCACTGTGGCGCAGCAGTTAGAAAACCGATTTAAGGCTTAGGAGACATTAAAGCTCTATGCCAACCACCATTACATCATCAACCTGCTCATTGCTTCCGGCCCAATCCTTGAATACTTGTAGCAGCGCAATACCTTGTTGCTGCATGCTTAACCCTTGCATACGCTCAAGGGTTTGCCTGAAGCGGGTTTTCAGAAATTTCTTGCCATGCTCACCACCAAACTGGGAGTAATAACCGTCAGAGCTCAGGTATATCCGTTGACCAGGAAATAAGGAATGTCGATGTGTATCAAAGCGTTTTATCCTTCCATCAGCATCGCCGCCGATACTTGCTCGGCTTCCACGCAATTCTTTTACCCTTCCTTTGCGGTCAGTGATAAACAATGGGCGCTGGGCCCCGGCAAAAAAGATTTCACCGAAGTGGGTGTCAACGATGCAGAGACAAATATCCATGCCATCTTGCAAATCATCCGTATTTCTTCGCAGGGCTTGAAGGAGCCGCTTATCAAGCACTTCAAGAATCTCAGAGGGATTCTCAATACGCTCTTCGACCACGATGTGCTGCAAGATGTTGTTACCAATGATGGACATGAGTGCGCCCGGCACCCCATGTCCGGTACAATCAGCTACGGCAATGATTTTGCGGCTTCGGCTCATGTGGCACCAAAAAAAGTCGCCACTCACAATATGCTGTGGCTCGCTGATAATAAACGAGTTTGGAAAGAGCTCTTCGAGAATTGATTGCCTGGGAAGCAAGGCCACTTGTATGCGCTTGGCATAATTTATACTGTCGGTGATGTTCTCATTGCGGGTATTGAGCTCAGCCGTACGGGATATCACGCGCTCCTCCAGCTCAAACAGCGTACGGTCGCGTTCCTGCTGTGCCTTTTTAAGATTTGTGATGTTTTCATGTGCGATGACGATCAATGAGTCATCTTTTTCGAAACGCATTACCCTCAATCCAAACCACTGTTTTTCGGTTGGTGAATGGCAAGGGTACTCCATGTAGAATGTCGGCCTGCGCCCTTTGAGGACATCCATCATACCTTTTAGCGCCGTTGCGGCTGTTCTGTCACCATTGGCTATGGCCTTTCGGCAAACTTCGAAATAGTTGCTGCCTTCACAAGTACGGTCAAGGCCGATTACACCATTTTCTCGTCCATATTGCCGCCATGCCTCATTCACAGAAAGGATGGCACCACTGCTGTCGGCAACGGCAATGTGAGCACTTAATGAGTTAAGTACACTGGATATGAAGGCTTCACTCTTCCGCAAGCGTTCCTCTGCCAATTTGCGCTCCGTAATGTCGCGTGAAGTCGATTGAATTTTAACAACTTTGGTACCCGATTCATCAAAAATAGGTGTCCATTTGGACTCCAACCATACGTAATGGCCATCAATGTGTCTTAGCCTTAGTTCCAAGGCTTCTGTGACCTTAGCTGGCATGGTACCTGTATGGTTATCATCGCGCCCTAGAGGGATATCATCAGGGTGCATCAGCGTGTATGGATCACAACCAATCAGAACTTGAGGTTCATAGCCAAGGATGTCTTTATGGGATGGGCTCACGTAGAGGAATATGCCATTGGCATCATGAAGTGCCACCAAATCCGTGGTATTGTCAGCGAGCAAACGGTGCAGCTCATGGAGCCTTTCCCGTTCTATTTCGTCAGCTTTGTGCTTCTCATTGTGGTCATAATTCTCAAGTGCGAAGGATATATCACTTACAGATTCAACGAGCAATGTAATTTCTTCGTGATCGAAATATTCGACCTGATCAGAGATCACATGAAATACCCCAACTACTTTTCCACTTTTCTTGATGGGCAATGAAATGCTGGAAGCAACGCCAAGCCTGATATAGTCTTCTCTCCACGGCAGCAACTCCCTATTCTCCAGCACATTGTTGCAGCATAAGTATTCCCCGGAAAACAAGACTTTGCCAGGCTGAGAAAGCCGAAGTATACCGGAGCTAAAGTCTTTACCAGAAAAGCGGTCGAGTTCTTTTATGCCCTCCTCAAAACCTGAGGCTGCTACAATATTGAGCTTGCCCTCCGGATTGAGCAATCCGGCCCAAGCCATTTTGAAGGTGCCAATCACGGTGGCAATGGTACAGGCCTCGTCAAGCAGCTCTTGTATATTGGTAATGTGCAGGATGCTGTGGTTAATTGAGCTTAGAAAAACATAAAGCCTGTTGGCCTTGATCAACTTCTGCCCGGCCGTTTTTTGTTCGGTGATGTCGGACCGTATGGCCAGATATTGGTACGGTTTGCCATTGGTATCAAGAAAGGGTACAATGGTGGTGGCTACCCAGTATATGCTGCCATCTTTGGCCTTGTTGCAGAGCTCACCCTTCCAAATTTTTCCATTTGAGATGGTATTCCAAAGATTGCGGATAAATGACTTGTCGTGGTAACCGGAATTGATGATGCGGTGGTCTTGGCCGATGAGCTCCTCACGGGTATATTTGGATATTGCGCAAAAGTTATTGTTCACATGGTTGATGATGCCCTTTTGGTCGGTAATGGCCACAATGGATGACTCATCGAGCGCATATTGGTAATCCTGTGTTTTCTTCAGGCTCGTTTTTAGTTGATTTTCGGCCTGTTTTCGTTGGGTTACATCAGCCCTTATGGCCAAATATTGGTATGGCTTGCCCTTCTCATCAAGAAATGGCACGATGGTGGTGGCCACCCAATATATGCTACCATCTTTGGCTTTGTTGCAAATCTCACCCTTCCATACGTTGCCATTGGCAATGGTATGCCACAAATTGCGGATAAAAGCCTTGTCGTGGTAACCGGAATTGATGATGCGGTGGTCTTGGCCGATGAGCTCCTCACGGGTATATTTGGAAATGGCGCAAAAGTTATCATTTGCATGGGTGATGCGGCCTTTTTGGTCGGTGATGGCCACTATGGCCGCCTCGTCAAGGGCCACTTTATAGGCCGTAAACTCATCCGCTTTATTGCCAGAAACATTCAGATTAAGCAAAATTTTTGAACTTTTAGATTGGCATGTGCTAAGCAAGGTAAGCTTTTATACGGTGATATGCAGGGTAAAGTGTCGATACCTTAGTCCCTTCTTGCGCTAATCTTACTCCAATTTTGACGGATGGCTCCTTAACATCGTCCAATCCACATCTTGTATCGACCCAAGCAGACGCCGAGAAATTGTATTTTCCGAAAAGGAAAATCTGAGCCTAATTTATACAGGCCAAATGACGCGTGCCGCCATAACCTTTAGAGCAAATTGGACTGGGCAGAGAAAGCGCCGACAATTCAGCAAAGAGCCACAACTTTGGTAAAAGATCCCATTTACCGCGGACCCAAAAGCGCGATGATCGACTAATCCAAAGTATATTAAAGGATACCCGAAATAGAATCAAAGATGCTCTGGCTGCGCTACCTTTATGATGCCACTTAAATAAAAGGCTATGGAAAGTTCAAATAAGAATCGTGGATTGTAAAACAACATCAACCGCGAAGAGGAAATAGAAACCGCCGAGAAAATGGAAGGTGAAAAAGAGTTGAATGACAAAAAAGAAAAATTTGGCGGGGGTGATAGCCATATAGACGGTTCAGAAACTGAGGCGCAGGGAGCAACCAAAGCCAAACCTGAATTGCAAAAGGATGAAGAGCCCGAAATAGACCAGGACCAAACTGAAAAAGATCCGCCCAGGCCTTACTTGAGCCTTAAGGATACCAAAGAGCAACAGGTGGAGGTGGACAACAAATCTCACCTTGACGAGGAAGAGGGATAAACTCTTTTTTTCGGCCCTCTTTGATGTTTCGCACCCAGCCCCACTTCTGGGCCGTTGCGTTTTGAACCGCAAACGGAACTTGAACTAGCGGCAAGTTTTCCTTTGGGTGAACAGGAAAATGCGAACTTCGGCCTTCACCAACAATCGAGCCTTTATTTACCGTTGCTGGATTTATCCATCATCCCATTAAGCCATACAGGGAGATTCTCAAAAAGCTTTCGCAATGAAGGATTACTTTCCAGATCATGCCGAAAACAAACTTCAAACATCTTAGATGATGAAATTAACAACATCAGATATCAATTGAGTTGCCAAGCTCGCTTGATTGATCAATTATGAGCGCGTTCGGCTTCAAGTCATCACAGGCTCTGCTTTCCTCTTGACGGATTTCACAAACCCCTCAATCGCCTCACCCCCCGCATCCCGCATCAGCTCCTTAATAAACGCGCTGCCGATGATCGCTATATCGGCGGAGCGGCAGGCAGTATCAAAACTGTCCTTGTCGGAAATGCCGAGGGCAATAAGCCGCGCTTTGCGGGGCCCGCCTCTCGGAATGGCCCAAGCCATCATCCAAGCCTGCTCCCATGTCAAACTCCCGTAAATTTCCGTTTTTAGGTTAAAAACAATTACCTTAGTGTAATGACTGATTTAGACATCTACAACAAGCTGGCCAGCCTACCGGATGCCATGAAAAAAGAAGTCAGTGATTTTATTGATTTCCTCAAATCGAAAAGCG
>DAIOTP010000143.1:0-8419 GCA_036751905.1 Cryomorphaceae bacterium
CGGGCAGGTAATCCATGCTGGTACCCTCACCACGCACCGCGGCGATGGGAAGTATAAAGTCGCCTACATTGTTCTTTTTTTTGAGACCACCGCATTTGCCCAAAAACAACACCGCCTTCGGGGCTATGGCACTGAGCAAATCCATGATGGTGGCGGCATTGGCACTGCCCATTTGAAAGTTGATCATGCTCACCCCATCGGCGTGGGCACTTGGCATGGCCTTTTCGAGTCCGCGCACATCCACGTTGTGGAATGCCGCAAACCGGTGCACGTAATCGTCAAAATTGGTGAGGAGTATGTAATCATTGAATTCGTCCAAAGGCACACCCGTGTACCTGGGCAACCAATTTTCTACAATCTCCTTTTTCGTTTTCATGCTACTTTCGTTTTGTGATGCACGTACTCAATTTGCCTTCGTTTCCGTTCAAAATCGTCGAAGATAAGGGTAAAACACTCATTTTCGATCCATTGCGAAAACAATATTTGGTGCTGACTCCCGAAGAGTGGGTGCGCCAGCACTTCGTTCAATTTTTGGTCAAAGAAAAAGGTTTTCCGGCAGGTTTGTTCAGCCTGGAGCGCAAAGTAAAGCACCACCAGCGCCAAGGGCGTTATGACCTGCTGTGCATGAACAATTTGGGCCAACCCGTTTTGCTGGTGGAATGCAAAGCTCCCACAGTCGCCATAGGTCCCGAAACCTTCAACCAGGTAGTGCGTTACAACCGTAGCATTGGTGCACCCTACATTGCGCTCACCAATGGCTTAGAACACTTCATGATGAAAGTAGAATTCCAAGAAAGAAGGGTAAGTTTCCTCGAAAATTTTCCCGATTATCAATACCTTAGTTCCACAAAATAACAAACCATGTACCGCCTGATTCTCCCCTTGTTGTGCTTACCTGCTTTGCTTTTTGGACAACCCCGGCAGGCTCCCACCCGCGATCTCATAAATTTTGGCCTCAAGGCCGATTTGGCCCAGGCTGAGCCCGGCACCGAATTTCCAGTGTACCTGCGCGGCGATGTGGATGCCATCTTCGGATTTGTCCGTGAACATGGAGGCGCCGTCAAGGCAGTCTTCAACAACATCGTATCGGTGCGTCTTCCCGCCAGTGCCTTCAGCAGCATTTCAGCCCAACCCGGTATCACTTGCGTGGAATATGACTGGGCCAAAGGCGAAATGCTCAGCGATGTGGCGCTCATCACCAACAATGTAGCACCGGTGCACGCAGGCGTGTCGCCACTGCCCGAAGCCTACAAAGGCAAGGATGTGATTATGGCTTTTATCGATTCAGGCATCGAATTGGACCATCCCGACTTTCAACATGAGGATGGCTCAACCCGCGTAATAGCCCTCTGGGACCATACCCAGGCTGCCAACGACCCACAAAGGGTGCCGCAACCATTCAACTACGGGCAGGAATGGACCGCCGAAGACATCAATGCGGGCATCAGCAACCACGTTGACCAGGCCCAATGGTCGGGCCACGGCAGCACCGTGAGTGGAGTAGGGGTGGGCAATGGCAATGCCACCGGCGATTTCGTAGGTGTAGCACCCGAAGCCGACATTATCGTGGTATCCACCAACTTCGCTTTGCCCAACTGGACCAGCTCCATCGCCGATGCCATAGAATGGATTTTGGCCCGTGCCGAGGCCATCGGCAAGCCCGTGGTGATCAATGCGAGCCTCGGTACCTACCTTGGTTCACACGATGCGCTCGATGCCGCCGCATTGCGCATTGAGACGCTGCTCGATGCAGCCCCAGGCAGGGCTTTGGTCAGCGCCGCTGGCAATGCCAACGATTGGGCACCCTGGCACCTGGGTTACGACATTCCAGAAACCGATACCGCGTTCACTTGGTTTCGCTTCAATCCGGACGCATTCGGCGGGCAAGGAGCGGTATTCCTTGAAGCCTGGGCCGATGTAGAGGGCTTTGAAAACACACGCTTCACTTTCGGTGCCGACGTGATATCACCCAGCTTCGCTTTTCGTGGTTACGCCGGCTGGCGCAGCGCCCAGGCCAACCTCGATGTCATCATCCAGGACACCATACGCTGGAACAACGCCATCATCGGCGTAGTGCAAACATGGGTAGGCCAGCGCGGTGACCAATACCAAATACAAATGGTACTTACCCAGCCCTTCAGCAACCAATACCGCTGGCGCCTTGCCACCACGGGCGGAGGCCGCATCGATGTGTGGTCCAGGGCCGATTTCGGCTTGAGCGACATGGTGAGCACCAACCTGCCCGGTGTGGCAACGTATCCCCCCATGGCGCACTACCGCCTGCCCGACAAGCTCCAAACCATGGTGAGCTCATGGGCATGCTCCGACAAAGTAGTGACGGTAGCCAATTACACCAACCAGGAAACTTTTGAAACCTTCTGGGGGACCACCAAAACGTACCCACCCCATGTGGTGGCGGGCCTGCTCTCCATCAACTCCAGCGCGGGGCCTACCCGCGACCAGCGCCTCAAGCCCGACCTCGCAGCCACAGGCGACGTGGTGCTCGGCTCAGGCCGCTTGGCATCCATTGCCGCAATGATGGCCAGCATGGATGAAAACCTCGCTTTCAGTGGTATGCATTTTGTAAATGGAGGCACCTCCATGGCTTCGCCCATCGTGGCGGGTACGGCCGCCCTCTTCTTCGAGCGCTGCCCCAATGCCACCTACCATGATTTTAAAGAGGCCGTAGTAGCCAGCGCCCTCGCCGACCTGCAAACAGGAGCCCTGCCCACCTTCCGCTGGGGCCAGGGCAAGCTCGATGCCTTTGGTACCTTGTTGAAAAGCATTGAACCCATTCCCGTATTTGTGCCCATTGGCAACCATTGCGAAGGCACAGAAGTATTGATAGGAGCCGAGGAAGGATACACCAATTACCTCTGGAGCAATGGACAAACCGGCCCTGTACTCACCATCACCGAGGGTGGCGTGTACAGCCTTACGGCAAATGACGCCAAGGGATGCCTGCAATCGGGCAGCACCATAGACGTACAGTTTCAACCGGCACCACCACAGCCCCTCATCATTTTTGAATCGCCCAACCTCATAGCCAATGGTGAAGCCAACACCTGGCAATGGTACTTCGAAGGGGTGGCCATACCCGGAGCCACAGCGCCCAGCTTCACCCCGGAGCAGGAAGGAATTTATCAGGTAAGCGCCCGAAACATGGATGGCTGCGCTACACTGAGTGAGGAGTTTGTATTCGGCGTGGCATCGGCGACCAGCCTCATGGATGGGGCCTTCCACATCTATCCCAATCCGAGCCAGGGTGCCGTGTACATCGCTGCCAGAGCCGATGCTGACTTCCTGCGCATCACCGACGTACAAGGAAAATTGCTGCACGAGCGCAGCATCAACCTGCGCGCAGGCGAGCGGCTTACCCTCGATTTGCCCAATTTGCCGCAAGGCATATACGTACTTGGCATCAGCCACAAGGCTGGCGTGCACCACACCAAATTGGCACTGGAGAAGTAAAGCGGGAAAGCATTAGCTTTGTGGCCTTATTTCGAAACCACTGAATGGATCTTTCAAAAATCATTTCTATTGCCGGCAAGCCCGGATTGTACCAAATCCTTAGCCAATCGCGCGGTGGGGTCATTGTAGCATCGCTCGACAACGGCAAGAAAATGGCTGTAGGCCAAACCCAACGCGTAAGCGCCCTCGGCGATATATCCATGTACACCATGGACGGCGATATGCCCCTGAGCGAAATTATGGAGCGGGTGTACAAACACACCCAGGGTGCCGCCCTCGATGTAGATACCACCAACGACAAGGCTGTGCGCGGCTTTTTTACCGAAGTGCTGCCCGAACACGATGCCGAGAGGGTGTACAACAGTGATATACGCAAGTTCATCAAGTGGTACAATGCGCTGCTGCAAAAAGGCCTGCTCATACCCGAATCGGAAACGCCCGAAGTGGAAGCCACCGAGGTAAAAGCCGACGAAGCACAAGGCGTCTCCGCTCCTGAAGCTCCTGTACAAGCTGAGGAAGCTCCTGAGGAAGAAGCGGCAAGCGCTCAGGAGGCTGACCAAGCCACCGGTGCTGAAGTTGACGATACCGAAGAGGAAAAGCCTGACCCTGGCTCCAAATAAGCCCCATACCAAACGGCACATGCGGGCTGCCACATGTCCTGCCTGGGATTCGCCCTTGGCAAAAACCCTTATTTTCACCCCATGGAACTGCGCAGCCCCCGCCATTGGAAAACCTATGCACTGATCGACTCAGGCCACTTTCAAAAGCTTGAGCGCTTCGGCAACAAGGTGCTTATACGTCCTGAACCACAGGCCATATGGAGTCCCGCCCTTCCGGAAAAAGAATGGGACAGGCAGGCCGACGCCCGCTTTGTGCGCGATTCATCCAAGTCGCGGCAGCGCACCGGCACCAACGATGGCTGGAAGCACCTCAAAGGCGGCCGCAATCCCGCACCCTGGGAACTCCAGTACCAACACGGCCCCCTCGACCTCCGCTTTAAGTTGGATTACACCACCTTCGGCCATGTGGGTGTATTTCCCGAACAGGCCGACAACTGGGACTTCATCGCCGACACCGTATCCCAATGGAAGGAGCCGGGCAAAGTGCTCAACCTCTTTGCCTACACCGGAGGTGCCAGCCTCGCAGCCAAGGCCATGGGCTGCGATGTGACGCATGTCGACGCCGTGCGCAACATGATACATTGGGGAAGCGAAAACCAGCAGCTCAGCGGCCTTGATGGCATACGCTGGGTGGTGGAGGATGCACTCAAATTTGCTGCAAAGGAAGCCAAACGCGGACGGGAGTACCAGGGCATCATCCTCGACCCACCCGCCTATGGCCGCGGCCCCACCGGCGAAAAGTGGGTGCTCGAAGAGGGCCTTCCCGAATTGCTCAGCCATTGCGCTGCGCTGCTCGCAAAGGGCCCCGCATTTTTTATACTCAACCTCTACAGCATGGGCCTCTCGGCGGTGGTGAGCGCCAACCTTGTGGGCACGTATTTCAACGGGCCGTCGGTGCAGTACGGTGAGTTTGTCATTCCTTCCAGCTCCGGGCAGTCCCTGCCACTGGGCACCTTCGCACGCTTTGCGCGCTGAGCAAGGCTGCGCAATCTCTTTTTTTGCGGAAAGCAAAACCGCAGCGCCAAGGCACAACGAATGAAAGGTAGTACTTTTGCCCCTTATGAAGTACACCGCCCCCGAAGCCATGACCATGCTCGACGCCCTGCGCAAATTGCTGGGTGGCGCGAGCAACAACACCATCAAGCAGTACCTCAAGAATGGACGCATACACCTCAACGGGGTGGTGGAAAAGGTTGCGACCACCGCCGTGCCCAAAGGCGCTGAGGTATCGCTGGTGGCTGAGCGCAAAGGCCACCACAAGCGGCTTCCATTCAAGCTGCACTGGGAAGATGAGCACCTGCTCGTAGCCATCAAGGCACCCGGCATGCTCAGTTCGGGCGAGGGCATCACCCGCAAGCCCACCCTGCACAAGCTTGTGGATGAATACGTCAAGGAATCAAGCAAGGGCAAGAAGCGCGCCTACGTGGTGCACCGCCTCGACAAGGAAGTGGGAGGCCTCATACTCTACGCGAAAAGTGAAAAAGTACGCGACCTGCTCAAGGAGCACTGGACCGAATACACCAAGCGCTACCTCGCCCTCACCGAAGCGGCACCGCCCAAAGCAGAGGGAACCGTTGAAACCCACCTCGCAGAATTCAAACAGAAAATGGAAGTGGTGCCCCCCAACTCCATGGGGGCTGCCCGGGCTGTGAGCCATTACCGCTACGTGAGGCCCGAAGCCAAATACCACCTCATAGAAGTACAGCTCGAAACGGGCAAAAAGAACCAAATCAGGGTGCACCTGGCCCATATAGGCTGCCCCATCGTAGGCGACCGCAAGTACGGCGCCGATGGAGGCATGGAGCGTCAGGTGCGGCTGCTTTCCTACCATTTTTCCATGCGGCATCCCGTCACCGGTGTGCCCCTGCAATGGGAAATTCAGCCCGAACGCCCCTTTCTGAGGCCTGTCACACCGCGGGCCTAGGCCCCCTTCATTGCAAATCAATTTTATACCCCTCCCATACGCCGCCTTACGCCCATGCCACTCCACATCAGCAGCCCACAGAATCCGCGCATCAGGCAGGTGATGGCCTTGCAAAAGCCAAGGGAGCGCAAGCTGTCGGGCCATTTTGTGGCCGAAGGCGTGCGTGAAGTGTCGCTGGCACTGCAGGCCGGTTTCGCAGTAGACACATGCTACGTGTGCGAGGGCATCTACATCCCCGATGCGGAATACCCCATACCGTTGGAGCATATGGAATGTGTAACCGTGAGCCAGGAGGTATATGCACGCATGGCCTACCGCGAGGGCACAGGCGGTGTACTCGCTGTGCTGCAAATGCAAAACTTGGGCCTGGAGCAGTTGCTGAACAGGCAGCAGGCTTTGCGCCAAAAAAGCACCGGGCAGGCTGGGCTGTACCTCGTGCTGGAGCGGGTCGAAAAGCCCGGCAACATCGGTGCCATGCTCCGCACCGCCGATGCCGCAGGCCTCAGTGGCGTCATTGTATGCGATCCGGCCACCGATTTTTACAACCCCAACGTGGTGCGCTCCAGCGTGGGCACCCTCTTTACTGTACCTGTGGCGGCTGCCAGCAACGAACAAACGCGTGAATGGCTCCTCAGCCAGGGTGTGCGCAGCTATGCCACCGCCCTCAGCGCTTCAAGGCCTTACCACCTGCCCGATTACCGCAGCCCCTCAGCCTTTTTGCTCGGCTCAGAGGCACATGGCCTCAGCGATTTTTGGCTGAAGCATGCCGATGAGCGCATCATTGTGCCCATGCACGGACGCATCGATTCCATGAACGTGTCCAATACCGCCGCCATCGTCATCTTCGAAGCACTAAGGCAACGCATGTAAATTGCCCTGCTCTGCGAAGCTACACCTGTGAAAAGCCGTACATTTACCGCCCTCAACCCTATCTGAATGTCTGTACACTCCAACAAAAAACGCATCACCACCCAAACCCTGCAGGAAATGAAACGCAACGGCGAGAAAATCGCCATGCTCACGTCCTACGACTACTCCATGGCCAAAATCGTAGATGAAGCCGGTGTCGACGTTATCCTCGTAGGCGACTCGGCCAGCAATGTGATGGCCGGCCACGAAACTACCCTGCCCATTACCCTCGACCAAATGATATACCATGCCTCCTCCGTGGTGCGCGCCGTAAACCGCGCCCTCGTGGTGGTCGACCTGCCCTTTGGTGCTTACCAGGGCAACAGCAAGGAGGCCCTTACTTCCTCCATCCGCATCATGAAGGAGAGTGGCGCCCACGCTGTGAAGCTCGAAGGGGGCAAAGAGATCCGCGAAAGCGTGGAGCGCATCCTCAGTGCGGGCATTCCCGTGATGGGCCACCTCGGCCTCACCCCGCAAAGCATTTACAAATTTGGCACCTACACCGTGCGCGCCAAAGAAGAGGATGAAGCGCAACGGCTTATGGAAGATGCCAAAATGCTCGATGCGGTGGGCTGCTTCAGCATTGTGCTCGAAAAAATTCCCGCAGCCCTCACCGAAGCGGTGAGCCTCGCCATTGAAGTGCCCACCATAGGCATTGGTGCCGGTGCCGCTGCCGATGGGCAAGTGCTTGTGGCACACGACATGCTCGGCATCAACCACGAGTTCAGTCCCCGATTCCTCAGGCGCTACCTGCACCTGTACGAAGACATCAAAGGTGCCGTAAGCCAGTACGTGCACGACGTGCGCAGCCGCGACTTTCCCAACGAAAAAGAGCAGTACTAAATGGCGCGCAGCACTCCTTCCAACCTGGAGGTGCTCTATGAGGACAACCACATCATAGCCGTCAACAAGCGCCCCGGCGACATCGTTCAGGGCGATAAAACCGGCGACACCCCCCTCAGCGAAGTGGTGAAAGCATGGCTCAAGGCCAAATACCAAAAGCCCGGCAACGTATTTGCCGGCGTGGTGCACCGCATCGACAGGCCCGTGAGTGGTGTGGTGCTTTTCGCAAAAACAAGCAAGGCGCTCAGCCGCCTCAATGCACTTTTTCAGGAAAAAAAGGTGCAAAAAACCTATTGGGCATGCGTGGCGCCCGTACCACAGCTGCCCGAGGGATTGCTCGTGCATGACCTCATAAAGGACGAAGCCCGCAACAAGTCGCGCCCCGTGAAGTCCGGCACCAAAGGTGCCAAGCGCGCTGAAACACACTACCGCATCCTGGCCCAGGCCGACCGCTACACCCTGCTGGAGGTGCAGCCCCGCACCGGCCGCCACCACCAAATACGCTGTCAGCTCGCCGCAGCCGGTTTTCCCATCAAGGGCGACCTCAAGTACGGAGCACCCCGCAGCAACCCCGATGCCAGCATACACCTCCACGCCCGAGTGGCACAATTTGAGCATCCTGTGAGCAAGGAGCCCGTAAGCATCAACGCTC